>SXON01000197.1 GCA_005778355.1 Pseudomonadota bacterium | reverse complement strand
CTCCAAGGGTCTCGATGTAGCGGGTGAGGTCGATCCAAAGCTCGGTGGTGTCGGTGGCGACGAGCTGGACACGGGCGGCAGGGAGCTTGATCGCGGGCACCAGGAACCTCCAGGTGCGGGCGAGCGTACCCCGAGCACTCCGGGACGGAGGGCGGGCATGTACGTAGGATATTTATAGTATAAGCTGCGTAGTTGTCGTTGTCAACGATTGTCGCGACAATCGCCGGACTAGGGCGCCACCACCCGTCCCGGGGCCCCTTCTTCGCCGCCGGCGGTGTGGCAGCGATTGCAGGCGCCGTCTTCCTGCTCGCCGCTCATCTCGCGCGTGGCGCCGTCTTTCTCGAGCACCACCGTGTAGGGCATCGCGATGGCCTCGTTCGTGTAGAAGTTCCCCGCCGAGTTCGACGTGAGCGAGAGCTTGTTGCCGTCGGCATCGGTGATGCTCACCACCACGCTCTCCACGCCGTTGCAGTCGTCGTCGTCGGCGTAGTCGCCCATCACCGTGCCCGCGAGCGTGTAGTCGGGCCCCTCCCCGGATGCGTGGCAAGCCACGCAGTCCTGCCCGGGGTTCATGAAGGGCGACTCTGAGTTGCCGCCCTCCCAGTAGTGGCCGGAGGTGCAGGTGGTGCCGGCGGAGTCGGCGCTGTCGAGGGACGGTCCGCAGGCGAGCAGGAAGAGGATCATGGTGTCTCCGCACCTCGTTGTGATGACCACGACACGAAACGACTATCCGTCATGCGGCCGACGCCACGGGTGAACCTCGGTCGCTGGCTCGACCCGTCTTCCCGCCGGGACGAGGTCGAGGCCATCGCCACGCCCAAGCGTGGCCCAGGCTGCGTTGGCCTCGCTCGCATGTTTCTCCAGGCGATCCACCCAGGTGAGCACGTCGCCATCCAGAGTGCCGCAGAGCAGTCGCTCCTTGCGGCCCCGGCTGTCGCGGGGGGGCGCGACCACTCGGAAGCAGGGGCGGGCAGCGGGCGCCTGCCCCAGCACCAGCCGGGCGTAGGTGAGACCTTGCCAGCGCAGCCCGGCGCCCCGGGCCACGGGATGGAGCCAGGGCGGGAGATCGACGGGGAGGTCGTCGTGACACCAGTCAGTGTCGCGACGGAGCAGGGGACAGGGCGCATCGTGGGTACATGGTGCCAGCACCGGGACCCCGGCGGCCACGAGTCGATCGCGTACGGCCTGCAAACGACGGGCGCAGTCCCGCAGCGCCGGCTCCACGACGAGCACGAGGGAGGCGCGGTGATTTTGCACTAGGCGCGCGTGGGCCTCGATCCGGGCGGGCTCTGGGCGCCCGTGGTCGACTTCGACGAGCACGTTGCTGAAAAGTACGAGGTCGGGTAGCGACAGTTCGCGACTGAGCTCGACCCCAGGAAGGCCGCCGAGCACCCGCGCGGCCAGTGCGAGCCCAGCGGCGTCGCTGTCGCTCAATCCCAGCCGAATCGGTCGCGACACGCCGCGTGCGCGCAGCCCGAGCACGGCGCCGAGCGCGCTGGCGCCGATGCCCGCGCCGAAGTCGTGCAGGCGCAAGGGGCCGTCGCCCTCGGGCAAGGGCACGTCGCGGAGGGCGGTGGCCACCTTCATCGCGTCGCGCGGCAGGAAGAAGTGGAGCCGGGCCGCGGTCCGTTCCGGGGTCCAGCGCAACGGGAAGGCCGCCTGGTTGTACGCGTCGCTCACGCCGCGCACCCAGTCTCCGAGGCGCGGGTGACGCGACGTCGGCAACCCGGCGCTGGAGGCCACGGCGTCGAGGCGCTCGCGCCAACTCGCGTCGATCATGCGGGGTGTTTGTCGGCGAAGGCCAGCCAGTAGCCCTTGAGCCGCTCCGGCGGGGGCGTGTCGCTGGCGAGTCGGCGGCGAATCTCATCGGCGGACCGCCGCTCCACCTCGTCCATGTCCACCGCGCGCCCGGACACTTGCCGATAACCGGCCACGAACGCGTCGCGTGCGCGGGGGTTCATCACGAACACGCTCACCTGCATCTCGACGAAGTCCGCCTCGGGCAAGCCCCATCGGGCGCAGGTCCAATCCACCACCCCCGTCACTTCCCAGTTCATGCCCAGCTTGGGTCGCCCCAGCATGTTGCCGAGGTGGAAGTCGAGGTGCAAGAGTCGCGCTTGCGATGGATCCGCCCCCGGCAGATCGGGCAGGATACCGCCGTCGGGGGGGCGTTTCACGGAGTGCAGCGAGGCGAGCGCGCGGCCCATCGCGAGGCACACCTTCAAGAGCATCTCGGCGTCGAGCGTGCCGCGCTCGTAGGCCTGCTCGGCGGTGGTGCCGGGCAAGACGTCCATGGTGGCGCACACCGGGTTGGTCGCGTGCACCTCGTAGTTGCCGGGCACCGGCACGCCGCGCGCGTGGGCCACGGCCCAGCCCTCGCAGCGGAGGCGCTCGGCGCTACTGCGGGTGGCGTCGAAGGGGTCCTTCAGGGCGTCGGCGCGCGGCACCTTGAGCATCCGCTCGCCGCGCGCCAGGTTCACCCGGAAGATGTGGTGTTCCCGGCCGTCGCGGGCGTGGTAGGCGCGGGCGTCGGGCTCGCCCAGTTGTTCCAGCACGGCCCGCAGGCGCTCGTCGCGATCGTCCACTGCTTGCCTGACTATCCTGTGGCGCCGCGAGTTAGCCCCGGGGCCCATGTCGCTGTCCCTCGACATCGCGCGCGTGATCGCGAACCGGCGCCTCACGGACGAGCAAAAAGCTCGCATCCAGGCCCTGCATTACCGCGACGCGGGGCACGGCTACGACGCCTTCGGCATGCACCCCGACGTGGTGGCGCTGGGCGAGGCGATCCTCGCGCCCCTGTACGACAACTACTTCCGGGTGGTGTCGAAGGGCCACGAGCACATCCCGGCGTCCGGACCGGCGATCATCGCGGGCAATCACTCGGGAGCCCTGCCCGCCGACGCGGCGATGACCTGGCTCGACGTGCTGCGTCACAGCCAACCTCCACGCGTGGCCCGTGCCGTGGCCGACCACTTCGTGCCCATGTTGCCGCTCATCGGCACACTTTTCGCCCGGGGCGGCATGGTCGGTGGTTCGCGCGGCAACGCGCGCACCCTGCTCGAGGCCGGCGAGCTCTTGCTCATCTTCCCCGAGGGCGTGCCCGGCATCGCGAAGCACTTCCGAGATCGTTACCGCCTGCAAGATTGGCGGGTGGGCCACGTGGAGCTCGCCATCCGTCACGCGGCGCCGGTGGTGCCGGTGGGTCTGGTCGGTCCCGAGGAGCAGATGCCGCAGATCGGGCGCATCCCCATCGCGATGATGGGCGCCCCGTTCATCCCCATCACGCTCACGCCCCTGCCGCTACCGGTGCGCTACCACATCCGCTACGGCGCGCCGATCCGCACCGACCTCGATTATCGGCCGGAACACGCCGACGATCCCGGCGCCGTGCGCGAAGCGGCGGCCCGCGTGAAGGCGGCGGTCCAGGGGCTCTTGGAGGAAGGGCTGCGCGAGCGCGAGGGCATCTTCGCTTGAGTGGGGTCCTTGTCACCGGCGCGGACGCGCCGATCGGTGAGCGCCTGGTGCGCACCTTGCTCGACGACAAGGGCGTGTCCCACGTGCTCGCGGTGGGCGCGCGTCCGCTGGAACAGGCGCTGCCCTTCACCAACGATAGGCGTCTCACCTACCTCTCTGTCGACCTGCGACGCGAACGGCGTGTGCGCGAGATGCTGTTCGGACCGGCGCGCGACCTCGGGGTACGCACCGTCTTGCACACGGCCATGGGCCGGGGCGCGGGCGAGGAGGGCAAGAGCGTTCATCTCTGGAATGTCGAGGCCACCCGCGACCTCCTCGCTGTGTGCGAGCGTCACCCCACCATCAAGACCTTCGTGCTCCGCAGCTACGCGGAGGTCTACCAGGTCCAGGCCGACCTCCCGGTGCTCATTGGCGAGGATCATCCCATCAATCTCTCGCCGAACGCGCCGCAATACGTGCGCGACCGGGTGGAGGCCGACTTGCACGCCTGCGTGCGCATGGGGCTGTCACCCCTGCGCATCCTGGTGTTGCGCTGCGCCGAGGTGCTCGCGCCGGGCACGGGATCACAGCTCTTCGATTATCTCGAGTCGCCCATCTGTTTCCGGCCGATGGGCTACGACCCGATGCTCAACCTGATGAGCGTCAACGACCTCGTCGAGGCGCTCCGATTGGCGGCGCACGCCCGCGAACAAGGCGTCTTCAACGTCCCCGGCGCCGACACCTTGCCCTTGTCGCTCTGCATCGAGAAGTGGGGTCGCCCCGCCATCCCGGTGCCGGGGGCGTGGATGACGCCGCTCTACCGCTGGCGCCGACAATTGCGTGGTCACGACTTCTCTTACGGCATGAATCGCCGTCGTTTCCACTACTCGGGGGTGCTCGACGGGCGCCGGGCGCGCGACGTGCTCGGCTACGTGCCCTCCCACGCGATCGACTGGCCGGTGTTCGGGTGAACGAGCGCGCCGCGATCCTCACCGTGCCGGTGGTGTTTGGCTCGGCGATGATCCTCGCCGCCGGGGGCTGGTTCCTGGCCGTGCAGAACACCTCGGGCGTGGCCCGCGGGGCGCCGCTGGCGATTGTTGTCCCGGCGGAATGCAATCGCGTGGCCATCGAGAGTCGACTGGCCGACTACGGGCTTCCTTACTCCTGGAATGGTGACACGCTGACGGTCACGCTGGCCGGCACACCGGGCGACGAGAACTTCGCGTCGGCGCTCCTGGCCCCGGGAAACCTCGTGCTCACCTCGGGCACGGAGCCGGTGACGGCGCGGGTGACCAACGGCGGCGTCCAGGTGTCCTTCGCCGGCGTGGCGGTGTCGCTCTTCACCTACGACAAGGCACTGCCGACCGGCCTCGTCGCCACCCTCGACGGGGTGCCACTCGAGGTCGAGTCCGTCAACGGGCACGAGCTGCAGATCGCCGCGCGCGGGGCCACCTCCACCGAGGCCTTGCGTGTCGCGACCGACCGCGTGGTGGCCGTGCGCTGGCCGGGTGCCTGTCCTCTGCCGATCGTGCCATGATGGGCGCGTGCTGCTGTTGTTTTTGGCCTGCTCATCGGTGACGACGCTGTCGGAGCTCAGCCCCCGGCGGCTGAGCCTCGCGCTCGACAACGACGGACTCATCAGCAGCCCGCCGATGTATGGCGTGTACGCGGTGCTCGAGTGGGACCTCTCGGGCGCGCTTGGTGGCTGCGCCGGGCTGGACGGTCTGACCCTGCGCTTCGCCGAGGTGGAGAGCCTCGCCTACGACCTCGGTGGTGCGCGCGGCACGGCCTGCGACCACGATGCGGTCGTGTCCGATGTCATCGAAGTACCCGCGTGGCTCGACGCCGAGTCGGAGACCGTGGAGCTCTACGACGCCAGCGCCACCGTGGCGGCGACCCTCAGCTACCCCGTCGCGATGCGCACGCTGGAGCCGACCGAGGCGGTCGCGACATCGGGGAGCTCGACTCGCTTCGAGTGGTGGCCGCCCAGCGACCTGTTGCCCGAGTCGCTCGACGTGCGCGTGGACGTGATCGGCGGCGAGTCGACCACCGAGACCGTGGAGGTGGTGGACGGTGGCTTCGACGTAGCCGTGCCCTACACCGCGGCCGACGGCGTGCTCCGGGTGACGGCGGAGCTCGGGGAGGTGGGCTTCGCGGTGACCGACATGCGCGGGCTGGAGAGCGCGAGGGTCACGGGCGTGTTGTTCCACCCGGCGGAGGGGACGGTGGTCGTGGGTTCGATCGACTAGCGGATCTCGATATCAAACCCAAAATTCTCGCCGTCGCGCACCTTCCCTGTGCCGACGAATGCATTGCCGTTACGACGCCACGCGAGAACCGGCGAAAGCTGCAGCACTGCCACGAGCGGGCCGCTTGGCCGCGGGTGACGGAGCGTCAGCTCGTTGCCCTCGCCTTCGCGCGTCCAACCGCCGGGGATGGTGAAGGAGAGGCGCACGTCGCCGCCCCCCACCACGCGGTCGGTCACGATCAGCCGGGCCTGGTTGAGCAGGACATCGCGGTGCCAGGCGCGGCGGGCGGCGGGCGAATGTCCCTCGATGCGCGCCTTCTTGTTGTCGACTCGGGACACGTCGAGCTGGGCGCGGCCACGCTTGGCCCCGTCGATCTCGAGCGCGTTGTCGCCGGTGACGATGCCGATCCCGCCCACGTCCAGGCGCACCGACAGGGGCGCGGTGCCGTGCAATGGGCCCTCGCAGGCGCTGGCTGCGTGCACCACCACGCGGGCCGGCTCGCCCCGGATGGTGCCGGTGGCCACCGCCCAGCCGTCGGACGCGAAGCTCGACATCGCCCAGGCGGGGCGCGTCTCGCTGGTGCTGCCGCGGGGGGCGTGGGTGCGCACGCTGCGCACGAGGCCGCCGGTGCCGTTGACACGGGCACTGAACCAGGTGGCGAGCGGATCGCGCCCGCCGAGAGGCTCGTCTTCCCCGGCGAGGTTCCACAGCGACCAGGCGAGCGGATAGGCGACCGGCCAGTCGGCGTGGCTGTCGGGGATCGCGCCGAGCGGAGGCAAGCTGCCGACACCCGCCGCGAGTCGCGACAAGAACCAAGCGGCCTGTGTCCAGCTCGCCCGGGCCGCGCCGGGCAGCGTCGTGCCGTTGGCGTGGGCCACCGCCTGGGCCGCCGCGGTGAGCCAGGCCGAGCGCAAAAGGAAGAGCGGGACCCCAGCGCGGTCGGCGCCGTCGGCAAAGACCAGCGCCGGCCACTCGCGACCTAGCCCGGAGGCGGCCTCGGACCATGCGGCGCGTGCCCCCTCGATCCCGGGGAAGGTGAGGCCCGCCACTAGCGCGCCGGCGTGGTGCGCCACGCGCCGATGGCCGTCGTGAGGGCCGCTGGGCATTGTGTTGTGCAGGTGACGCAAGTGCCAGGCGGCGCTCCCGGCCATGGCGGCGCGCAGCTCGGGACGAGCCCGCAAACCCAGCCACGAGAGCCCCGCGTGCCAGTTGACCATCCGCTCGGCCAGGTCGCTAGGGTGCGCCCAGGCCGCGCCGCGACCGGGCAGATCGTGGCGAAGCCAGGACTCGAGCGCAGCCTGCGCTGCCATGGGGTCGTGCTGCGCCATCACCGCGAACCAGGCGTGACGATGGGCGGCGCGGTCGCCCACGCCCGCCCACTCCGTCGGGATCGGCATGGGGACCGGTGCATCGCCCGGCTCGAAGGCGAGCGCCCCCAGCTCGGGCGATCCGGGCTCGGCCGGGTGTGCCGACGCTGGCGGCGTGCCGCGCACCCGGCTTTCCAGCCAGCTGCGCGCGCGCCCGCGCAGCTCGTTCAAGAGGCTCATTCGCCAGGAACCTCGAACTCGAAGTCCATCTCCTCGCCGAGCTCCTTCTGCATGAAGGTCTTCAGTCGCGACTTGATGCGCGCCTCGATCTGGCGGATGCGCTCCTTGCTCACCTTGTAGCGATCGCCGATGTCGGAGAGGCTGGCCGGCTCGTGGGCCATCAACCGTTCCCGCCAAATGGCACGCTCGCGCTCGTCTTCCAGCGTGGACTCGAACTGGCGCAGCCGCGCCTGGACCAGCTCGCCGAGCTGGTTGCCGGCCACGCGCTCCTCAGGGCCCACCTGGTCTTCATCCGCCACCACGTCGTGGAGCGGGCGACCTTCCTCGCTCGCGACCGGCGCGTTGAGCGACATCGCCGGCGCGCGCATGTGCTGGTCGACCGCGATCACCTCGCTCTCCGGCACCTCCAGGCGTGCCGCCAGCTCGCGCGGCGTGGCGGCGTGGCCCTCGGAGAGGAGGCGCTGCCGCTCCTTCTGCAGCTGGAAGAAGAGCTTGCGCCCGTTGCGCGTGGACCCGAGCCGCACCAGACGGAAGTTGTCCATCAAGAAGCGTAGGATCATCGCCCGGATCCAGTACTGGGCGTAGGAGCTGAAGCGAATCCCGCGCGTGGGATCGAAGCGTGACAGCGCCTCGACGAGGCCCACGTTGCCCTCCTGGATGAGGTCGAGCACGTTTGCCCATTGCCGGTGGTACTGGAAGGCGATCTTCACCACGAGGCGGAGGTTGGCGGTGACGAGCCGTTCGGCGGCCGCGGGGTCGCCCTTGTCGTAGTACTCCGAGGCCACCCTGCGCTCTTCCTCGGGGTCGAGGAGCGCGTAGCGACGGATCTCCTGCAAGTAGTGGGTGAGCAGGTCGCCGCCGCCGGCGAGGGTGTGCCCGGTACCGCGGGAGGCGACGGCCAGCGTGCCCCCGAGGCCCGGCATGCGGGGGAGGGGACGCTTGGCCTCGTTGCCGAGCGGATCGACAATCTCGCCGCTCTCGTCGAGAACGTCGCTCTCGTCGGCCTCGCCGTCTTGCTCGTCGTTCTCGTCGGGATCGGGGTTCATCGGGGGTCCTCGCGGCGCCGGGGCCGGATGATTCCCGGGGCGAGCAGCGAGGCCACGGCCGCGGGAGTGCCGGCCACGAAGGGTTCACCTGCGCGGCCGACGATGTCGGGCGTGGCGCCGCCGGGAAGGCAGGCCGCCGCGCCGCCCACGGCGTCTATCAAGGCAAGCCCCGCCGCGGTATCCCAGGGGTGCCAGCCGGGGGCCACGATCGCCGCCTCGGCCGCGCCGCGGGCCACCAGCGCGAGGTGCGCGGCGGTGCCGCCCACGTTGCGCCCCTTGCAGCGGGTCTCGATGTTCGCGTAGGCGTGAAAGCGAGACGGAAAGTAGAGACTACGCGGCGGCTGTCGCGACGAAAGGGGAGGCAGGGCGTCGTCACCGAACCAGCCGGTGCCGTGCTCGACGAAGTAGTACTCCTCGACCCGCGGCAGGTAGAGCGCCGCGCAGTCCACCACCCAGCCGTCGCGACCGGGGACAACACGAGCCACGGTCGGTCCCCAGTGGGCGAGGCCCTCCACGAAGCAGGAGGTGCCGTCGATCGGGTCGACGAGCCAGGTGGGACCGGCGCCGAGTTGGCCGCCGAGCTCCTCGCTGGCGATGTCGTCACCCGGGAAGTGCGCCGTGATGAAGCCCCGGATGCTGCGGTCCGCCGCCACGTCGGCCTTCGTCACCGGGCTGCCGTCGCCCTTGTGTTCCACCCACATCGAGGGGCTCCACGCCGCGGCGGCTTCGCGCCCGGCCGCGGTGAGCATCGCGCGGAGCTGGGCGTGGCGAGGGGAGGCGGGGGGCATCGCGGGAGGGCGGGGAGCGTATCCCCGTGCGGACGCTCGTGATAAGCCCCGGGGTTGAGACCTCATGGGTAAGGCCACGCTGCGACTGACAGGTACGTTCGAGGCATGGGCGCCCTTCGCCCGCGCCGGTCGGCTCGGCCGCGCCAACGGCAGCGAGGTGCCGGTCCTGGTGCGCGTACTCGAGGGCACGAGCGCCGACGAGGCCTCGCTCGCGGCGCTCCGCGAGGATGGGCGACTGCTGGGTCGTTTGCAGCACGAGAACGTGCTCCGCGTGGAGCAAACCAGCGGCGTCGGCGGCAAGCTCGCGGTCGTCCACGAGAACTTCGACTGCGTCGCGATGGATAAGGTGCTCGAAGCCCTGCGTGCACGCGGGCAGGTGCTGCCGGCCCGCGTGGCCGCCGAGGTCGCCGCGAGCGTCGGGATCGCCGTCGAGGAGGCCCTCAAGATCGGCGACGAAGAGCGCCGCGTCGGTCACCCCGGTCCCACGCCGCAGGAGGTGCTGGTCGACACCAGCGGGCGCGTGAAGCTCGCCGGCCTGCGGGTGCGCCACCAGGGCGCGGCTTGGCCCCAGGCGCCGCGCGGCTACGCACCTCCCGCCGCCTTGGCCACCGGGCCCGATGCCTGGCAGGCCGCCACGTGGATGGTCGGGGCACTCCTGGTCGAACTGCTCACCGGCGAGCCGCCGCCCGATTCGAACGCCGTGCCGCCCGAGGCTTGGCTGCACAAGGTGGTGATGAAGGTGCTGGCGCGTCCGGGCGACCCGCCGAGCGAGTTGCTGGTCCAGGCGGTGCGTCAGGCGCTGGCTCCCGACGCCGAGGTGCGGGGTACCCCGGGGGCCTGGGGCCGGATGTTGCGCGAAGTGAGCGTACAGTTGCAAACCCCCGGGCTCCGCGCCTGGGCGCCGGGAACCGTCCCGGCCGTGCAGAAGGCGGCCCTGTCCGCCGGGAAGCTCGCCGCGCCGCGTGCCGCTGGCCAGACCATCGCCCCCGCTGAAACCGGGGGCCCACCCCCCGTCCCGAGCAACATGGTGTCGCGGTCGGTGATCGACGCGCCGTCGTCGTTGCCGTCGTCGTCGTCGGGTTCGCCGGTCGCTCCCCCGCGTCCCGCCGTGCCCGTCTCGGTGGGGCCGCCCCCGTCGGCGCCTCCCCCATCGCCCCCGGTGCTGCCGCTCGCCGACCTCGACGAGGACCCTGAGCCCACGGTGATGGGCAAGCCTCTCCTGCCACCGCCGCCGCGAGATGCCGCCGTGGTGCCGGTCACGAAACAGGCTCCCGCCACTGCGGCGCCCGTGAGTCGGCGTTTTCCCGCTGCCGGCGTCACCGCCAGCGTGCCCAGCACCAAGCCCGCGTCGCGCCCCTCGCCGCAGGTCGTGGCTCCAAAGCCTGTGGCCCCCCTGGTCACCCCCCCGCAGGCGCCTGCCGGGGGGCCAGCCGTATCTGCGAAGCTGGTCGACGTTTCGAGCGGGCCGACGGTCGGGGCCATGCCCCTCCTGCCCTCGATTGGCGAAGACAGCGAGTTCGAAGCGACGGTCGTGGCTCGCCCGCTGAAGCCCGGCGAACCGCTCGGCGTTCCCGGCCACAGCCTGCTCGAGGACATCCGGCCGGGCGCGAGCGGCCCCGCGCTCGCGGCGTCTAGCTCGCGTTCGGTGCTCGACGAGGAGGAGCCCGCGCCCCGGCGCTCCGCGCTCCCCTGGGTCCTGGGACTTCTCGCCGCAGGCTTCATCGGCGCGACCCTGCTCACCGGCGCCGTCCTCACATGGATGTACCTGGGCGACGATGAGCTCGAGGCCGAGCCGGTGCCGACGCTCGGCGACGTCGTCGGCGCCGCCCCCGAGGCCGCGCCCGTCGTCGCGCCGGAGGCCGCGCCGGTCGCCGGGCCGGCCGCGCCCTCGCCGAGCGGATCGCAGGCCGCAGTCGTCGCGGAAGCACCACCTGCTGCGGTGGCGCCTGCCCCAGCGGCCGGGCCTGCGGTGCCCTCGTCGGCACCGAAGGCGACAACGCCGAAGCCCTCTCCGACGTCGTCATCGTCATCGACTGCTTCCGCGAACCCCGCTCCCGCAGCCGCCCCCGCGCCGAGCGACGATGGTCCCGTGCGCATCGCCACCAAGGCCGCCGAGCCTGCGCCCGTCGCCGCGACGCCTGCGCCTGCGCCCACGGCACAACCGGCCGCCGATCCCAACGCCACATACCGAGTCGAGTTCTCCAGCGCCGACCCCGCGCTCACCCTCGAAGTCAAGTGCATGCAGGGCAGCGGTAGCGGCAGCACGGTGGTGATCGACAACGCGGTTCGCGGTAACTGCCGTGTCACCGGGCGCGGTGGCGAGGCCGCGGTCATGACCCTGGTGACCGTGAGCGGTGACCGGATCTATCGCTGCTTCGCCAACGGGGCTCGAGCTTGCCAGTAGGGGCCAGCCCGTAGGCTCGCCTCGCGACGACCCATCCTCACGACGAATCCACCGCGCGGCCATGTGGTAGCGTTGCCGCGCTCGCTTCCCAAGGACCGCGCATGCTCTCGCTGCTCGTCACTCTCACTCTTCTCGGCTGCCCCGGCGACGAGGAGAAGCCGAAGCCCGAAGGCGCCGCGACGGACGCCAAGGTGGAGGTCGCGCCGAAGAAGCAGGGTCTCGACGCCGCCAAGGCGGCGATGGCCGAGGGCAACGCCCCCGAGGCGCTGAAGCTGGTGGAGGCCTGGCTGGCTCAACACCCCGACGACGACGCCGCGTGGGACCTCGCCGAGCTGGCGGCGTTGCGGGCGAACGACGCCGGCGGGCTGGTGGACCGTCTGTCGGCCGACCAGGCTCTGGGTGGTCGAGCGGAGCGTCATCACGCGCTGAGAGGAGCCCTCGCGCTCGTGGCGCGTCGCCCGGCCGATGCGCTCGTGGCGGCCAAGGCCCTCGGCAGCGTCGCACCCGGCGACGCGGCGGCACTGGTGGCCGGGGCCGTGCGCCTCGGTGCGCCCGCCCCCGACGGGCTCGACGGCGCAACTGCGGCCCTCGTGGCCGCCCAGCTCGACCCCGCGGCGATCATCGACCCCCTCGTAGAGGCCCTTCCGGGCTGGCGGGTGGCGCTCGTCCGCGCCGAGCTGAAGCTCGCCCGCAACGATCTATCGGCGGCGAACGCCGAGCTCGGCAAGGTGCCCGCTGGCTTGCCCCGCCTCACCGCGCTTCCCCTGGCGCTCAAGCTCGCGGCGGACGACGCCGCGCGCTGGGCCACCGCCGAGGCCGCCGCGCGTGACGCGCTCACGGCAGGCGACCCCGAGGGCGCCGCTCTGGCGCTCGACCTCGGCCTGCCCGCCGCCCTCGCGGGCTGGAAGGCCGAGTCGGCCTACAACCTCGCGATCGAGCTGCGAAAGGCGGTCGAGGCGGCGAAGAATGCCGAGGGGGCCGCGGCGGTGGCCTGCGTGGAGGCACGCGCGGCGATGCACGCCGGTATGCCCATCGCCGCCCGGAACGCGGCAAGTCTGGCGGTGGCCAGCACGCGCAGCAAGATGCGCGGAAGCTGGGAGTCGGCGCTCGCCTCGGCGGCGCTCGGCGACGCCGCCGCCATCGACGCTGTCTTGCCGAGTTTGCAGGAACCCGAGGCCACGGCCGCGCGGGAGCTCGCCTCTGCGCTTCGCGGTGTCAACCGGCTTCCCGGCCAGGGCCTCGATCCCGAGCGCGCCGCGCTCGTCGCGATGCTCGCCGCCGGCTGGATGGACGACCCGTCACCCGCCTACGCCGTCGCGGCAGGCGCCTCGGCCGCCGACGTGCGCCTCTGGGCCGCCACGTGGTCCAACGACGCCGCGCTCCCGACGCCCGCCGAGGGTGTGGTGGTGTCGCCGAACTACACCGGCGAGTCGCTCGCTCGCGGCTACCTCGCCAAGGGCACGCCCGAGCCCGTGCAGGGCGATCATCCCGACGTGGCCGCGTGGAACGCGGTGGTGCGCAATGAGCCGGGGCAGGCGGGCACGGGTGTGTCGGCATGGGCCCGCGCCCGCCAGGCCCTCGTCTCCGGCGACGCCACCAGCGCCGCCCGCGAGTACGGCGCGCTCGCCCTGGCCGTCCCACACTGGCGCACCGGTCCCTGGCGGCCGGTGCTCGTGCTCGACGGCCCGCAGCCCCAGTCGATGAGCGCCGACGCGGAGCTGGTCCGCAACAGCCCCGATCCCTTCACCCCCGCCGTCGCGATGCACGGCTGGGCTGCGCGTCGCACGTCGGCCGAGGCGATGTGGCGCAGCGGGGCGCCGCCCTTCCCTGCCACCGCGACGCCAGAGCAACGCGCCGCCGTGTGGGACGCCTCCGCTCGTTACCGAGCGCTCTCGCTCGCCTGGCTCGCCGGGCAGGCCGCGTTCCCGGCCGCGCAGCGGGTGACGCTCGCCGAGGCCGAGCGGGCGAGCGGCCTCAACGCCTTCCAGTCACCCAACGTCAGCGCCTTGCGCGCCGGCCTCGATGGCTCGGCGATCATCTCCTTCCGGCCCTTGCCCGACTCGGTGGAGATCCTGTACGTCACGCCCTCCGGCGGCAAGATCCGCACGCTCCGCGCGTCGACGGGAGAGGCCGCGTCGGCATGGATGCGGTCCCTCTACGGCGGTGAGTCGGCCGTCAACGCCGGCGACAAGCTGCGTGATGCGGTGCTCGATGGCGCGCAGGACGTGCTCACGGGCGTGGGGAAGTTCATCGTCGTGGGCGCGCCGCCGTACGGCACGCTGGCGATCAACGCCCTCCCCGAGCAGCGCGACGGCCTCCGGTTCCTCGCCGACATCCGCTCGGTGTCCTACTTCCCCGACCTGGACGCCGTTGCGGCGGTCGCGCCAAAACCTCAGGAAGAATATCAGCAAACGCTCGTCGCCCTCTGCGCCAACCCGCTCGAGGCCGACATGATGAAGCGCATCTACCCGCAGGCGATGGTGCTGGAGGGACCACAGGCCACCGTGGCGGCATGGAAGGCCAACGCGGGACTGGCGCGCTTCGTGCACGTGGGCGACTTCCCGGTGGGCGCCTCGGGCGGCTGGCTCCTCGCTGATGGCGAGCTGACGGTCGGCGACCTCGCCACCACCCCGCTCACCGCTCGCGGTGGCTACATCGGCGGCGGCCCCGATCCCACCACCGCCTTCGCGCGCCTGGTGGCCGGGCAGCGCGCCGGCCTGGTCGAGTTCCTCGTCGGCAGCCCCGGCCCCGACCCGACCTTCCACGAGCGCATGCAGAACGGCTTCTGGGAGGGTTTGAACCGACGATACTCGGCGAGTCGCTCCCTCTACGACTCTCGAGGGACGGCGCTGAAGATGGGCGGGGAAACGGCGAATCGACCCGCGAACTGGGCGCGCTACCTCGTCTACGGTCGCCCGTAGCCCTCGATGCCGGGTGGCAGCTGGGGACTCCTTGGCGGTCTCGTGCTGGCGAAGGTTGGCCTCGATCCCTTGCCGCTCCCCACGGGCTGGGGCTGGCTCGGGCCCGTTCAACCGGGCGAGATGGGCCGTGATGCGGTAGTGTTTGACGGGGCGAGCTGCGCTGTCCGCGCCTTTGTGGTCGACGTGGACGCGGGCCCCTACGCGCGAGACGTGCGCGTGGCGCGCACCTGGGACGGCGACGACTGGCGCTGGGCGGACGACTGGCAGATTCGCGGGGCGGAGGTCTTCCGGCCTGGCCGCAAACCGGCGTTGGTCGTCGACCTCGCCGAGCGACTGGAGAGCGACGCGGCCGGCCGGGTGACGGCGCGCGTGCTCGACGGGCGCCGGGTGGAGATCCTGCGCGACCCCGATGGGCGATTCCGTGGCATGGCCGCCGGCACGGCGCGCGTCTGGCTGGACGACGTGGATGGCGTCCCCGACGCCCGCGCCACGAGCTCGGGCGGCGACACGGTCGGCTACGACCGCCATGGACTGCAACTCGTGGCCGCAAACGCTGATGGCCGGCGTACGCTCTACACCTACGAGGGTCTTGCGTTGCGTTCGATCGCGTGGGCCGACGGGGGCGCTCTTCGGCTCGAGACCGACGGTACCTCGGGCACCGGCGGGCGATGGCGCTGCACGCGGCTGGGCGACAGCGCGCGGCTCGAGGCCCCTGGCGGCCTCTCCTGGGCGCTTGAAGCGAGCGCGGTGGCCGACCCCGGCGGCGCGCGTGCGGAGCTGATCATCGAGGAGGGACGTCTCGTTGGCTGGAACGGTCCCTCGGGCGCGAGCGCCACGCTCGAGCGCGACACCGACGGTCGGGTCGTGGGGGTGAAGCAGGCAGGCGAGAACGCGGTGCGCATCGAATATGACGGTGATGTGCTGTCGCGACTCAGTATGCAAGGATCGGCCTGGGGCCTCTCGCGCTCCGGGGCAGGAACCGTGGCCAGCGTGCTCGACCCGAGCGGGCGCCAGTACCGCCTCGAGACCGACGCGCTGGGCTTGGCGCAGTCGGTGGCCGTGGGCGCCACGGCGACGGTCGCCGGTCGCGACAGCGCGGGCCGACCGCTGCGCCTTCGGGTGGGCAACCAGGGCGAGGTGCGGCTGGAGCGCGAAGGCACCGGGCGAATCGTCAAGGTGCACGACGCCACCGGTGGAATCTGGACGATCGAGCGCGAGGGCGCGCGGGCCATCGCAGTGGTCGACGCTGCGGGTGGACGATGGGCCCTCCGCCGCGACGCGTTGGGGCGCCTGGTGCGCGTGGACGCGCCCGATGCCCGGGGTGGCCGCGTGGTGCGTCAGGGCGACGCCGTCGTGCAGGTGCAGGGCGCCACCGGAGGCGCATGGAGTTTCCTGCGCGATGCCAGCGGCGCGTTGGCGGGTATTCGCGACCCCGCCGGACGCCTGTGGGGGCTCGCGCGCGACGCCGGCGGCGAGCTCCGGTCGGTGCGGAATCCACTTGGCGAGAGCGTGAGTGTCGTGAGCGACGGCGGGGGCAGGTGGGCCCGCGTGGGCGACCGCACGGTGCGTCGGGACCGCGGCTTCGTGACCGAGGTGGCCGGGCTGGCCAAGTGGAAGCGCGACGATCAGGGGCGCACCCTTGCCGTCGACGCCGGCCCGGTGTCCTTCCGCCTGGAACGCGACGCTGCCGGGCGTGTCACCGCGCTTGTGGCCGGCGAAGCCCGCTGGTCGATCTCGCGCGACGCGGCAGGGCTCTCGTCGGGGGTGAGCGGCGAGGGCGCGGTACAGCTCGATCGCGATTCGGCAGGTCTCGTGTCGCGACTCGTCAACGACACGGGGACGCTGCGCATCGGTCGCGATCTCCGCGGACGCGTCGACACGCTCAAACACGAGATCGATGGCCACGAGCCCAGCCTCTGGGACCTCGGGCGCGACGCGGTCGGCCGGGTGGCGCGCGCGGAGGGGCCCGGCGGCCTCGCCGTGGGCGCCGACTATGACCGGGGAGGCGAGCTGTCGCTCCTTCGGCTCGGGACGGGGACGATCATCCGGCGAAACGTCAGCGCCGACGCCGGCGAGGTGTTGGCGATCGACGCCCGGGGTGACGACATCGGCTGGGGCCAGTGGGTGCTGGACGACGCCGGCCTCGTGTCGCGACTCGAGCTGCGGGACAGCTTCGACCTCCAGCGAGACGCCCAGGGCCTGCTTCGCGGCGTGACCGGCGCCGATGGCGGCTGGTCGTGGACGGGCGCAAGCGTGGGCGGCTGGGACGGCCTCGAGGCACGGATCGAGGCTGGCCGGCCGGTGAGCCTCCGCCTCGCGGCCGACGGCGAGCGCGCGTGGGGACTCGACGCGGGGGAGGCGGAGTATCGCTGGGATGGCCAGGGCCGTTTGCTCGGCCTCGACGGAAGCGCCGGGCGGGTGAGCCTCGAGTACGACTCGCTCGGCCGTCTCACCCGCTTCGCCTCCGGCAAGCTCGCGGTCACCGTGGCGCGAGATGCGCTCGGGCGCCTTTCCCGCGTGGGCTCGGCGGCGGTGGTGGGCTGGGATGGGCTCCTCGCGCTCGGCGAGCAGGTGCGCGTTCCCATGTCGCGGCACGCCGTGGCCCGCCCCGGCGGGGCGGTGCTGCTCGACCCGCGCGGCTACCCGTTCCTGGCGCCGTGGGTGGGCGGGATCCTCGCTTGGCCGGGGGGCCTGGTCCCCGGGGTGGACGCCGCGGAGACCGGCGCCGGCGGGCGACTCGCGCTGCCCTTCGCCGGTCCGCTGTTGGCGCTGTTCGAGGCCACCGACCCGGTGACCGGCACCTGCCTGGCCTGCGCCCCCCCGTGGCCCTGGGCAAGTGATCGCCCGGAGCTCCCGCCGGCCGCGTCGCCGACCGCCGCCCCGGACGCGTTCTCGCCGGCCCCCTGGGACCCAGCGCTCTGGGACGGAACGGGCGGCTGGCACGATCCGGTCGACGTGCTCGTCGGCGCCGGCCTCCTGGGCGGTGCAAGCAGCGTCGGGGGACCGCCGGGGCTGCCGTGGTTGCCCCCGTCGTTCGCGCCGAAGGTGCCTGCGCCGCTCGTGCCGTGGACGTCGATCGTCCTCGACGAGGACCCGGTGGACGCCCTCGTCTTGCGCCACGCGCTCGACGGCGAGCCTCTCGATATCGACGCCTTTCTCCGGGCAGAAGTCGGGGCGGCACTGGCGGTGGAATGTCGGCTGCCCCCCGGCCTCGGCCCCGATCTTCCAGGCTTCGTGGTGCAGCCCCTTGCCACCGAACCCCTCGGGCATTAGAAGGCGGCTCGCTTCCGGGGGGCTTTGTTCTCCGGGTGCATGGTGGTTGTAGCTCAGCTGGTAGAGCACCGGATTGTGGCTCCGGGTGTCGCGGGTTCAAGTCCCGTCAGCCACCCCACCAACTTCTCGCGCTTCATTGTCCCGCATCTATGGGCCTTTAGCTCAATTGGTAGAGCATCGGACTCTTAATCCGCAGGTTCCGGGTTCGATCCCCGGAGGGCCCACCACTTTCCCATCCGGATATCCGCGAGAATGGCGGAACTGGCAGACGCGCCGGACTTAGGATCCGGTGGGGAAACCCGTGGGGGTTCAACTCCCCCTTCTCGCACCCCCAAGCCCGGAACTGAGTCATGTCCTTCGAGATCGAGCTGGTCTCCTCCGTCCAGAAGCGCATCCGTTTCACCGTCCCGAGCGACGAGGTCAACCGGAAGCTCGACTCCGCCTTCAAGAACCTCGCCAACCGAGTGCGTTTCCCGGGCTTTCGTCCTGGCAAGGTTCCGCGGAAGGTGCTTGAAGACCGCTACGGCAAGCAGCTGCGTAGCGAGGTGGCGAGCGACCTGATGAACCTGCGCTTCCAGGACGCGGCCAAGAACCTCGAGTTCATCGGCCAGCCCACCGTCGAGCACGCGGATCCGCTCGGCGCAGGCGACTTCAACTTCGTGATCGCCGTCCAGGTGAAGCCCGAGGTCGAGGCCACCAACTACACCGGCCTCAAGATCCGCTACCCGCTCGCGCAGGTGAGCGACGACCAGGTGGAGCTCGACGTGAAGCGCCGCCTCGCCGCGCAGGCGCGTCTCGTCGATGTCGAAGACGACCGCGAAGTGAAGCAGGGCGACCTGGTGCTCACCGAGATCAAGGATGGCGACGAGGTGCTCGAAGCGGGCACCCTCGTCAACACCGCCGGCGAGCGCTACTGGCCGGGCGTCGAGGGTCACCTCGTGGGTCTCAAGAAGGGCGGCAGCGTCACGGCCGCCGTCGAGATCGCCGAGTCGTCGAGCGTGGCCGCCAACCGTGGCAAGTCCTTCTCCGCCACCCTCAGCGTCCTGGGTATCCAGGAGCAGCGCGTGCCCGACCTCACCGACGAGTCGGCCTTGGCTTGCGGCTACGAGGGCGGGGCCGAGGCGATGCGCGCCGCCGTTCGCATGGACCTCGAGTCGCGAGCCAACGAGAACGGCCGCAACCAGGCCCGCATCCAGCTCCTCCAGGAGCTGGTGAAAGGCCACGAGGTGGATGTCCCGGCCGCGCTGGCCGAGAAGAACCTCAAGCTCCTGCTCGAAGAGCTCGGTGTCCAGGCCGCCTACCGCGGTCGCGACCCGCGCTCGATCCGCTACTCCGAGGCCCAGCTGGCCGACCTTCGCAACCGTGCCACCTTCGCCGCCAGGGCGGGGCTCATCCTCGAGTCTGTGGCGCGCAAGGAAGGCATCGAGATCACCAACGACGACCTCGATCGGAAGTACCAGGAGATCGCCGACGCGCGCGGCCAGCGCGTGGAGGCCATCAAGGGCTACATCCAGAAGGACGGCGCCGTGGGCGAGCTGAAGAAGCACCTCCTCGAAGAGCGCACGCTCGACTGGGTCCTGGAGCGCTGCGAGCTCGACTACGTGAACGACAGCGACGAGGCCGCCGCCGTAGCCGCGCCCGTGGTGGAAGAGCCGAAGGCCGAGGCCGCCGTCGAGGCCAAGCCGAAGGCGAAGAAGGCGAAGAAGGCCGAGGCCGTCGAGGCGAGCGCTGCTGATGCCGCGCCCGCTGAGGTGGCCGCTGAAGCCCCCGCCGCGGAAGAGAAGCCCAAGAAGGCGCGTTCCAAGAAGAAGACCGAGGAGTAGGCATGCCCATCATCCCGATCGTCTCCGAGCCCACCCACCGTGGTGAAGATCGTTCCGACATCTTCTCCAGGTTGCTCAAGGATCGGATTGTCTTCCTGGGCTACCCGATCAACGACGACGTCGCGAACCTCGTCGTGGCGCAGCTGCTCTATCTCGAGTCGCAAGACCCCGAGCGCGACATCTTCGTCTACATCAACAGCCCCGGTGGCAGCGTCACGGCCGGCATGGCCATCTACGACACCATGAACTACGTCCGCCCCCCGGTGAACACCATCTGCATCGGGCAGGCGGCGTCGATGGGCGCGGTCCTCCTCGCCGCCGGCACCAAGGGCAAGCGTCGTATCCTGCCGCACGCTCGCGTGCTCATCCACCAGCCCCTCGGCGGCGCGCAGGGCCAGGCCCGCGACAGCGAGATCCCG
>SXON01000196.1 GCA_005778355.1 Pseudomonadota bacterium | reverse complement strand
TACTTCGACTACTACCAGCCTGAGGCCTACATCGCGTCGTCCGACACCTACATCGAGAAAGATAGCCTCATCAACGACCACATCGACAAGCTGCGGCACGCCGCAACCCGCAGCCTGCTCGAGCGCAACGACGTGATCATCGTGGCCAGCGTGTCCTGCATCTACGGCCTGGGTTCACCCGAGGCCTACGACAACATGATCCTGCAGATCGAGCCTGGGCAAACCATCCGCCGGAAGGACTTGCTGGCCCGGCTGGTGGAGCTCCAGTACCAGCGCAACGACACCGACCTCCACCGCGGCTGTTTCCGCGCCCGTGGCGACGTGATCGAGGTGGTGCCGGCGCACGACACGGAGCGTGCCATTCGGATCGAGCTCTTCGGCGACGAGGTGGAGGCGCTCCGCGTGATCGACCCCTTCAAGGGCACGCGCCTCGAGTCGCTCGACAAGGTGTGCCTCTACCCGGCGAGCCACTACGTCACGCCGCGCGAGAAGATCGATCACGCGGTGCAGAGCATCCGAGACGAGCTGCTCTGGCGCCTGCAGGAGTTCCGCGATCAAGGCCTCTTGTTGGAGGCGCAGCGTCTAGAGCAGCGCACGAGCTTCGACCTCGAGATGATCGAGCAGATGGGGTTCTGCAACGGGATCGAGAACTACTCTCGGCACCTCACCCAGCGCCCGCCGGGCGAGGCCCCGCCCACGCTCTTGGAGTACTTCCCCGACGACTGGCTGGTCGTCATCGACGAGTGCCATGCCACCATTCCACAGGTGGGCGGCATGTTTCACGGCGACC
The DNA here is from genome assembly GCA_005778355.1 of Pseudomonadota bacterium. GTDB lineage: Bacteria > Myxococcota_A > UBA796 > UBA796 > SXON01 > SXON01. The sequence goes on along the minus strand of SXON01000196.1, from coordinate 25,140 downwards.
GTGCCCGCAAGGAGGTGCTCGTCAAGTACGGGTTTCGACTCCCCTCGGCGCTCGACAACCGGCCGCTGACCTTCGCGGAGTTCGAGTCCAAGGTGTGTCGCGCCATCTACGTGTCGGCCACGCCAGCGGCCTACGAGCTGCAGAAGGCGATGGGCGTGGTGGCGGAGCAGGTGATTCGGCCCACGGGGTTGTTGGATCCGGTGGTCGAGGTGCGCCCGGCGCAGTCGCAGGTCGACGACGCCCTCGGCGAGATCCGGGCCACGATTGCTCGGGGCTGGCGCGTGCTCGTCACCACGCTGACCAAGCGGATGGCTCAGGAACTCACCGATTACTACCGGGAGATCGGGCTGCGTGTGAAGTACCTGCACAGCGACATCGACACGCTCGAGCGCATGCAGATCCTGCGCGAGCTTCGCCAGGGCGAGTTCGACGTGCTCGTGGGCATCAACCTCCTGCGCGAAGGGCTCGACCTGCCGGAAGTAGCGCTGGTCTGCGTGATGGACGCCGACAAGGAGGGTTTCCTACGTAGCGGCACTTCCCTCATCCAGACCATCGGGCGCGCCGCCCGAAACGCCGAGGGGCGCGTGATCCTCTACGCCGACCACGTCACCGGCGCGATGCGGGACGCCATGTCGGAGACCGAACGTCGGCGCGCGAAACAAGTCGCCTACAACGAGGTGCATGGCATCACTCCCCGCACCATCGTCAAGGCGGTGGAGAGCCCCCTCGCCGCGATCCTCGACGCCGACTACCTCAAGGTTCCGAAGGACGACGAGGAGGCCAAGCAATTGCCGGAGATGGTGCTGGAAACCGTTCCGCTCACCGTCGCGCGCCTGCGTGCCGAGATGAAACAAGCGGCGGCACAGCTGGATTTCGAGCGTGCCGCCGAGCTGCGCGATCGGGTGAAGTCGCTGGAGAGGATGCTGCAGTAGCGCGGCTTCGCGAGCGGGCGGACGGCCGCGCGGTGTGCAGGTTAGCCGCCGCTCTCCGGAGACAGTGCCATGCCCGCCCCCGTCACCACCATCGCCGCACTATCCGCCCACGAGGGCCAGCTCGTCACCCTCCGGGGTTGGCTCTACAACTCCGCGGGGAAGGGCAAGATCCTCTTCATCCAGCTGCGCGACGGCAGCGGCATCGTGCAGTGTGTCTGCAACAAGGCTGAGCTCGGCGACGAGCTCTTCGAAGCGCTCAAGCACCTCGGCCAGGAGTCGAGCCTCATCGTCGAGGGCACCGTCCGGGCCGACACCCGGAGCAAGCTTGGCTTCGAGCTGCACGTGAGCACGGCGCGCATCGTCACCCCGGCTACCGGCTACCCGATCACCCCCAAGGAGCACGGTCCCGCCTTCCTCCACGACCACCGGCACCTATGGGTGCGGTCGCGACGCCAGGCGGCGATTCTGAGGGTGCGCCACCTCGCGGTGCAGGCCATCCGCAACTACTTCGACGGCCACGGCTTCACGTTGTTCGACGCGCCGATCTTCACGCCCAATGCCTGTGAGGGCACGAGCACGCTTTTCGAGACCGACTACTTCGGTCGGCCCGCGTACCTGTCGCAGTCGGGCCAGCTCTACGGAGAGGCCGGGGCCTTCGCGCTCGGCAAGGTCTACGTCTTCGGTCCCACCTTCCGCGCCGAGAAGTCGGGCACCCGTCGGCATCTCACCGAGTTCTGGATGGTGGAGCCCGAGATCGCCTGGGCAGAGCTCGAGGAGATCATGGATCTCGCCGAGGACTTCCTCGTGGAGTGCACGGGCCACGTGGTTGAGCACGGACGGGGCGCGTTGCAGGAGCTCGAACGTGACATTTCCATCCTCGAGAACGTGCGCAAGCCTTTCCCGCGCATGAGCTACGACGACGCCTGCAAGATCCTCGCGGAGATCGGCCACCCGGTCGACCCGGAAGACGACTTCGGGAGCCCCCACGAGACGGAGCTCACCAAGCGCTATGATCGCCCGATCATGGTTCACCGCTACCCCACGGCGGTGAAGGCCTTCTACATGAAAGAAGACCCAGCCAACCCCGTGCGCGCGCTCGGCGTCGATGTGCTCGCACCCGAGGGCTACGGCGAGATCATTGGCGGCGGCGAGCGCGAGGACCGGATCGACGTGCTCCTCCGCAAGATCGACGAGCACAAGCTCCCGATGTCGAGTTTCGAGTGGTACCTCGACCTGCGCCGGTACGGCTCGGTGCCGCATGGTGGCTTCGGGCTCGGGTTGGAGCGCTTCGTCACCTGGATGTGCGGCATCCCCCACATCCGTGAGACGGTGCCTTTCCCGCGCACGATCGACCGGCTCACCCCTTGACGCGCCTCGCGCACCTGCGTCGCCTGCTCCAGTCGCTCCAGGTGGCCGATGCGACCGAGGCCCGGCACGTGAAGGACTGCCTTCTGCTCGCTGGGATCGACGGCGATCCCTTCGCACGCGACCACTGGACGCCGGGTCACTTCACCGCCAGCGCTTTTGTCTTGTCGCCCGACGAGGCCGACGTCTTGCTGATCTTCCACGAGAAGTTCCGCCGCTGGCTGCAGCCCGGCGGTCACGTGGAGCCCGGCGACACCGACATCGTGGCAGCCGCCCGCCGCGAGATCGAGGAAGAAACAGGTCTCTCCGATATCGAGGCGCTCGGCGACGGCCTGTTCGACGTCGATGTGCACGAGATCCCCGCGCGCAAGGGCGATCCCGCTCATCGCCATTTCGATGCGCGCGTCTGCTTTCGTGCGCGCTCACGCGAGTTGGTGGCGGGCACCGACGCCCTCGCCGCACGGTGGGTACCCCTGGAGGAGGTGTCGGCCGTGGAGTCCGACGACTCGGTGATGCGCGCCGTGCAGAAACTACTGGCCCGGAAGGTCTAGGTGCGCACCCTCCCGTCGCCCGAGCTCGCCTCGACCATCGCGCATCGGCTCGGTGCCGAGCTGCACGGCGTCGACCGCGAGGTGCACGGCGTGGCGACACGCGACGAAGCCACCTCGAGCGACATCGCCTTTCTCGACAAGGGTGATCCCGGCGCCGCCGGGGTACTCTTGTGTCGTAAGCCCTTCGAAGGCCGCACGACCATCATCGTGCCGTCGCCCATCCTCGGGCTCGCCGAGCTGCTCGGGGGCTGGTTCCCCGAGGCTCTCCCCGGCGGCGCCATTCACCCCACCGCCCGGGTCCATCCCGCGGCATTGCTTCATCCCAACGTGAGCATCGGCGCCGAGTGTGAAGTGGGTGAAGGAAGTGTTCTATTTCCCGGGGTCGTGCTCTATCCCCGGGTGCGGATCGGTCGATTCGTTCGCGTGCACGCCAACGCCGTGCTCGGGGCCGACGGCTTTCGCTACGAGCCCACGGCGACGGGGCTTCGCCGCATCCCGCACGTCGGCGGCGTGGTGGTCGGCGATGGCGCCGAGATCGGGGCCAATACCTGCGTTGATCGCGGCCTGCTCGGCGACACGGTGATCGGACCGGGCGCGAAGATCGACAACCTCGTCCAGGTTGGCCACAACTGCGTGATCGGCCCGCACGCCGTGCTGGTGTCGCAGGTCGGACTGTCGGGCTCGGTGCGGGTGGGCGCGGGGGCCATCCTTGCGGGACAGGTGGGCGTGGCCGACCACCGCAACATCGGCGATGGCGCACGACTCGGGGCGCGGACGGCGGTACACACGGACATTCCTGCGGGAGAAACTTGGCTCGGCGAACCGGCACGACCGGTGCGAGAGGCGATGAAGGTCTACGCCGCGCTGAAGTACCTGCCGGAGCTCGTGAAGCGGCTGGGTCGCGACGGCGGATAAGGTCCGCGCATGTGGTTGTTCCTCCTCGCCTGCGCCCCCGAAGAAGACAGCAAGGACAGCGTCGCGGACACCGACGACACCAGCGTCGTCGACGACGGAGATCGCGACGGCGACGGAGTGCCGGACGAGGCGGACTGCGCGCCCGACGACAACAACGTCTACCCCGGTCACGCCTAGATTCCCTACAACGGTCGCGACGACGACTGCGACGGCGCCGACCTCACCGATGTCGACGGCGACGGGTTCGATGGCGACAGCATGGAGGGTGGTGACGACTGCGACGACAGCAACCCGACGGTCAACCCCGGCGCGCCCGAGGTTTGCTACAACGAGCTCGACGACAATTGCGACGGCTGGGAGGGCGGCAACGACTGCGATGGCGATGGCTGGGAGCGCGGCCACGACTGCGACGACGAGAACCCCGACGTGCATCCCGAGCAGGTGGACACTTGGTACGACGGCGTCGACGCTGACTGCGAGGGCGACGACGACTACGACCAGGATCACGACGAGGAGCAGGCCATCGAATACGGCGGCACCGACTGTGACGATCTCGACGCGGGGGTCAACTCGGCCGCCACCGAGCTGTGGAACGGGATCGACGACGACTGCGAGGGCAGCGTCGATGGCATGTCCGACGCGGTCCGCACGATGGAGGCGGTGGGCGACAGCGGCGATGGCGAGGGCATGTTCGGCGTCGCGCTTGCTTTCGTCCCCGACGTCGATGGCGACGGTCGCATGGAGATGGCGATCGGCGCCCCCCAGACCGGCGAATACGCTGGTCGCGTCTGGATTTTGCCGACGGAGGATGGCAACATCACCGCCTCGCTCGAGGGGCTCGCGGTCGCTGATGGGGGCGCGGCCAGCTACCTCGGGACTTCGTTGCTCCATGCGAGCGCAGGTGGTGGCACGCTCGCGGTGGGCGCGCCGGCCTTCGGGGCCGACACCGGCGCTGTCTACCTCCTGGATCCGGCGGGCTTCACCGGGGGGCCTGCCGCCATCAACTTGGACTTCGCCGTGTCGACCATCGCGCACGCCGAGGCGGGCGGCACGCTCGCCGAGACGCGTGACGGCACGCTCGTGCTCGGCTGCACCGCAGGCGCGTTGACCACAACCCTGAGTGCCTGGGACGCCGTCCCAGCGGGTCGACAAGGCATCGGCAGCGCCCCGTTCTCTGTGCAGTCCGACCTCGTCACCTGCCTGGCCAGCGGCTTGCTCGGTGACGTGGACGGCGACGGCGCGGATGACATCGGGGTGCTGGTCGACCGAGGTGATCGGGGCGTTGCGCTCGCGGCGATCCCGTCGGCGGGCGTTGGCGAGGGCGGCGCGGGTGAGCTCGGCGACTTCGACGCGTACGAGGGAGCCGGGCTCGACGCGGTCACGATGATGCTCGCCCTGCCCGATATCGACGGTGACGGCTACGACGAGGTGGCGCTCAGCACCCCGGGAGCCAGCGCGGTCGCGACGGGTGACGGGCGCGTGTACCTCGTCCCCGGGAGCGCCTTCGACGGCGTCACCACCGACCTTCTCGCCGCGGCGACCACCACCATCTCCGGGGGGGTCGACAGCGCTGCGCTCCGGGCGAGCGGCGTCGCCGACATCGACGGCGACGGCATCGAAGATCTACTACTCGGCGCTCCGGGCCCGAGTGAGCTCTACTTCTCCTCGATGGCGGCCCTCGCACTCGGGGGTGAGCAGGCGCCCGTGCGGGCCACGCCGAGCTTCACCACCCAGAGCAGCAGTCACCAGCTCGGTGTCAGTGCGCTCGGCGAGGACATCGACAACGACGGCGACGTCGACCTCGCGATCTCTACTGGCCGGGTGCCGGGCGGGGTCCTGCTTTTCGTTCAACAGTAGCGCGGTAGAGTCGAGTTGCGGTCTCGCCGCTGACCACCGCCACGGCGATCATCATCAGGAAGATGAGCGAGGCGTTGAGGTAGCCCTGGAAGTTGGCCATCGGCAGGAACTTGCGCGTCGCCGCCTGCCAGCCCGCGGTCAGCGTGGTGGTCGCCACGAAGGCGAAGGGTAGGAGCGTCACCCAGGCGTAGCGGGCCCGGCCGCTGTTGACGATGACTGTCGTGCCCACGCACAGCGCCACGGCGGCGAGCAGCTGGTTTGCGATGCCGAACATCGGCCAGATCGTGCTGATGTTGCCGGTGAGGATGAAGTAACTCCAGCCAGCCACCACCAGACCGGTGGCAAACACCGTCCCGGGCATCCAGTCCACCTGGCCGAGCTTCGGGTGGGCGTGCCCGAGGAACTCCTGCACGAGGAAACGCGCCACACGGGTGCCGGTGTCGATCGTGGTGAGGATGAAGAGCGCCTCGAACATGTTCGCGAAGTGGTACCAGTACCCGAGCAGGGAAGACATCCCCGGCAAACCAGCGAAAATCTGGGCCATGCCGACGGCGAGGGACACAGCCCCACCGGGCCGACCGGCGATGGCCTCGCCGATCTGGCTCTCGAAGGTGGGCAGGTTCACCATGGATAGCCCCATCTTGGTGAAGCCCTCGGTGGCGACGTTGATCGCGTAGTAGTCACCCGGGTGCAGGCAGGCGGCTGCGATGAGCGCGGTGATGCCCACGAGCCCCTCGAGCAGCATCGCGCCGTAGGCGATGGGCCGCGCGTGGCTCTCCGCCATGATCATCTTGGGCGTCGTTCCGCTGGCCACGAGGCTGTGGAAGCCGCTGATTGCGCCGCAGGCGATGGTGATGAAGACGAAGGGGAAGAGCTTGCCGGGCACAATCGGCCCGCCGCCCTCGGCGAACTGCGAGACCGCCGGCGCGTGAAGCTCGGGGTTCACGACCAGCACGCCGACCACCAGCGCCCCGATCGTGCCAAGCTTCATGTAGGAGCTCAGGTAGTCGCGAGGGCACAGCAGTAGCCACACCGGCAGCACGCTCGCGACGAAGCCGTAGGCGGCGATGGCGTAGGTGATGCCGTCCTTGCTGAGGCTGAACCACGGCGCGAAGCTGCTCGCAGCCACCCTTTCCCCGAGGACCACGGCGGCCAGCAAGCCGAGCACCCCGGCGATGCTCGCCGTGCGCACGTCGCCCACGCGGATCTTGTACATGTAGATGCCCATGGCCAGGGCCAGCGGGATGGAGGTGGCGATGGTGAAGGTGCCCCACGCGCTGTCGAAGAGGGCGTTGACCACCGCAAGGCCCAGCCCGGCGAGCGCGATCACGACGATGAACAGAATCGCGAAGCTCGTTATCGCGCCCGACACAGGTGACAGCTCGCTCCGCGCGATCTCCGCTAGCGACTTTCCATCACGACGAACCGAAGCGGCGAGGATCACGAAGTCGTGCACGGCGCCGCCGAGGCAAACACCCACGAGAATCCATAGATAACCAGGCAAATATCCGAACTGCATCGCCAGCACGGGGCCGATGAGTGGGCCGGCCCCGGTGATCGCGGCGAAGTGGTGCCCGAAGAGCACCCACTTGTGGGTGGGGTGGTAGTCCCGGCCGTCGTTGTAGCGCACCGCTGGCGTGATGCGGGTGTCGTCGAGCACCAGCACCTTCGCCGCGATCCACGCCGAGTAATAGCGGTAGGATACGGCGAGCGCGGCAAGCGCGAAGAGCATCAGGGGGAGCGCGGACATCGGGGCCGAGTATCGCGCGCCCGTGGCGGGGAGTTAGCGGCGCCGCCATGCGGTTCGTGGATGAGGTCGAGATCGTGGTGCAGTCGGGCCGGGGTGGTCGCGGCAGCGCCTCGTTCCGTCGCGAGAAGTTCGTGCCATTCGGCGGCCCCGACGGTGGTGACGGTGGCCGAGGCGGCCACGTGGTTTTTGCCGCCGACGCAGGTCTTGGCTCGCTCCTCGACCTCCGCGGCCGCGCCCAGTGGAAGGCCGACGACGGCACGGCCGGCGGTTTCCGCCAGATGACCGGCGCCCACGGGGCCGACCTCGTGGTGAGGGTGCCCACCGGCACGGTGATCCGCGACGTCGACCAGGACCTCGTGATCTGCGAGCTTCTCGCCGACGGCGAGACGCGCGTGGTGGCGGAGGGCGGCAAGGGCGGCCTCGGAAACATCCACTTCAAGACCAGCACCAATCGTGCACCACGCAAGACCACTCCGGGGGGTCCGGGGGAATCGAGGCGCCTTCGCCTCGAGCTCAAGCTCGTGGCCGACGTGGGGCTTCTGGGCTTCCCGAACGCCGGAAAAAGCACGCTCATCTCCGTGATTTCAGCGGCGCGGCCCAAGATCGCCGACTACCCTTTCACCACGCTGGTGCCGAACCTTGGGGTGGTTCGCGTGGGCACCGACCACAGCTTCGTGGTGGCCGACATTCCGGGGCTCATCGAGGGTGCCGCGGAAGGCAAGGGTCTAGGCCACCAGTTCCTACGGCACGTGGAGCGGACGCGACTCCTGCTCCACCTCGTCGACGTGAGTGAGATCCGTGAAGACGAAGACCCCAGCGCCACGCCGCTCGGGCGATGGCGGGTGCTCCGCGACGAACTACGTCGTTACAGTCTCACGCTCGCCGCGAGGCCGGAGATCGTGGTGCTGACGAAGCTCGATGCGGTCGACGCGGAGACCGTCGAGGCGTTGACGGCCGAGTTCCACGCCGCCGGCGTGACTGAGCTCTTCGCGATCAGCGCCGTCACCGGCCAGGGCGTTACGACACTCTCGACGGCTACCTGGGAACGATTGCGTGACCTTGCTCCTCCTGCTCCCGTCGACGATCCTCTCGGCATGTGACGCCGAGGCGCCGGAGGCTGTCCCGCAGGCGGAAGCCTTCACCCAGTCCGCCACCCAGGTCACCTTCGCCTCGTTGGAATCGCTGGGCTCCCATCGTCTTGACGCGCGCATCCGGACCACGGCCACCGTGGAGGGCATGCCGCCCAAGGAGGCCGAGGAAACCGTCAGCCTCCGCTGGCGCGACGCCGACCATTGGCAGGTGTCGCGTCGTCGCGATGGCATGCCGGTGACCGACATCGTGGCCTGGGAGGGCCGCGCCTGGACTTCGACAGGAGGCGGCCCGCTGGCCGACCAGGGCGACGCGGAGCCCTACCGCGCGGATCTCTCCGTGGGTTGGGATCCCTGGCGGCGAGCCCTCGGGAGCGTTGCCGACCAGCTCGCCTTCCGGCCGCTCGGCACCGAGTCCATCGAGGGACGGCCAGCTCGGCTCTACGCGGTGGAATCGGCGCAGCCAGCAGGGGGGAAGGGACGGCGCATCGAGCGTGTCGAAGGACGCGTGTGGATCGATGAACTCACCTCCGTTCGCCTCGTGGGCGACCTGACGCTCGCCACCGAGCACCGTGGCCGAACTCAGCAAGTCCGCCTCAGCTTCGCGGTGGCCGGCATCGGGGAAGACCCCGGTGTGTCGCCACCCGCCGGAACGCCTTGAAGCCGCGTGCTTCCCCAGGTATGCTGTACCACGCGCCCTTGCTGATTCTGCCTGCCGCCATCACCGTCCTTGTCGCCACGACGCCCCGTGTCTGGGCTTGCCCGTACGACGCGCAGGCCGCGGCGCTCCAAGACGACGCCGAGGTGGCCTCGGTCGACGAAAACGTGGCCACGCACGTGGCGCATGGTGCGCCGATGATCGGTTCGAACTGCTCGTACAGCACCGGACTGATGGCGCGCCGGGTGCTGGGCGAGGGCCGCGACTGGACTTTTGTCGGCCAACTCGACCGCACGACGAACGACCTCGCCTCGCACGTGGCCACGCCCTACCGCACGCGCAGCGCGGGTGCGGGAGCTTTCCTGGTGGCCACCGAACTGCTCGAACGTTTGCTGGCCGACGACCGCTCCGAAGCCACGTTGGCCCTCTCGGGCCGCACGCTCGAGGTCGATGGCGTGGTGTACGTGGTGCTCACTTCGTACCGGGTGATCAACTCGTGAGGAGGCTTCATCAGCCCGAGTGAACTTGCGCGTGCTGCCGCCGAGGCAGCCGCAGCCCGAAAGGCCGAGGACATTGTGATCCTCGACCTCGACGGCGTGTCGTCGTATTGCGACGCTTTCGTGATCTGCAACGGCACGAGTCGCCGCCAGGTGCGCGCCGTGGCGGAGGGCATCATCGAGGATCTTCGCGCCACGGGTCGTCGCCCGGTGGGCGTTGAGGGCCTCGATGCTTCCCGCTGGGTGCTCATCGACTTCGGTGACGTCATCGTCCACGTCTTCGACGAGGCGATGCGTGGCTTCTACGACCTCGAGGCGCTCTGGGGCGATGCCCGACGGGTGGACGTGCCCGGTGTCACCCAGCCGTCGCCGCCGCCGATCCCGCGTCGCGACAGTCCTGCTCGGATGTAGGCGGGTCTCTCCCCGTCGATCACGCGAGTGGACATCGTTGTTGTCACCGGTCCCGGTCGAGCCCCGCCCTGGTGCGAGGCGGCGTGTTCGGATTGGGCGACGCGCATCTCGCGCACCTTCCCGCTGCGCATGCAGGCGGAACCGCCGAAGTTGGTGGCCCGGGCGCGGGTGATCGCGCTGGACGAGCGCGGAGAGGAGCGCGACAGCCGTGGCTTCGCGGCGCTCATCGAGGAGGGCATCCGCGCCGGAGCTCAACCCCTCTGCTTCGTGATCGGCGGCCCCTACGGTCTCGACGACGCGGTGCGCGCCCGCGCGGACCGCACGCTGCGTCTGAGCGCGCTGGTGCTCAACCACGCCGTCGCGAGGTTGGTCCTGCTGGAGCAGATTTATCGCGCGTGCGCCATCCGCTCGGGTAGCCCCTACCACCACGGCGATTGACCCTCGGCGCGGGGGTGCGCAGCTTCGCGCCGTGCTTGCCCTGATCGCCCGGCCCGACTGCCCCGCGTGTGCCGCGCCGTCCCCGAGCGGGCGGGTGTGCGCCGCCTGCCTCGCAGAGCTCGAACGCCCGCTCCGGCCCGAGCGCTGCCCGGGCACGCCCTTCAGTGGCTTCTGGACCGGCGGCCCCTACGGCGGCCCCCTCGGTGGACTGGTTCGCGCCGCGAAGTTTGGACCCGACGAGACCATCGCGCGGGCGCTCGCTCGGTCGGTCGCAGCGCGGTTTCCCCCGACCGCCTTCTCGGCGATCGTGCCGGTGCCCACCACCCCGTGGCGCTGGGCCCAGCGGGGCTTTCACCTCCCGGATCTGGTCGCGGCGGCGGTGTCGCGGTCCACGGGCTCCCCGCTCGTGCCCGCCTTGCGCCGCCTCTGGGGTGCGGCCCAGTCGGGGCGCGATGACGTTGCCCGCCGGGCCTCGGCGGGGGAGCTTCTGCGCGCCATTGGCGTCGTCAGCGGACCGGTCCTCCTCGTCGACGACGTGCTCACGACGGGCGCAACGCTCGACGCCGCCGCCAACGAGCTGTTGGCGGCTGGCGCCGCGGAGGTGCACGGGCTGGTCTTGGCGTCGAGCGGCCCCCCGCTGCGTCGCGCCGTCGGGTTTTCTTGACATCGTCGAGAGTTTGGTGACTCCCCTGGCACGTATTTCTTCTCAAGCGGCCCTCACGGGGGCCGAATGAGTCCACGAGGACGCTGGAACGGAAGTTGCAGTGAACTCTAACGAGCCTGGGAGGCCTTGATGTCCACCACGATCGACACGAATCTCGGCGAGCTTATCTCTAGCTTCTACGAGGAGTTCCTCTCCATGTACGGAGACGAGGAGCTCGCCAGCGTGGCGACCGCAGCGGTCATCAACGACCTGCTCGGGCAAGCGGCGGCGCAGTCGCACGAGGCGGCAGCGTAGCCCTCCGGCCAGCCGCGCCGAGACGGGCTGGGGAGGCCAGTCTCGGCGCGCGCTTCCTTTTGTGAGGGCGCAAAAACCGCGCTCGTCTGCGTCGTCAGCGGATAGGAGTGGCCTCCCACCGGGGTCCATCATGGAACCCAAGCTCCGCGTCCTTCCCACCGTCACCAACCCTGCGCTTGAGAACGCCGCCCGGCGTCACTGGTCGGCCATCACCGTGGCCGTGGCCTGGGAGCTCGCGCGTTGCCATGCCAAGGTGCGCGCACCCCTGCTAGAGGCGGCGCGGGACCATGCGCTTTGGCGGGTGGGGGCCGAGGCCGGTCTCGCCGAGGCAGAGACGGTGGCCGTGACCGCAGCGCGCGACTATCTTGATCGGCGACAGGGTAAATACGCCTCTTTCGCCGAGGATATCGACGCAGGACTCTTGCCAGACCCACGCTGGCGGGAGGCGGTGCTGGGCTCGGTGACGCCCATGCACGAGGCGGTCTTCCGCTTGCACTATGGCGATGGCGTGCCGCTCGAGGCCGTCGCCCGGAAGCTCCAGGTCGACCCGAGCTGGGTCCGGCCGGCGCGGGAAGCGGTGCGTGAGCTTGTGCGCGCGGTGGTGGCCGAGGATGGCGTGGCCACCGACGGTTGGACGTCGGAGCGGCTCGACCGATTGGTCTCGCGCGTCGCCCTCGCCGCTGGCGACCGCTGTCCTGGACCGGGCGGCCTGGCCACCGACCTCGGCCGGGCCCATGCCGAGGAGTGTCCCCGTTGCGGCCGGGCCTTGCGCCTGTTTCGCGAGGGTGTCGTCGCCCCAGCCGACCTCTTCGCGCCGCCGAACGAGGCCCCCGTCCCGCCGCGCCCCGAGTCTATGCTGCTGGTGGAACTCCACCCCGACCATCGGCGTCACGCCAAGGCGCTCGATACGGCGCTCCCCGCCTTCGTGCGGGTCGATCCCGACACGCTCGTGGGCCCGCCCAGCGACGCGGCCCACGCGGCGCTGGTGGAGCTCGCGCTCGAAGGCAGGCCGCCACGCTTGGGCCTTCGGCTCGTCGCCGCCTCGGTCCCCGGGGCGCTGCGCGATCGTGTCGTGATTGGTCACGCGCTCGAACGTCTACGAGAGGGCGCGCGCACCCTGCCCTGGGGAGAGGTTCGAGGGGTGGAGCGCCTGCCCGAGCCGCTGCCGCCCCCGCCCTCGGCGGCCCGGTGGTGGGCCACGGCGGGGCTGTTCCTCACCCTGGCCGTGGGCGCCGCCGTGCTGGCCACGCGGCCAACCGAGCCCGAGGCGCTCTATGAGGTGGCCGCTGTGCGCGAGGGCGCCGCGCTGTTCTTCGACACCAGCGACGAGGCCTTCGTCGATGTCGCGGCGATCGGGCCCAGCCACGCCGAGCTGCTCTTTCACTCGGCCACCCGGGCGGAGAAGGCGGCGATTGCCGCCGGTGACGGGCGTTTTCGATTGCCCGCCGACGGCCGGGCGATGCTGGTGGTGGCTGCCGACGAGGAGCTGACCGACATGGCGGCCATCGTGGCCGCCGCGAGTAGCGCCGACGACGCCCGCCGTCGTGTTCGTGATCGCTACCCCACGGCGGCCGCAGTTCTCGTGCGATAGTCCCGCCAGAATGCCGGTCACCCCGCTCGACATCCTCAACAAGCAGTTCCCGCCCGCTCGGCGCGGGGGCTACGAGCCCGCCGACGTGCACGCCTTCCTCGACCAGGTGCGCGAGTCGCTGGAGGGGAGCCTTCGCGAGAACTTGCGACTTCGCGAGGAACTCTTGGAGCGAGATCGCGAGATCGCGGGCATGCGGGCAGAGGCCGGCGACATCAAGGAAGCGCTGGTGCTCGCCCGTCGTCTCGCGGTGGACATGGAGAACAACGCCCGTCGCGAGGCGGATCTCGTGGTGGGCGAAGCGCGTCTCGAGGCGGAGCAGATCCTCGCTTCGGCCCGGGAGGAGGATCGCGTTCTCACCGACCACCTCGTTCGGCTCAAGACCGCGAAGATCCATCACCTCGCACAGCTGCGTGCCTTCGTGCACGCGCAGTCGAAGATCGTCGATGAGCTCGAGCGGGAGTAGCGTGCTGCGCGTTCGCGTCCGGCCGGGTGCTCGGAAGTCGGAGTTGCGACGCGACGAGGCGCGCGGTTGGGTCGTGGGGATCGCCGCGCCCCCGGTCGATGGCCGGGCCAATGACGAGCTGGTGCGATTTCTCGGGCGCGAGGTGCTGGGGGTTGGGCGAGATGGGGTGAGGGTGCGAGCCGGGGCCTCCGGTCGCGACAAGTTGCTCGACGTCGATCTCGCCCCCGACGAGCTAGAGTCGCGACTTCGTGCTTACGCGGACCCGACATGAAGCTCGATCTACACGTGCACACCGACCGCAGTGACGGGAAGTACGCGCCGGCCGAGGTGCTCCGCCGCGCCGCAGCCGCCGGGCTCGACGCGATCGCGGTGGCCGACCACGACCTCGACCCCGTGCTGCCACCCGGCCTGCACGAGGTGGATGGCCACCCGATCCGCGTGATCGCCGCCGCCGAGGTGAGCGGGCATCACGAGGGCCGCGAGTACCACCTGCTGGTGTACTTTCCCGGCGAGCCCCCGCCCGAGGCTCGTGCCTTCCTGCGGCAGCGCGCCGCCGCCCGCTCCATACGATTTGACGAGGCGATGGCACGGCTGGGCGTGGACGCGCGTGCCCCCGCCGAGGCCACGCGGGGCGAGCTCGCGCTCACTCGCTTTCACATGGCCAGGGAGCTTGAGACCAGCGGGCGCGTGCGGCGGGCGCACGACGCCTGGACCCTGCTTGGCGGCGACACGGTGCCGCTCATCGATCTCGCCTACGTCGATGCGATCCGGCTCGCCCGGAGCTGGGGTGCGATCACATCCTGGGCACATCCTCCGCTGGCCGACGCCAACCGCCATCTGGCCGCGTTCGTCGCCGCCGGCCTTCACGCCGTGGAGGCGAGCAGGCCGAGTCACGACCGCGCCACGCGCAACGGCCTCGCCCGTCTCGCCAAGCGCTTCAACCTGCTGGTCACCGGGGGTTCTGACTGGCACGGCTGGTGGGAGGGCGAGCTCGGTCTCTACCGCTTCGAACACGATCCTGCGAAGCTGTTCCTGTCGCGACTTGATGCCGCCTAGCCGTCGCGAGACGAGGCCCTAGTGGCTCCGCTGGTTGTGTTCGGGGGTGGCCTGCTTGCCCTGGCCGTGGCGCGCGCCGCGGCCGCCCGGGGACAGGCGGTCACCGTGGCCTCGCCGAGCCCCCGCGTTGTCTCTGGCTGGTGGCGCCAGTTCCCAGCGGCAGGCGACACGCTCGCATGGGTGCCCGGTGGCGCCGACGTGGTGGTGGCAGTTGGGCCGAGCCGGGCGGTGCCGCTCGACCGCGCGTGGGGCGAGGGACTGACAGCACTCTTGTCGCGACTTGACCGCGCTGGCCGGGTCACTCTGGCGGGACCTTTGCCCGGCCGGGAACCCAGCATCGAGGTCTTCGACCGCGCGCTGGCACGATGGGGTGGTCCCTGCCTGCGCGTCGCGCCCGTGCTGGGCCAGGGCGACACCAGCGTTGGGCAGTGGGTGACGACGTTGCGCAGCGGGGGCGTGGTCCGCGTGGGCGAGGCCCCTGCCGTGCGTTGGCTCGCGGCCGACGACGCCGCACGCGTCGTGCTCGGGGACCTGCCGCCCGGCGAGCATCTCGCGACCGGTTGCGAGCTCTGGACGCCTGGCGAGGTGGCGGAACGCCTCTCGAGCCGTTTCGGCGGCCGGAGGGCGCGGCCCCTGCTCGGCGTGGGCTTGCCTCGGGACGCGAAGGCGCGGCTCGTGGCCTGGGCGGGGCATCCCGACCAGTGGGACGAGGCCCGCTGGGGCCCGCGCACGTCGCTCGCCTCGTGGATCGAGCGCCTTCCCGGGCCTCGGCGGCGCGCGGCGGGTTAGCCTGCGGCGGCTTTTCCCCGGAGTTCCCCTTGGCCGAGACCCGCGAATTCTTCCACGACTACATGCCCAAGAAGTTGACGGACAACCCCAGCCTCATCACCACGGTGAAGGCGGTTTTCCAGTTCAACATCACCGACGCCGGCACGTGGACGGTCGACCTGAAGACCCCGCCGGGCGCCGTGACCGAGGGCGAGGCCGCGGCCGCCGACTGCGTCATCACCGTCGCCAAGGCCGACTGGGAGAAGCTCCTCGACACGCCGAGCCTCGGCATGCAGCTCTTCATGACCGGCAAACTCAAGGCAAGCAACATCGCCCTGGCGATGCAGCTCCAGAAGATCCTGGCGTAGAAGGCTATAGACTTTAGGCTCGAGGCTGCAGGGCCTGAACGCCGTGCCTGACCGCCCGCCGGGGCGGCACCCCTCCAGCCTGAACCCTAGGGCCTACGGCCTCCCCCAGCGTTTCTCCGCCGTGGCCAGGAGGTCGCGGTGGGCTTTGTCCTCATCGGCCATCTTCATCAGGAGGTCGCCGAACTCGGGGAAGAGTTTGAAGAACTGCGTGCGGCCATGCAACTCGGCGCTGTGTTCCTCGACCTTCCGGGCGAGGCTCAGCGCCTCCGCGATGCTCGGGGCCTCGCGCTCGCAACGGGCCCGGTCGGCCCTGATCTCGGCGAGAAAGGCCTCGGCGTCGGCGGTCTCCGCCTCGAAGGCCTGTTCGCCCTGGGGCTGGATCGTCGACATCGCTGTCTGGTGAATCCGGATGGAGGCCGCGTGGTAGCGCTCGGCCTCGGCATACAGCCTCCAAAAGTACGCGATCTCTCGCTTGTTGGCGAAGGACTTGCCGAAGACCTCGTAGAGTGCCGCGCACTCCAGCTCGATGGCCACCGCCAGTTCCAGCACGTCCTTCCAGTTCGACGCCATCTCCGCCTCGCGTGACAAATTCTAACGCGACTCGCTAGGGCGACGCACCCGACCTTGTCTCGTCGAGGATGCCGTCGCCCACGACGTCGGCAAGCGCATAGACGGTTTCCTGTGGATTCACACCGGTCGAGGTTGGAAAGACCGACGCGTCTGCAACGTAGAGATTCTCATAGGCCCACATGCGGCCGGTAGGCGAGACCACCGAACGGTCGCGCCGGCTCCCCATCCGCGCGGTGCCCATCTGGTGGAAACACACCAGGGCGATCTCCCCAGGCCCCCAGCCGACGTCGTCGAGCTTGCGGAAGTCACGGGTGGATCGGAAGTAGGTGAGTTTGTTGTGCGCCGTGAGCGCCATCGTCGCGCCTGCCGCCAGCCAGGCCTCGGCGGCGCGCTCCGCCGACTGCCGCAGCCGTTGGGCGTCGCTCGGGGCGAGGGTGGCCTCGATGAGGGGGCGTCCCTTGCCCACGCGGATGCGTCCCGGCACGTAGTCGCGCAGCAGCAACCCCGCGGCGGCATAGTGGTTGTACCGGCGGAAGTCGTCCTGGCGTTGCGCGCCGAGCCCGGGGAGGATGCTCGAGGTGAGTGCCGGCGGGGCGCCGATGCCCTCGATGAGCACGTCCATCGGATGCTCGTGGAGCACCCAGCTGAACTCGCCAATGTAGTAACCCTGCTTGATCCCCTCGTAGTTGGCTATGCGCTCGTCGGGGAAGTAACCCACGATAGGCGTGCCTGGGTGGGTGTAGAAGTTCTCGCCGAGCTGCCCCGAGGGGTCGTCGATCCCTGAAGAAAGCAGCAGGTAGGGGGTGTGAATGGCGCCGCCGGAAACCACCACGACGTCGGCGGTCACCCTGAACTCGCCCCTCGGCTGCCGGTCGGCGCCGAGGAGGGTGCCCTTCACGCCGCTGGCGCGACTCCCTGTAGTTTCCACCCGGTCGACCCGCGCCTCGGTGAGCAGAGTGGCGCCGTGCTGCGTGGCGAGCGGCACGTAGGTGATCGCTGCGGATTGCTTGGCGTTGTAGCTGCAGCCTAGATCGCAGAAGCCCGAACCGTAGCACTGGTAGGCATTGCGATGGAAGGTATCGCCTTTCCAGCCCAGCCGCTCCGTGCCGATCCGCAGCTTGTCGTTGTTCTTGTTCAGGTTGGCCGGGTCGAGCTTCCTCACGTGGAGGACATCTTCGATCGCCTCGAAGCGCGGCGCCATCTTCTCGGGCGTCAGCTCGTCGAGCCCGAAGCGGCGTTGCCAGTCGCGCAAGAGGCGGGGCGGCGTGCGAAAGCAGTCCAGGTAGTTCACCACGGAGCTGCCACCCACGGCGCGCCCGTGGAGCACCCCCATCCCGCCGTTCTCCGAGGTGCGTAGGCCGCCCTCGTAGTAGAGCTTGCGCATCATCTCCGACTCGCGCTGAGTCATCTCGCTGGCAGGCACCAGCGAGCCGGCCTCCACCATCACCACGGTACGTCCAGCGCGCGCCAGCTTCGCGGCGACGCTCGCGCCGCCGGGACCGGTGCCCACCACCACCACGTCGGCCGAGAGCGCGAGCCCCGGCTGGGCGTCGATGCCGGAGATCCTCACGAGGGCTCGCCGAAGCGCAGGGGGTGTACCGGGAGCGGCACTCGGCCAAGCCAGGGGCCCGGGTACTCCACGAGCGGCCAGGTGGCCTCGTTGCCGTAGCAGTGCGCGAGCACCAGTTGGCGGAGGGCCTGCCCTACCTGTCGACGGAAGGGGAGGGGGCTCTCCAGCCAGTCGGCGAGCGCCGTCGCTTGCTCCGCGGGCTCGAGCGTCGCGAACGCGCTCCACGTGGGGACGAGCAGTCGCGACAGCTTGTCGAACGTCGAGGGGAGCGAGGCCAGCACGGGCTGTTTGTCGGCGTCCAGGAAGCCAAGCGTTTCCTGGAGCGCCGGGCGGATGTCGAGCGACTCGGCACCGGGACCGTACACGACGGCCTTGATGGCGTCGAGCACGTCGAGATCGCCAGGGCCGAAGGTCGTCACGGGTGGCGGAAGCGCCGCCTGCAAGGACCGGGGAATGGCGACGGCCGCCGCGACAGCGCCAAGCGCGAATGCCCGCCGGGTGAGCTTCATCCCCGAAGGAGTATCCCGCCTACATCCGACCCACGGCTACATCCGACGGCGTCGCATCCATGTGCCGACGGCCCCCACGACCGCGAGGCCGGGCACGCCGAGCATGGCCACGAGGCTCACGAGGAGCGCGGAGAGCACGCCGACCTCGAGGCGACCCTTCTTCGCCTCGTTGGGCCGGATGCTGATCTGCCCGGCCTCGTCGACCATCCAGGCCAGCCCGTTCATGAGCAGGTCGCTGTTGACCCCCGAGGTGGCGAACTGGTTGCTCGCGAAGTCGGCGTCGCCGAACACCAGCACGCGTCCCCCGACGGCCACCGGCAGGCTCGGGGTCGTCGCGGCGGCAGGGAGCCCGAGTGTCGGCGCGCCGTCGATCGACACCGCCGGTGCGCGCGTGGTCGGGATGGCCCGAGGGTCGGCCACCTCGACGGCCACCATCATCGACACCTTGCCGATGATGTCCTCGCCCTCGGTCGGCTCCGCCACCTCGTCGCCGGTCTGCTCGAGCTTGGTCTCGGCCCAGCTCGCGTCGGTGCTGTGGGCCAGCTCCTGGACCGTGAGCCCCGCTACTTCGGCGCCCTTGCCCACCGAGCGCGCGAGCGGGAGCACCACTTGCCCGCGGAGCCCCTCCGTCACCGCGTGCGCGTCGAAGCTGTCGTCAGAGAGCAGGACCCACGTGGGGCCCCCACCCGCGATCTGGCGGTAGGGGTCGCCCTCGACGACCACGTCGTTGCCCACCTTCACGCCGTAGCGATCCATGTCGGCCGCCGTGAGCGGGGCGTCGAGCGGGTTGAGCATCGCGACGAAGTTGCCGCCGGCCGCGACGTAGGCCGCGATCCGGTCGAGCTCGGCGGGCAGTAGCTCCGTCTGAGGACCCGCGAGCACGAGCACCTCGCAGCTCTCGGGCGTGGGGGCCTGGTCGAGCAGGGCCAGCGACTGCACCGTGTAGTTCTGCTTCTGCATCCGCCCAAAGAGCGCGCCCATGCCGCTCGGCTGGTAACTATCGTCGGCCGCGCCCTCGCCGTGACCGGTGATGCTGCACACCGCGTGCGTCTTGCTGCTCGCCAGCTTGATGAGCGCGTTGGTGACGGCCTCCTCGTCGAAGTCGTACTCAACGCGCTGCTCGGCCTCGCCGAGCTGGAAGATCGCGGTGCCGGAGGGACTGGTGATGCCCTCCTGTTCTACGGCCCACGCATCCACGTAAGGGTCGTGCAACTCGAGCTTCAAGAGCGTGCTCTGCTCGGTGTAGCCCTTCATGAGCTCGAGGAAGTTTCCCTCCTCAGGGCTTCCCTTCACGAAGAAGCCCAGCACCGTCACCTCGCGGTCGAGGGCCTTGGTCACCTCGACCGACTGCGGCGACAGCGAGTAGCGCTTGGTCTGGGTGAGGTCCCAGCGTTTGTCGAAGCGCACGCCCACCCAGTTGGCCGCGATGAGGATCAAGAGCGACACGAGAAGGGTGACACCGGCCATGAAGGCCTGACCCACGGTCTGGTCCTTGCCGAGGTCGGACAAGGAGCCCCAGTCGAGGAACAACCACAGGCCGATGCAAGCCGCACCCGACCCACCGGTCACGTGCACCCACCAGGGCAACTCCTCCAGGAGGTGCGTCCAAACCAGCGACATCCCGACGAGGTAGCCCAGGAGGACTACCGCGCCGATTACCGCGAACAACCAGCCGATTGCGCGCATCTGGGCCCCCTACCGCCACCGCAGCGCTTCGATGCGCTGGGTGGAGGCAAACACGAAGAAGACGATGATGGAAACGAAGTACACGGCATCGGTGACGTGCAAGACGCCCTTGGAGATGTTCTCGAAGTGCTCGAGCATCGATACCTGCTCGACCACGGCCTTCGCCGTGCCCTCGCCGAGCAGGCTGCCCACCCAGCCGAGGATCCAGAGGCTGAGGTTGATCGCCACGCCCGCCACCAGCGCGATCACCGGCTGATCGGTGAGCGACGAGGTGAACAGGCCCACCGCCACGAAGGTGGCGAGGAGCGCGATGAAGCCAACGTAGTTGCAGATCATCACGCCGTGGTCGGGTTCGCCGAGCCAGTAGAGGGTCGCTGGCACGTAGGCGGTGGTGAGCACCATCAGCGAGGCGAAGGCGAGGCCCCCCAGGAACTTGCCGACCGCGATGGCCATCGAGCTCACCGGCGAGGTGAGGAGAAGCTCCAGCGACTTCTCGCGACGGTCGGCCGCGACCAGGCCCATCGTGAGGGCCGGCATGATGAAGACGACGATGACGCTCAAGTTGCTGAACACGCCCTGGAGCAGCATCTCCGTCACATTCTCCTCGCCGCCCATCATCCCCATCGACGCTGACTGGATGGTGTAGCCCACCACCATCAGCGTGAAGAAGAGGCCGCTGACAAGCGAGAAGAGGACGAGGCAGACCCAGCCCATGGGGCTCGAGAAGTACGCGGCCGTTTCTCGGCGCGCGATCGCAAGGATGGCGCTCATACGCTGGCTCCGGCGGCGGTGAGCCGCAGGTAGATGTCTTCGAGACGTTCACGGCCGATCATGTCGTGGAGGCCGAAGGGGACTGCGGCGGCGGCCACCGCCGCGCGTACGTCGCCCTCAGCACGGACGACCACGCGGGCACCGTCGGTCTCCACCCCGATCACCCCGGGGACGGCCTTGAGGGCGGCAATTGCGGCGTCGCCGGGGCGAGCCAGCTCGAGGCGAATCACGCCGATGGCGCCGGCCAGCTTGCCGATCTCGCCCTGGGCCACGATCTGGCCGCGGTTGATGATGACTACCCGGGTGCAGATCGCCTCGATCTCGGCGAGCACGTGCGTCGAGAGCACCACGGTCCGATCACCCGCCGCCAGCTCGGCGATGAGCTCGCGGATCTCCACGCGCTGTGCCGGGTCGAGACCGGAGGTCGGCTCATCGAGCACCAGCACTGCGGGCTCGTGGACCAGCGCCTGCGCGAGGCCCACGCGCTGTCGGTAGCCCTTGGAGAGGTTTTCCACCACGCGGCCGGCCACCTGGCGCAGCCCCACGCGGTCGAGCGCCTTGTCGGCGGCGGCGCCGACGTCGCTCACACCCTTGATGCGCGCGGCGAACTCGACGTAGTCGCGCACGGTCATGTTGCCGTACACCGGCGGGACTTCCGGCGAGTAGCCGAGCATCGCTTGCACGGCGCGCGGATTCTCCGACACATCGTGGCCGCCGACGCGGGCCCTTCCCGAGGAAGCCCCTAGGGAGCCGGCGATGATGCGCATGGTGGTGCTCTTCCCGGCGCCGTTGGGGCCGAGAAATCCCACCACCTCGCCCTTCTGCACGGCGAACGACACGTCTTGAATCGCGACCGTGCTGCCGTATCGTTTCGTTAGGCGTTCAACCTCAATCATTTTCGAGTCTCTCCCACCGGGGGGCCGCACGTCTAACCCGGGCGCCAGGGACCGTCCCAGGGGCCTACCGGGTCACACCGCGATCTCACATTTCGTGACCGGCGTTGCCGGGGTTATTCTGCCGGCCGACTTCGAGGACTGCATGCGGATCGCCGTCGCCTTGTTTGCTGCGCTCGCCCTGGCTGGCTGCGGCTCTACCTGGACGGTCGAAGACGGCGACGGCGACGGATTCAGCATCCTCGAAGGCGATTGTGATGATGGCCCCGGTGGCTCCGGCGTGGGTCCGGGGGCCGACGAGGTCTGGTACAACGGCGTCGACGAGAACTGCGATGGCAACGACGCTGACCAGGATGGCGACGGCTACCCCGCCGTCGAGGCCGGTGGCGACGACTGCTTCGACGATCCCGCCGGTCCGTCGGCCGACTACGCCGCGCTCAACGGTTTCGCCCAGCCGACTGCCGCCGAGGTGTACCCTGGCGCCGCCGACACCTGGTACGACGGGGTCGACCAGGATTGCGCAGGCGACGACGACTTCGATCAGGATCTCGACGGCTACGCCAGCACGGCGTGGGCGGAGGTTCGCTCGGCGCTGCCCGTGAGCGACTGCTACGACGCCACCAGCCAGGCCTACCCCGAGCTCTGGCCCGACTGCGTGGCCGAGGGCGAGCAGGTGATCGACGCGCCGCTGTCGCCATCGCAAGTCAATCCGGACGTGACCGACGTCTCTTACGACGGGACCGACGCCAACTGCGACGGCCTGACGGACTTCGACGTCGACGGCGACGGCTACGACGCCTGCGAGGAGTGCGACGACGCCGACGCCAGCATCTTCCCCAACGACAGCGACGAGATCTGGTACAACGGGGTCGACGAGAATTGCGACGGCAACGACGCCGATCAGGACGGCGACAACTACCTCGTCGATGGCTACACCGAGCCGGCCAAGCCCATTCACAACGGCAAGGGCACCGGCGACTGCTGGGATGACTCCGCCAGCCGCCCAGACGAGATGGAGGCGATCAACGGCTTCGCCGACCCCGACGCCGACGAGGTTCACCCCGACCAGAGCGAGGTCTGGTACGACGGCGTCGACCAGGATTGCGCGGGCGACGACGACTTCGATCAAGACGCCGACGGCGACCCGACCGACGACTACTCCAGTCGCGACAGCACCCCCGCTGGCGCGGACTGTAACGACGAGGACGGGACCATCAGCAGCACGGCGGCCGACACCTGGTACGACGGGGTCGACAGCAACTGCGACGGCGAGAGCGACTACGACCAGGACGGCGACGGCCACGACGCCGAGGGCTACGGCGTGGCCGGGGCCGACGACTGCGACGACAGCAAGGCCACGGTCAACCCCGAGATGCAGGAAGACTGCACGACGACCTACGACGACGACTGCGACAGCGACAGCAATACGAATGACGACGACGCGCTCGGCTGTGCCGAGTACTTCGACGACGCGGATGCCGACGGCTACGGCGACATCGACGACAGCCGCTGCCTGTGCACCGACGAGGGCACCTACACCGAGCTCGGCACCACCGCTGGGAGCGCCGACTGCGACGACACGCGCGCGCTGGTCAACCCGGGCATCAGCAACGAGGATTGCGCCACCGACTACGATGACGACTGTGACGACGAGACCAACACGCAGAACGGCGACAGTTGCACGACGTACTACCTCGACGCCGACAACGATGCCTATGGCACCACCACCTCGCAGTGCTGGTGCGACCCCACAGGAAACTACGACGTGACTAACGACGACGATTGCGACGACAGTCGCTCCGCCGTCAACCCGGCTGTCAGCAACGAGTCGTGCTCCACGAGCTACGACGACGATTGCGACGGTTCTACCAACGAGCGCAACGGTACCGGCTGCACCACCTACTACTACGACACCGACAGCGACGGCTATGGCACCACGTCGAGCCAGTGTTGGTGTTCGCAGGCCGGCGACTACACCTCGTCGTACAGCACCGACTGCGACGACAGCGACGCCAATACCTTCCCGGGCGCGGCCAGCAGCGACAGCACCACGTCGTGCATGACCGACGCCGACGGCGACAACTACGGCGACTCCTCGGCCGCTAGCCCCGTCACTGCGGGCACCGATTGCGACGACAGCCGCAGCGGCGTGAAGCCCGGCGCCTCGGAGACCTGTGGCACGAGCTACGACGACGATTGCGACGGTTCGTCCAACGATACTGGAGCGGTCGGCTGCACCACCTACTACTACGACGCCGACGGCGACACCTACGGCACCACCACCAGTCAGTGCACCTGCTCGGCCACTGGCGACTACGACGCCACCAACGACGACGACTGCGACGACGCCTCGTCCGCGGACAACCCGGCCGCCGCCGAGACGGTGGGCAACGGCGACGACGACGACTGCTCAGGCGCGGAGACCTGCTACGACGACGACGACAACGACGGTTACCTCGACACCACCGCCGACACGCGGGCCTCGACCGATAGCGATTGTTCGGATTCCTCGGAGGGCACCAACTCCGACCCCACCACCGACTGCGACGACGCCGATGCCGACACCTTCCCTGGAGCGGCGAGCAACGACAGCACCTCGTCCTGCATGAACGACGACGACGGCGACAACTACGGCGACGCCACCGTTTCCGGGAGCGTCACGGCCGGCACCGATTGCGACGACAGCCGCTCCGCCGTCAAGCCCGGTGCCACCGAGACCTGCTCCACCACCTACGACGACGACTGCGACAGCTCCGCCAACGACACCGGCGCCACCGGCTGTACCACGTACTACTACGACGGCGACAACGACGGCTATGGCCTCAGCACCTCGTCGCAGTGCACCTGCACGACCAGCGGCAGCTACGACGTGACGCTGTCCACCGACTGCGACGACGCCTCGTCCAGCGACTACCCGGGCGCCACCGAGACCACCGGCAACGGCGACGACGAGGACTGCGACGGCATCGAGACCTGCTACGACGACGACGACAACGACGGCTACCTCGACACCACCGGCGACACGCGTTCGAGCACCACCGACACTGACTGCAGCGACAGCAACGAGGGCACGAACACCGACGCCACCACCGACTGCGACGACAGCTCGTCGAGCGACTACCCGGGGGCGACGGAGACCACCGGCAACGGCGACGACGAGGACTGCGACGGCACTGAGGTCTGCTACGACGACGACGACAACGACGGCTACCTCGACACCACGGGCGACACGCGCACGTCGACCGACACCGACTGCAGCGACACCTACGAGGGCACGACCTCCGACGCCACCACCGACTGCGACGACGCCTCGTCCAGCGACTACCCGGGTGCCACCGAGACCACCGGCAACGGCGACGACGAGGACTGCGACGGCACCGAGACTTGCTACCACGACGACGACAACGACGGCTACCACGACACCACGGGCGACACGCGCCCGTCGACCGACACCGACTGGAGCGACGCCCACGCG
>SXON01000195.1 GCA_005778355.1 Pseudomonadota bacterium | reverse complement strand
GGTCTTCCGGCCGCCAATCTCGAGCACATCCGGCGCGCTCGCCCCCTCCATGGCCGAGAGGGCAGCCCGCAACCGCCCGATGCGCGGGTCTTCCTCGGTGCGCGCGGCGGGGGGAGGCGTGCGGGTTGAGGGCGCCGGCTCGCGCTCAAGCGGCCCGCCGTCGACCGCGACCAGGCCAAGCAAATACAGGAGGTCGAGCGCGCGCAGCACGTCGCCGCGTCGCGTACTGTCGCCCGCCCCCGCCTCGCGGAGCAGGTGGCCCACGTCGAGACTGCCCTGGGCCACGCGCAAGACGCGCATCGTCGTCGCGTCGAGGCCCCAGCGGGTTTCCGGGGAGTCGTCGGGAACGCGCACCTTCACGCTGGCGCGGCTCAGGTTGGACCAGTCCTTCTCCACCTGCGAGAGTGCCCTTCCCTGCCGGAGTCCCGAGGCGATGATTCGCGGGATGGGCACGGGCAAGGGGAAGGCGCCCGGGGGGACGGTAGCCTCCGGGTCGAAGGAAACGACTCCACCCCGCTGGCTCACGATCTTCGCGAGGAACTCGCCGAGCCCAAGCGCGGCGGCGTCGAGCACCCGGTCCACGGGGTGGCCCGCGGCAACGGCCGCGCCCACGTCGCGACCGAGTTGACGGGTGTCGGGGAGCGCCGGGTCGAGCCCCTTGAGCAGGCCCGGGAGGCCATCGACATGCACGACGCGCCCGCCACGCACCACCACCCGGCCCGTGTATTCCTTACGATCCATCACCACCGCGCCAGTGGCATCGACCCGATGGGCGAGGAACAAGAGGCGCATCGGGGGCACGCGCTCGAAGGGACCGCGGACACCTACGAGGAAGCCGAGGCCGTTCCAACCGTCGGCCGTGGGCTCTACAACCGGGGTGCGCCCGGCCGACTTGCCCGGCAGCAGTGCGTCGATCACCGCCTTGAACGCGCCCGCGTCGAGCGGCTTCGCCAGGAAGCCGTGCACGGGAATTCCACGCGCGCGGGCATGCCCCTCGGCGTCGCCCCGGTAGAAGCCGGATGTGAGGAGCACGAGGGGCGGTTTGTCGCGACCTGCGAGGCGCTCGGCGAACTCGAAGCCATCGATGCCCGCCATGAGAATGTCGGAGATCACGAGGTCGTAGGGTCGCTGGTCGAGCAGCTCGAAGGCCTCGCTCGCACCGCTGACGGGCACCACCTCGTGGCCGAGGCCGCGAACGAGATCCACGATCACCGCGCGGGCGAGGGCGTCGTCGTCGACTGCGAGAACTCGGGCCATCGATCTGGCGTCACCGGGGAGGTTGACCGGCGGGCGCCGCGCGATCATATTGCGCGACCGACCGACCGCCCTCACCTCAGGAGTCCCCATGGCCAGCGCCAACGTGAAGATGCTCAGCGACGCGGAGTTCCAGAAAGCCGTGCTCGAGAGCCCTGTCCCCGTCCTGCTCGACTTCACTGCCACCTGGTGCGGCCCCTGCAAGGCGATCGCCCCGATCCTCGACCAGATCGCCGATGCCAACGTCGGTAAGCTCGCCGTCTACAAGCTCGACATCGACGACAACATGGACACGCCCAACAAGTTCGGCGTGCAGAGCATCCCCACCCTGCTGGTGTTCAAGGACGGCCAGCTGGTCGACCGGCGCGTGGGCGCCGCGCCCAAGCCGGTCATCGAGCAGCTCGTGTCCCGCGTGCTGGCCTAGCTCTCGCGACGCGCGAGAGGATCCGGCCCTCGCGCCCGTTCACGTGGGTGCGACCAATGAGCCTGCGACCGCGGGCCGCAGGTCGTGGCGCACTCCTCAATGGACCGAAAGATGCTGATCCCCGCCGTCCTCGCCGCGCTCGTCGTCGTGGTGCTCGTGGGTGTCTGGCTCGCCGGGGGCTTCGCCCAGGGCGGCCTCGACGGCGACGACATTTACAAGCTCGCGCAGGCCCGGGGCTGGCGACTCGACGAGTCAGGCCAGGGCACCAGTCGGGGCGTGTACACCCTCTCGCCGCCCGGCGAG
Organism: Pseudomonadota bacterium; assembly: GCA_005778355.1. Lineage (GTDB taxonomy): Bacteria > Myxococcota_A > UBA796 > UBA796 > SXON01 > SXON01. The sequence goes on along the minus strand of SXON01000195.1, from coordinate 40,041 downwards.
GACTGGAAAATCGTGCTTCGTCGCGCCGAGCGCGCGCGGGCAGGCGGGCCGTTCAAGCCCATCGCCACCATGGCGGGCGGCTCGGGGACGGCATGGTTTGCGCCGTCGCCCGCAAGCTCCGCCTTCGTCGCGGTGGCCGCGGGCGACCCCCTCCCGGAGGGCGAGACCAACGACATGCTCGCGGGGCCGGCCGCCTCGCTGGTGCGTCCGCTCCTTGCGCAGGCCATGCGCGACATGACGGGAGGCAACGTGTCGGCGCCGCAGCGACTCGTGAGCTTCCGCACGGGCGATACCGCCTTCGACCAGGCCCACTGCGCCCTCACCGACGACCCCGACATGGCGAGACGGCTCGTCAACACGGGCGTACGCGGCGCGCTGTCCATCTCTGGAGCGGGCCCCCAGCCCTCGCTCGTGCTGTCGAGCGCTGGCCTGCAACTCGCGCTGGAGGGCCCCGCCGATCCCCAGGCCCTCGATCGGTTGATCGCCGCCGGGAAAGCCGCTCGAGCGGCGCTCCCCGGCGGATAACGGGGGCGGCGTGAGGGGAAATACGCCTCGCGCCCGTTGTAGTTCTCGGCCGCCCCGCCCCCGGGGGGTCTGGCTCACCCAACCCGGAGTGTTCATGTTGCTCAGCCTGCTCCTGTCTGCCTGTGGCCTGGGCTCGTCGCCCGGCACCGCCGAGAAAACCGCGCCCCCTGCCCCCGCTGCGCCCAAGGAAGAGGGCGCCTTCTTGCTCTGGTACAACGCCGGCAAGACGACCTACAAGAGCCTCGATGGTAAGACATGGACCGCTGCAGGTGCGCTCCCAGCCGACGTGCACTCCTGGTACATCTCGATGACCGCCGACCGCGGCGGTCGCCTGTACGCTGGCAGCGATCTCACCAAGCTCGCCACCTCCGGGGATGGCGGCGCCACCTGGCAGATGCTCCCGACCTCGCCCCTTCCCGGCGACGGCACGGGGGAGTACGGCTTCGTCTGCGGCGGCGCCGCGAACGAGCTTGCCGCCATCACGAGCACCGGTCGTGCTTGGCATAGCACCGACGCAGGGCAGTCCTGGACCGCCCTGCCGCGCCCCACGCCCGAGGGCGCCAAGGGCTCGGGCGGTGGCTTCACGGGCGGCTGCGCCTTCTCTCCGGACGGCAAGAAGCTGCTCGTGGAAGGCTGGTACTTCGACCCGGCCGGCCCGACGATCGCCGTCACCAGCGACCTCGGCCAGAGTTGGACCAAGCTGGCGAACGCCGGCGAGAACGTGTCGACCAACGGCGTGAGCTTCGTCGACGGCGGCATCATCTACGGCCAGGGCGGCAGCTACAGCCCCGGCAAGGTCAGCCTGCTCGCCGATGGCGCCGCGGCCTGGTCACACAGCGAGGACTTGATCAGCACGCCGCCGCCCGAGTGGGCGCTCCACGCCGTCGCGAGCGACGGTCACAAGCTGGTGATCGACTGGCAGAATCCCGGCAAGGGGAAAGAGGGGGGCGCGCCGCCGCCGTCCACCATCTTCGTGTCGACGGACGGCGGCAAGACCTTCACCCCGAGCATCGGGCCCGTCGCGACCGACCCGACGCCCGACACCTGGGACGAGTACATCGCCGCCGGCTGGTGGAACGGCAAGACCCCGAGCCCACTCCCGGCCGCCTCGGCGCCTGCCGCCGCACCCGCCCCCGTGGCCGCGCCCACGCCCCCGCCCGAACCCGTCAAGGCCGAGGCCCCCAAGGCCGAGCCAGCCAAGCAAACCAAGAAGGCACCGGCGAAGCCCGATGCGTCCCACAAGCAGGGCAAGTCGATCGGTCGCGACAACGACGGGAAGCGGAAGGAGTAAAGGCTAGCCGACCAGCCCGAGCAGCTCGATCTCCTCGAGCGCTCGGCCGCTGCCCTTCACCACGGCGGACTGCGGGTCGTCGGCCACCAGCACCGGGAGGTTGACGGCCTGCGAGATGCAGGCGTCGAGGCCGCGCAGGAGGGCACCACCGCCCGTCATGATGATGCCGCGCTCCATGATGTCGCCCACGAGCTCCGGCGGGGTGCGCTCCAGCGATGCACGCACCGCCTCGATGATGAGGTTGGTGGGTTCCTCGAGCGCGTCGCGAATCTCGTCGGAGTGCACCGTCACCGTGCGGGGGAACCCACGCACCAGATCGCGGCCCTTCACCTGCATCTCCTCGAAGCGCTCGTCGGGAAGCGCGTTGCCGAGGCGAATCTTGATGTCCTCGGCGGTGCGCGGCCCAATCAGCAGATCGTGACGGCGACGCATGTGCTGGATGATCGCCTCGTCCATGTGGTCGCCACCCACCTTGATGGAGCGGCTGTAGACGATGCCGGCCATCGAGATGACCGCCACCTCGGTGGTGCCGCCCCCGATGTCGACAATCATGTTTCCGGTGGGCTCGGTGATGGGCAGGTCGGCGCCGATCGCGGCGGCCAGTGGTTCCTCGATGAGGTGCACCTCGCGAGCGCCTGCCGACTCCGCGCTCTCGCGAACCGCGCGCTTCTCCACCTCGGTCGTGCCGTAGGGAATGCACACCACCATGCGCGGTGCCACGAAGCTCTTGCGACCGTTCACCCGCTCGATGAAGTGACGGAGCATCTGCTCCGCCATCTCGAAGTCGGCGATCACGCCTTCGCGCAGGGGGCGGACCGCCGTGATGTCCGACGGGCAGCGACCGAGCATGGCCTTGGCAGCCGTGCCCACCGCCACCACCCTGCGGTTGCCCTTGCGATCATGGTGGATCGCCACCACGCTCGGCTCGTTGCACACCACGCCGCGGCCCTTGACGTAGACCAGCGTGTTGGCCGTTCCGAGATCGATCGCCATGTCGGGCGAAAAGAGACCGAAGACGGAAGACATCATGGGGCACCCGGGAGGGGGAAGAGCAGCGAGCGGGTTGCGCCGTGGGGAAACGGCACGGGGGGGAATCTGACTCTACTGCGTTTCCCTTGACGTGACAAGAGATCTTCGGCCTTCTCTCCTCCTCGGCGACGGGATAGCACCCGCCGCTTTGCCGGAGACGGGATGTCGCTCATCGAGCGGATGCGCAGCAGCACAGACAGCCTCCTGATGAAGGCGTTGCTTTTCACCGTCGTCGCGTCCTTCGTGGCGGTGGGCGGGCGCAGCGCCAAGGGTCGTGGGGGCAGCGTCGTCGCCTCGGTGAACGGCGAGAACATCACCACCCAGCAGTGGGACGAGTTGCGACGCGCGGCCTACCGCCAGGCGGGAGGCGCCCTCGACGACGCCAAGCGCATCGAGATCGAGACGGGCGTGCTCGAGCAGCTCATCCGCACCGAGGCTGAGCTGCAAGCGGCCAAGGCCGCCGGCCTCGCCGTGCACGAGGACGAGGTCAAGCGGGAGATCATCAAGATCGAGGCCTTCCACGACGACGGCAAGTTCAGCGAGGCCAAGTACGTCAAGGTGCTGGAGGCCAACGCCACCGACCGCGTGGATTTCGAGAGCCAGGTGCACAAGCAGCTCTTGCTCGACAAGCTCTACGAGCTGGTGTCCAAGGGCGCGGTGGTCACCGACGCCGAGGTGAAGGAGGAGTGGCGCAAGGAGAACACCCGGATCACGCTCGAGTACGTGCGCCTGGTCCCCGACGCCTTCTTGCCGACCATCGAGGTGCCGGCCACCGAGGTCGATTCCTTCCTCGCGGCGAATAAAGACCGGGTGAAAGCGCAGTACGACGAAGACTTCGCCCGCCTCTACGACCTGCCCCGGCGCTACCGCCTGCATGGCATCATGCTGCGCACCGACATCGAGGGGGCCGACAAGGCCGCCGTTCAGGCCAGGCTCGAGGCCATCGCCACGCAGGCACGCGCGGGCGCAGATTTCGGCGAGCTGGCGCGCCGCTGGAGCGAGGATCCCTCGGCGGCGAGCGGCGGCGACATGGGGCTCTTCGCAGCCGATGCGCTCGACAAGGCCCTCGCCGAGGCCGCCGATGCCGCGGGTGCTGGCCAGCTCACCTCCGTCGTGGAAACCCAGCGCGGGTTCACCCTGCTCCGCGTCGACGCCATCGAGGCCAAGCGCACCATCGCCCTCGATGAGGCTCAGGCCGACATCGCCCTGCGCCTGCTGCGCGAGTCGAAGGTCAAGGGCGTGGTGGCCGACTTCGCCACCAAGCTGACGACCGCGTGGCGCGACACCGGCACCGCGCCCATCGACATGCTGGCCCCGCTCGCCCTTGCCCCGTCCTTCACTGCCGAGTTCAGCCTGCTCGACACGGAGATCCAGCCTCTCGGCGAGAGCCCCGAGTTGCTGGCCCAGATCACCACCGCGGCCGGAGGCAGCCTACTGGCCCTCCCGGTGGAGATTCGCGGCGTGGCGCACGTGGTGCGAGTCTCCAGTCGCAACGAGCCGAGCGAAGCTGCTTTCACGCTGAGCGGCAACACCACCCGCGCGCGCCTCGAGTTCGTGCGCCGCGAGGAGTTGAAGGCCGCGTGGCGCGAGGATCTCGTCGACAACGCGAAGGTCGAGCGTTTCCTCGACGGCTAGGTCTCGCTGCGGCTTGCTTTTCCGCGGGCCGATGTGCTACAAGCGCTCTTGACGTGGCAAGAGTTTCCCTGAGCCTCTGGTTCAGGGTTCTCCCCCCGTCAAAAACCGGAGGACGGTCAGGCTCGCGCGATGTTCCCGTAGACGCTGCGCCCTAGAGGCAAGCTTCACCCGTGTCTGGCCGAGGAGCGACGGCCCTTCACGGTGCTCCCGCTGCCGCTCCCGCGCGAGTCTGCCGTCCCCTTCCCCGAGCCCCCATGGCCGACGGAACGAATCTCCCCGACCTTCGTCGACGCGGGCTAGTCCCCGCGCCCGACGACCTGGTGCGCGCGGTGGGCGACGCGGCACTGGCCATGGCCTGGCGCGCCCTGCGTCCCGGCGAACGTGACGCTTTCGTCCGCGCAGATACCGCTCCGGTGTCGCGACTTCGCTATCAATCTGACGACGGCTGGGCGGCGGACCTCTTCCACTTGCCGCCGCTGCCGGGCGCGGCCGGTGAGCCCGTGCTCCTCGGTCATGGACTCGGCGCGACGCACCGCGACTTCGTGCTCGACCCTCGCGGCGGCCTGGCCCGCTATTTGCGCGACCAGGGGCACGCGGTCTACATCTGGGAACACCGGGGCGACCCCTCGTCGATTCCCCCGCCCGACGCCGGTCCCTTCTCGGTCGACGACATCGCGACCCGCGATCTGCCGGCCGCCATCGACCGGGTGCTCGGGCACTCGGGCTACAGCCGGGTGCTGGTTGCCGCGCACGGGCTTGCGGCGCAAGCCGTCCTGATCGCTCGTGCCCTCGGTGCCGAGGATCGGCTCGCTGCTGCGGCCCTCCTGGGACCGGCGGTGCTGTTCTCGGCGCCCGCGAGTGCCACCCGGCTGGCGAGCGTGGTGGCCGCGCTCCTTCCCGCGAGTTGGACGCTTCCCGCACGACGAGTGCAACAACTGGCGACGCCGTGGATCACCGACGGGGCCGACCTCGGGTCACCCGGCACGGCGGGCTCTCTCGCACGAGGTCGGCTCCGGCACGGGGGCGCCGATCTCGCCGGCGGCGTGGTGAAACAGGTGGCGCGCTGGGTGGCGGAGGGGGCACTGACCGACGCCACCGGCCGCCTCGACATCGTCACCGCGCAGCGCCCGCTGCCCGCGCTCGTCGTGACCGGGAACGACGATCCCGCCTGCCCGCCCGGGGCCGCCGATCCCCTCGTCGCTCGCCTGCGCGCCAAGCACCTGGCGCTCGGCGCGGGCTGGGGTCACCTCGACTGCTTGCTCGGCGGACAGGCCCCCGAGGTGGTTTTCGCCCCCGTGTCTCGTTTCTTCCTGGATCACCGCCGCCGCTGTCGCTGAGCGTGGAAGGGGCGCCGCTGGGTGCTTATGAACCGGCGGCCCGAGGACTGCTTGAGCGACACCGACACGCCGACGCCCCCCACGCCGCCTGAAACCGCGCCGCCCGCGCGCCCGCCGGTCGCGGCGCCCACGACGGGACCCTCGCCGAAAGGTCGCCGGGCCGCCCGGCTCTTGCTCGGCATCGCCCTGATGGGCTTCCTCACCGTGACAGCCGCCACGGTGGGCGCGATCGTGCTGATGAAAGACGAGTTCGCCCCCTCGGTGAGCGAGGGAAGCGCGCTGGAAGTGGTGCTCGACGGCAACATGAACGACGCCCCGGGCAACGAGGGCTTCGTGATGGATCCCCAGCAGTTCCCCCTCCTGCTCACGGAGACCACCGCCGAGATCCGCCGGGCCGCCACCGACGAGCGGGTGGCCTCGCTCTACCTGGAAGTTCGCGACATTGGCGTGGGCTGGGCCGGCGCCGCCGAGCTGCGCTCGGCCATCGCCGAGTTTTCCGCGTCGGGCAAGCCCTGTTACGCCTGGGCCGACGGCTACGACAACAAGTCCTACTACGTGGCCAGCGCCTGCACCGAGTTGTACATGTCGCCCGCGGGGGTGATGCTCGTCAACGGGTTCTCGGTCACGACCGAGTACTACGCGGGCGCCTTCGAGAAGCTTGGCGTTACCGCGAACTTCGAGCACGTGGGCGACTTCAAGAGCGCGGTGGAGCCGTACACCCGCGCTGAGCCTTCCGAGCCGGCCAGCGTCGCGATGGAAGTGATGCTCGATGGCCTGTACGAGGAGATGGTGCGCGGCATCGCCGAGGGCCGAAAGCTGAGCCCCGAGGAGGTTCGCCAGCTCGTCGACGACCCCCCCATCACGCCGGCCGCCGCGCTGGAACGCGGCATGATCGACGGTCTCAAGTGGCACGACGAGGTCGCCGAGGCACTGGCCGGCGAGGAGCACACCAAGCTCGCCAAGTACAAGTCGCCGTCCCTCGGCTTCGCCACGGGAAAGTCGATCGCCGTGGTGCACGCCGAGGGGGCCATTGTCTCAGGCGACTCCGGCGCACCCATCTTTGGCGGCAGCGTGGTGGGCGATCGGTCGCTCGTCGAGCTGCTCGACGACGTGCGGGAAGATGAAGACGTGGTGGCCGTGGTGCTCCGGGTCAACAGTCCCGGCGGCAGTGGCCTCGCCTCCGACAACATCTGGCGGGCGGTGGAGCGGGTGCAAGCCGAGGGCAAGCCCGTGGTGGTGTCGATGGCCGACTATGCCGCGAGCGGCGGCTACTACATCTCGGCCGGGACGGATTGGATCGTGGCTGAGCCCAACACGCTCACCGGCAGCATCGGCGTCTTTGGCGGCAAGCTCAACCTCGGCGGCATCTACGACAAGGTGGGCATCACCACCCACACCTACCGCCGAGGCTCGATGAGCGAGCTCTTCTCGCCCATCGCCAACTTTTCCGACCCCGAACGCCTGAAGTTCAAGGAGTTTCTCCAGAACTTCTATGACCTCTTCCTCACACGGGTGGCCGAGGGGCGGAAGATGAGCACCGAGGAGGTGCACGCCGTGGCCCAGGGCCGAGTGTGGACGGGCCAGCAAGCTCTGGATCGCAAGCTCGTCGACGAGATCGGCGGGCTCGACGCGGCCGTTGCCAAGGCCAAGGAGCTGGCCGCCGTGGGCGAGGAGGAGGTGTCAATCACCCGCCTCCCCCGTCGCAAGACCTTGTTCGACCAGCTCGCCGAGGACCTCGAGCAGACGAAGCTCCCCGCCGAGGCAATGATCCCAGAGGTGCGCGAGGCCTACGGGCGACTGCTCGTGCTCGATCGCGTGCTGGCCGACGGCGGCGTGGCGGCGATGCTGCCCGGGACGATCGAGATCCGCTAGCGCGCGCGGAAGCCGCTATTCCTTCGCGGCATCCACGATGTGCAGGCTCATTTGCGCGGCGGCGAACGTGGAAAGCGAGCGGTTCACGCCGTCGAGGGTGTCAGGGTCGGCGGTCACCAACCCGCCCACACCGACGACGTACATGGCCTCGCGCTTGAAGGCGTCGCCCGGGATCACCAACTCGTCGATCACGTCCTCACTGGCGTTGAGCTCGTAGGTGGAGCCCACGTCGTCGGGGAGGTTGTCCCAGGTGAGCTTCTCGTGGTCGACGTCGTAGACCGCCACCACCAGGTTCGCGAAACGCCCCTCGGTCACGTGCACGCGGACGTTGTCGCCCGCGGTGATGCTCGAGGGCACCTCCACCTCGGGGGCATCTGGCATCTCGACACGAAGCTCACCGGTCTCGCCGGCCACGTCGAAGCGGATCACCGCCTCGTCACCCGGGTCGTAGGCCAGGCCGTCCATCGAGTAGAGCAGGTACTCGCCATCGTCTTCTTCCTCGAAGGACAGCGTGCCCTCGCCGGCGTCGATGTAGGCCACGTCGGCACCACTCACCGGCGCGTCGGTGATGTCTTCGGTATCGGTGACCTCGGCGAGGAAAACCTTGCAGGCCGCCGAGTACATGTTCGACTCGGGCGGCAACGTGAGGCCATCGGGGAAGTCGGCGCCGAGCAGGAGGCCCTGCGCCACCGTGGTGTCGCCGAAGCCATCGACCGTTTCGCCCGCGTTCTCAAGCCGATCACACGCCAGGAAAGAGAGGAGGACCAACATGGCCGGTGTCTACATGAAGCCCGCGCCGGGCGCAAGGGGTTCCTTGACGCTTCGCCCCCTTTCCCATAGACGGCGCCCCCCGAAAGAGGAACCCATGGCCTCCAAGACCGCCAACACCACCCTTCGCCGCGCGCTCCGCAACAAGAACGCGGGCCGCAAAGCCCGCAACCAGCGCGAAAACAAGGGAAGCACCCCGGCTTTCCCGATCCACACGCCCGCCGCCGTCCAGAATGCGGCCGAGAAGGCGACGTCCGCGCAGAGCGCGACCGAGACGGCGAAGAAGTAGCTCGCCTCGCGCTCGCTACTCGTCCTTCCAGTCGAAGAACCGCCGCGTGTTCGCGACGGTGAGCGCCTCGACCTCAACCACCGGCCTTCCCCGCAGCGCGGCGACCTTCGCCAGCGTGTGCGTCACGTAGGCCGGCTCATTCTTTTTTCCCCGGTGCGGCACCGGCGTGAGGAAGGGCGCGTCGGTCTCGACGAGTAGCCGGTCCTCCGGCACCTGCGCAGCGACCTCGGCCATCTCGCCGGCCGTCTTGAAGGTGACGATCCCGGGGATGGAGATGAAGCCACCCCGCGCGACGATTCGCTGCATCAGGGCCAGGTTGCCCGTGTAGCAGTGAAACAGCACGCCGGTGTCCCAGCTTGCCTCGTCGTCGAGCACGCGCAACGTTTCCCCGTCGCTCTCTCGGTCGTGAATGATCACCGGCACGCGACGCTGCCTCGCCACGCGGAGCTGCTCACGGAAAACGGCGCGTTGCGTGTCGCGAGGGCTCTGGTCGTAGTGGAAGTCGAGACCCATCTCGCCCAGGGCGAGCACCTCGGGGGCCTCCGCCATGGCGAGCAGATCGGCGAAGCGGGCGTCGGTGAAGTCCTTGGCGTCATGAGGATGCAGCCCCACGCTCGCCCGTACGTTGGTGTGACGACGGGCGACGGCGAGCGCGCGCGCCGCGCTCTCGAAGCCGTAGCCGCTGCCCACGCTCAGCATGTGGGTGACACCGGCCTCCACGGCTCGGGCCACCACCGCGTCTACGCCGAGGTCGCCCCCGTACACCGAGGGATCCAGGTGGCAATGACTGTCAATCACCGCGCCTCCAGGTTCATCTGCGCCAGGAGCGCCTCCAGCACGGTGCGGCCGTTCACATTGAGGGCCAGTCGCTCGCGCGCGCTCGCCACGTGCCCCCACATCCGGCCAAGACCGCCGGGCCACAAGAGCTGTGCCCAGTCCTCGTAGTGCGCCCGCAGCTCGGGATGCACCAGGCCCTCACGGCCATTGGCCACGAGGGTCGTGTCGCGGAGCAACTCCTCGAACACCTCGAGCGCCAACTCCGCGCGGTTGACACCTGCTTCCTTCTTGCCCTCCGCCTCGGCGAGGGCAAAGGCCTTGTGGAGCGGCTGGCCCACCGCGGACACGAGCGCGTCACGTAGCTTCCGTCGCGACTCGCCCTCGCCCTGGGAGAGCTTGAGCGCCTGCCCCGGGGAGCCCGCAGACATCACGGCGAGCTCCGGTTCGAGCTGTCGCCCCACCAGCCAGCCGCGGAGCTCGGCCTCAGGGACGGGGCCAAAGCGCACCCGCTGCGAGCGGCTGCGGATGGTGGGCAGCAGTGAGGCGGCGCGGGCGCTCACCAGGATGAACTGCGTGCCCTGCGGCGGCTCCTCCAGGGTCTTGAGCATCGCATTGGCGCTCTCCTCGTTCAAGGCGTCGGCCGGGTCGATGATGACGAAGCGGCGTCGCGCCGAGTGCCGTTGGAGCTGGATGGCCTCGATCGTGCGGTGTGCCTGGTCGATGCTGATCACCCGGGTGGCCTTGGATGGGTCGGGACCCACGATCACCAGGTCGGGGTGGGACCCCGCGAGCATCTGGCGACAGGAGGGACAGGCGTCGCAGGGACGGGTCGCCCCCGAGCAGTTGACGTACCGTGCCAACCAGAAGGCAAACGTCGCCTTGCCAACGCCGCTCGGTCCCTCGAAGAGGTAGCAGTGGTGGGCACGCTCGCTGTCGAGGGCCGCGATGACGCGGGACTGGACACGAACGTTTCCAAGCAGGGGCGGGGCCACGTCCGGGGGACTAATCCAGCGCCTAGGCGCGGGCCCGCAGCCCCTGCTGGCATAGACCCCCACCGTGGACGACGCAGCCTGGCTCGCCGAGGTGACCGCCCGGGGCGCACGCCACGGCACGGCCCCCGTCTGCGTGCACCGGACGCCGATGTTCCTCAACGCCGCCGAAGCCGCACGGTGGCGACGGGTCCTGCCACCCGTGCACCGGCTCCTCCGCAAGGTGCGCGCCGCCCTCCTCGCCGACCTCGATCGTGGCGCCGACTCGCTCGCTGCGCGCCTGGGCACGCCCCTCGATGCCATCTCGTGGGCCCAGATCGACCCTGGTTTCCCCGACGTGGCCCCCCTCGCCCGCCTCGACGCCTACGCGGTCGACGGCCAGCCGTTTTTCCTTGAGCTCAACGCCGAGAACCCGGCCGGCATGGGCTACGCCTCGGTGCTCGGTCCCCTGTTCGCCGCTGAGCACCCCGGTCGGCTCTTCCTCGACCCGGTGCCCCACGTGATTCGCACGGTCCGCGCGCTGGCGCGGGAGTGGGGGGTAGCCCGGCATCGATTCAACATCGTCATCGTCGACCTGCCCGGCGTGGCGACCGCCCCGGAGTTCGACGTCCTGGCCTCCGCCTTTCGCGCCGCCGGTCACCCCACCGTGGTCGCGACGCCCGACGAGCTCAGCTTCGACGGGCAGGCGCTCCGCGCGGGTGATCTGCCGGTCGACGTGCTCTACCGCCGCTTCCTCGTTCGCGACTTGAGGGCCCACCCCGAGGCGCTCGGCCCGGTGCTGGCCGCCTACCGCGCGCGGCGCGTGTGCATGGTGAACTCCCTGCGCACCTGCCTGCTGCACAACAAGGCCATCTTCGCGCTCCTCCACGACCCGTCGTTCCCGCTGTCCCCCGGTGAGCGCCGTCTCGTGTCGCGACACTTTCCGCTCACGCTCCTCGTCTCCCCCGGGAACCGCGAACGCCTCCGTCGGGAGCGCGAGCGCTGGGTGCTCAAGCCGGTCGACGCGCACGGTGGGCAAGGCGTGGTGCTCGGCTGGCTGGCGACCGAGGCCGAGTGGGAGGAGGCCCTGTCGCGACCCGTCGCGCAGGTGGCCCAGGCGCGGGTACCGGCGCCCATCGGCCGTTTTCACGACGCCCGCACCGGCCGAGAGGCGCCACGCGTCGTCGATCTCGGCCCGGTCCTCGCCCGCGGGAAGCTCGCGGGCTTCCTCTGCCGCCTGGCGGAGGGCGAGCTGGCCAACGTGTCGGCCGGGAAGGCCACGATGGTGCCGGTGTTGGAGGCCCGGAGATAGGCGGGCCCATGCTCATCCTCCCCGTGGCGCTGGCCGCCGACCCCCTCTGGTGGACCGAAGACGGCATCGCGACGAAGAGCGAGCAATTCGGCAAGGCCCAGTCGCGCGATGCCGATGCCTACCAGAAGGCCCAGGGCGAGCTGGAGCGCGCCAAGAAGCTGGTCGACGACCTGGAGCTGGGGATCGCCCTCGTGGGTCGTGACGACGCGCGGCTCGCTTACCTCGACGGCGTCGATCGGGAGCTGAGCGGCCAGTTCTTGCGCTTGCAGAAGCACACCGACCTGCTCGGCGACGACTACTCGCGGAACTTCGGGGCCGCGCTCGAACGGGCCATGCCGCTCGTTGCCAAGGAACAAACCGTCACCCAGTGCCAGCAAACCAGCGCCGCACTTGCCGCGCTCGGTCGTCCCGCCCGCTGCCCCGGTCGCGACATCAGCGCCGACCTGGCCGCCGTGATGGACAAGGACGTCGAGTTGCAAGGCGCCATCGCCTCGATCCTCTCGGTGGACTGGCCTCGCGTGCTGCTCCAGGGGAGCCCGCAGTCCGCTGTCGCGTGGACCGGCACCGAGCGCAGTGTCGATGCCGCCAGCCTCGCGCGAGCCCTCGCTGCCGAGGCCATCAAGACCGCCGCCTATGATCGCGAGCTGCTCAACGAGGAGGTCGAAGACGACGTGGCGAGCCCCGACACCGCCACCCGGGAGGCCGCCCTCGCGAAGGCCCTCGACGCCCGCGACGCCTACATGGAAGCCGTGCGCGATGCCGCCGCGAGCGGCCTGAAGAAGGCCAAGAGCGCCGTCGAGAAGGCGGCGAAGAAGGGCGGGCCCGCCGCCGTGGCCTTGTGCTTCAACCCGCAGGGGCTCGGGGGTTGCGGCCTGCCCGACGCCACCGGCGAGGTGCTCGCGCTCCTTGCGAAGTAAATCGCAAAAAACCAAAACATGACGAAGGCTTGGCCTCGATCCTGGTATGAGAATAGCGAGGAGGCCCGATGGTGCTCCCGCGGTGGCCGGTCCCCGTGATTCTGGTTGGCGCGCTCGCCGCGTGCAGCACGCCCTACGTCGCGCCGCCCGACCCCGTCCTGGCCCAGGACGGCCGGAGCGAAGACGCGGGAGCCGACACGGCCAGCCTACTCGACACGGTTGACGACACCGGCAACGGCACCGATACGGCCGAGCCGACCGAGCAGAAACAAACGGTTCCACCCTGCGCCGCCTGGGGCTCGCCCGAGCAGACCGGCACGGTAGCCGACAGCGACCTCAACGAGATCAGCGGCGTAGCGGTGTCGCGACGCAACGAGGGCGTGCTGTGGGTGATGGAGGACCACGCGGCGCCCAACCAGGTGACGGCCCTCGACGCCCTGGGCAACCGCCTCGGGACGGTCACCCTCGACGGTGTCACCAACAACGACTGGGAAGACCTCGCCGTCGGCACCTGCGGCGACACGACCTGCGTGTTCGTGGGCGAGATTGGCGACAACGACAAGGACCGTGCCTGGCACGGCGTGTATCGCTTCGAGGAACCCGAGGTGCCGACCGAGGGCGGGCTCGATCTGACTGTCACCGCCGAGCTCTTCGAATACACCTACCCCGATGGTGCTCACGACGCCGAGTCGCTGGCGATCACCCCCGAGGGCCTGCCGGTCGTCTTCTCCAAGGAGTACGATACCGACCAGTCCACGGCGTACTCCTTCCCTTTCCTCGACAGTTCGACGACGGTCACTCTGGAAACGCGCGGACGTTTCTACACCGGCAGTGGCACCGAGGGGGGCGCAGCCGCCGCCACGGCGGCCGACCTCTGGCCCGACGGTTCCCGCCTCATCCTGCGCACCTACGGGCATGTCTGGGAGTTCACCCTGTCCGAGGGCGGCCTCGACGACCTCGAAGACGCGGCCCGACTCGAGCTCACCGCCCCGAGCGAACGCCAGGGCGAGGCCGTGGCCTACGACTCGGTGCAGCGCCGCTACGTGACCATCAGCGAGGACGTGAATCCGCCCGTGTGGACGACGAGCTGCGTGGAGTAGCGGCGGCTAGCGACGCAAGAGCAACTGCACGCCCACGTCGGGCAGCGCGCGGTCGGGCGAGAGCGCCGAGCTGAGCAGGATCGCCGAGCAGCCGTCGTCGTATCCCAGCCGGAGGCTCGCGCCTTCCACGGCCACGGGGACCAGCGCCCAGGGATCGGTGTCCTCGGCGGCGAGATCGAGGGTGAGCCCCGCGCCCGCCACCAGGCGGCCCGTCTTGAGGCTGACCTCGCCCCAGCCGAGCCAGACGTCCCCGGCGTGGAGGAAGCCCAGGCCCCCGCCCAGATCGCTGGTGGCTCGCAGATCGACCGACTGCTGGTCGAGCGAAACGTCGCCTCGGAGCGAGAGCCGCTCCCCCGCGAGGTCGACGCTGAGCTCCGGCTCCAGCTCTCCGGTATTGTCGAGGGGGGTCGCCACCGCGATCCCGGCCACCGTCGTGCCCGCCACCGCCTGCGCCCGTAGCGCGGGGCCAACCGCGTACGAGGGCCAGAAGCTGTCCACCCGAGCCACAGCGCCGGGCCAGAACAGGAACCGTTTCTCGCCGATTTCCGCCCACATCGGGACTTCGGCGCGGGCCATCGCGATGGCGTCGCCCTCGACGGCGCCCCCCGTCCACCGGGCACTCCCGGTCGCGACCGCCTCGGCATGGACGGCGCCCCAGGTGTGGGAGGCGCGCGCGTCGATACCCGCCGCGCCAAGGGGCCCCGGGTTGTCGAGGGTGCCCTGCACACCGCCCTGGACCCAGGGTGCCACTGCCTCGCCGCCCCGGGACCACTCGGGACGGAATCGCGCCGCGGCGAGCGTGCCGTAGCTCCCGTCGTCGGGCACCCAGGCATCAACGCGGAGTGCTCGCGCCTGAGCCACCGCACGGCTCTCGCGGTAGGCCACGCCCCGATCGACGTAGGCCAGGGCGTAGTCCTCGGCGTAGGCCGTGTCACCGAGGACGGTCGCTTCCCAGGCCAGACGGTCGCCGAGGCCGGCGGCGTCGGCGCGATCGGGTCGGCCGGTCCAGTCGCCGGCGAATCCACCCTCGGTCGCGACGGCACCACGCACACCACCGTCGAGCCAATCGTAGGCCAGCTCCCCTTGCGCCTCGATGGGTCCGTCAACCTCGAGCTCGCCACGCAAACCACGGTCCTGCCGAAAGGCGGGGCCGCCCTCGAACCAGTAGTCGCCGAGGCCTGCGCGGCCGTGCCATCGAGCCGAGAGGCCCGGCTCACCGTAGCCGAGCTCGGGGAGCAAGAGCCGGAAACGCCGGGGATCGAGCAGAACGGGCCAGTAGGGTATCGGGACCAGCGGCACGCGGAACAACTCGATGGCACCGCCTCGGATCACCGCGACCTCCGCGTCGATCGGCGCCACGCGGGCCGCGCGGAAGCTCAGCATCGGTGGCTTGCCGTCGGCACACGCGCAAGGCTCCAGGCGCACCCCTTCCACCGCGCCATCTCGGTTTCCGACCCGGATTGTCCCCCGTTCGAAGCGGATTGTCGCGCCGCCATGAAACCACGTGGCCGTTTCCAGCTCCACGTGCTCCGCCGTCCCGCTCGCGCGCGCCGCCAGGATGCTGTCGCCCCCGAACCGGATCTGGACGTTGCCCTCGGCGGAGAAGCGACCGGCGCTCCACTCGAGGCGATCAGCGCGCACTTCCAAGAGAGCCGATTCGGCAGCCGCCACCTCCGCGGCCTCGGCCCCGGTCACCCGACCTCGGCGCCGAGCAAGCTGCGCACGGCGCCCACGAGGTAGAGCGAGCCCGCCACGATCACGAGGTCGCGGCCGTTCCGGCAGGCCGAGAGCGCATCGGCAAGCGGGCCCGCAGGGCTCACGGGCACCGAGAGGCCCTCGAGCTCCGCGGCGACCGACCAGGGCGATCGGGCCTTGGGGTGGTCGCAAGCGGTGGTGTACACGCGGTCGACGTGGGGGGCGAGCGCCGTGGCCACGCCGCGCACGTCCTTGTCCGTGCCGCTGCCCAGGAGGAGAGTGCGCTTCCGGTCGTGCGGCAGTCGCGACAAGTACGCAGCGAGGGTGTTGGCACCATCGGGGTTGTGGGCGCCATCGACGAGGAGATCCGGCGCCAGCCATTCCAGCCGGCCCGGGTTGCGCGCGCGCGCCAGCCCCTCGCGCAGGGCCTCCTCGGTCACCTCGATGCCCGACGCTTCCAGCGTCCGCAAGGCAACGGCGGCGTTGAGCACCTGGTGGTCGCCCACGAGACCAAGGACAAGCCCGCCCAACTCGCGACGCCCCCGGTAGCGGAAGCTCCCGGCCGCACCAAAAGCCTCGTAGTCCTCGCCAAACACCGAGATGGGCGCGCCGCGCTCTGCCGCGATGGTGCGGATCACCTGCAAGGCCGCCGCCGGGAGTGGGCCCACCACCACGGGCACGCCAGACTTGATGATGCCGCCCTTCTCGCCCGCGATCGCCGCGTGGTCGCGGCCCAGCTCGTCGCAGTGATCGAGGCCGATGCTCACAATGGCCGTCGACACCGGCGTGCACACGTTGGTGGCGTCGAGGCGGCCGCCCATGCCCACCTCGAAGACCGCGCTGTCCACCGCACGATCCGCGAAGTGCTGGAACGCACACGCGACGGTGAACTCGAAGTAGGTCAGCGGAAAGGGCTCGTCGGCCGGTAAAGCCTGCTTGGCCCACAACGCGCGCGCCGCGTCGAGACGCGCCACGAGCCCGTCGAGGTCGACGTCGCCGACCGGGCGACCATCGACGATGATCCGCTCGTTCACCACTTGCAGGTGGGGCGAGGTGTGAAGCCCCACCCGCTGGCCCTGCGCGCCGAGGATCGCAGCCAGCATTCGGCAGGCGCTGCCCTTGCCGTTGGTGCCCCCGACGTGCAGGATCGGGTAGCGATGGTCGGGCCCACCCAGGTGGTCGAGGAAGGCGCGCATCCGCGATAGGCCCAGGCGCACCCCGGCCTGGGCGAGCTCTTGGAGGATGACCTCGGTCGACACGGGCCCGGTCGCTCAGCGCCGCGGGGTGAAGTGGCGGCAGAGGCGGACGAGCGTGTCCTTCAGCTCGTCGCGCGGGACGATCAGATCGACCATCCCATGCTCCAGGAGGTACTCGCTGGTCTGGAAGCCCTCGGGCAGCTCCTGCCGGATGGTCTCCCGGATCACGCGGGCGCCGGCGAAGCCGATGAGCGCGTGGGGCTCGGCGAGGATCACGTCGCCCAGCATCGCGAAGCTGGCAGCCACGCCTCCAGTGGTGGGGTCGGCGAGCACGCTGATGTAGGGCATCCGCGCCTCGTCGCGAAGGCGGGCAAGGGCGGCGCAGGTCTTGGCCATCTGCATCAAGGAGAGGATCCCCTCCTGCATACGCGCGCCGCCCGAGGCGCTAATCACGATCGCCGGCCGCTTGTTCTCCGCCGCGCGCTCGAACTGCCGCGTGACCAGCTCGCCCACGACCGACCCCATCGAGCCGCCCATGAAGCGGAAGTCGAAGGTGCCGATCTCCACGGGCAAACCGTTGAGCGTGGCCGAGCCTGCGATGTACGCGTCGAGTTCGCCCTGCGCACGTTGAGTGGCGGCGAGGCGCGAACTATAGGGTTTGCTATCGGCGAAACCGAGGGGATCCAGCGGCGCCACGAAGCGATCGTGACGCTCGAAGCTTCCCTCGTCACACAACATCTCGAGCCGCGCGCGGCTGTCCCAGCGATGATGGTGGCGGCAGTGAGGACACACCGCCAGCTGCTCCAAGAGCGCGGGGCGGAAGAGGATCTGGTCGCAGCCCGGGCAACGGACCCACAGGTCCTTGCGGGCCGGGGCAGTGCGCGGCTCGGCCTGGATGGGCGCGGGGGCCTGCTCGAACCAGCGGGGGCTGTCCTTCGGCTCGGACATGGCCCGCGCTTAGCCCGCCGAGCGCGCGGGTGCGGCGAGCGACCAGGCCTCGCCGTGCCAAGCGTGGCGCAGGGCGCGGATCTTCGCGGGGTCGCGGCCGTAGGCCACCCGGTTGCTGAGGAGCACCGCCACCAGGCCGAGCGAGCGCGAAAACCACGCGCTGGTGCCGGTGAAACCGGTGTGGCCAAGAGCGTCGGACGGCGGGTGCGCGCCGGCGCTCGACAGCTCCCCGGAGGGCGTGTCCCATCCGAGCGCGTGCGAGCCCGCACCACGCGCGTCGATGGCGTCGATGAGGGGCACCTTGCCGTCGATCCAGCGTTGCACTTGCCTCGCGACGGCTTCCGCGGTGCCGAAGAGCCCCGCGTGTGCGGCCACGCCGCCCATCGCCCGAGCGTTGAGATCGTTCACCACCCCGTCGGGCCCCTCCCCGGTGGGCTCGGCCCCGGGGTGACCCCAGGACAGGCCCGGTGCCGACCAGAGTTGGTCGATCGGCGCGCCGCCCACCGCTTCGATCGCCGCGCCCAACGCCAGGAAGCCGAGGTCGGAGTAGGCGTGTCGCTCGCCAGGCGCGCTGACGAGCGGCTCGCGGAGCGCATGGTTGACGATGTCGCCTCTCGTGGGCACGTCGACCCCGGGGATCTTCCACAGCTCTTTCCACCAGAGGCAACCCGCGCTGTGCTGCAACAACTGCCGAGCGGTCACGCCCGGTGACCATAGCGGATGTCCCCGGTCGAGCGCGAGCCGCCCGTCCGACGCGAGGCGCAGGGCGAGCTCGCTGGTACAGAGCACTTTGGTCAGGGAGGCAAGGTCGTACACCCGCGCCGGGTTCCAGAGCAAGCGCACCTCCCCCCCGACCATCACGCACGCCGACAACGACGGGGCCACCTTCCCCTCGGCCGACTGCAGCAGTCGGGCAATCACCTGGGCTCGACGGTGAGCACGCCACTCTCGAGCCGGGCGGGCGTGCCGAGTGGAACGGCGAGGTTGCGACGGCCGTGACCAATCGGGAGATCGGCGAGGATGGGTACGCCGAGCGGGCCGAGCACGTCGAGGAAGACGTCGTCGAGAGTCCAATCGGCGTCGGCCGGGGGGCGCGCGTCGAGGAAGTCGCCCAGGACGAAGGCCGTCGCGCCATCAAACACTCCAGCGTCACGACATTGCACGAGCAGCCGGTCGAGCTTGTAGGGCGGCTCGCCCAGGTCTTCGAGGAGCACGATCTTGCCGCGCGCGTCCAGCTGGTAGGCGGTGCCGCAGAGCGAAGCCAGGATGCACAAGTTGCCGCCGCACAAGGGGCCTGCGGCGGCGCCGTCCAGTACCGTCCGACCCTCGAAACGTACCGCATCGCCCGCCAGCACTTCGCGGATCGCCCGTCGGCTCTCCTCGTCGTGGTATCCGTCCAGCGCGTGGAGCACCGGGCCATGGATGGCCGGTCGTTGCCTCGAAGCGAGGCCGTTGAGGAACGAGGTGGCGTCCGAGAAGCCGATGAAGGGCACGGGAGCCAACGTATCCCACTGGATGCGCGGCATCAGTCGCGACAGGCCGTAGCCCCCCCGCGCCGCCCACACCGCGTCAAAAGCGCCGGAGAAGGCACAATGTAGGTCGTTCAGTCGTTGTTCGTCGCTGCCGGCCAGGTACCGGCACTCGGCGCGCGCGTGCGGCAGCTCAACGAGGTCGAAGCCCCAGGATCGCGCGAGGGCGATGCCCCGGTCGAGCCGATCGGGGTCGGAGATCCCCGAGGGCGAGACGACAGCGATTCGTGCACCAGCACCCAGCACGCCGGCGCATATATTCCGGTCGTGCTCTGGCTCCTCGGCTGCTACGCGCCCCCGCCCTACATCCACCCCGCGCCCGCCGAGGTGACGATGAGCGACCTCCTCTCGGGGGTCGAAGCCGAGGAAGCGCCCTTGGAGCAGGACGAGGCCCCGGTGGAGGTCGCGGCGGTCGATCCGCCCGGGTCCGAACCCGTCGCGAGCAACTTCGACGACGCCGAGGTCGACCCCTACAAGGCCTTCACCATCAAGACGCCGCTCTCGATCGTCGACGATGCGGGCCAGCCCGTCGCGGTTCTCGGCAAGCCCGGCGTGGCGGTGACCGTGCTGGCGGAGGCCCCACTACGGGTCAAGGTCCGTTGTGACGGTTGCGACCCCGTCGTCACCGGCTACCTGCAACGCGACGCCGTGCAAAAGTAGGGAGCCACATGAAAATCCATGCGGTCGAAGGCAATCAGCAGCGACTCGATGGCGGGGCGATGTACGGGAACGCGCCGCGCGCGCTCTGGTCGCGCTGGTCGCCGCCCGACGAGCAGAATCGCATCACGCTCGCCTGCCGCGCCATGCTGGTGACCGACGACCGTCGCCGCGTGCTCTGCGAGGCGGGAATCGGCACCTTCTTCGCGCCCGAGCACCGCGCTCGCTACGGCGTGACGGAGTCGCGACACGTGCTGCTCGACTCTCTCGCCGACGTCGGCCTTCGTCACGAGGACATCGAAGCCATCGTCCTGAGCCACCTGCACTTCGACCACGCGGGCGGGCTCTTGTCGTCGCACGAAGAGGGCGCGCGTTTGCTCTTCCCGAACGCCCGTTTCGTCGTGGGCGCCCGGGCCTGGGAGCGGGCCCGCGCCCCACACGCCCGCGACCGCGCCAGCTTCGTACCCGAGCTCAATCGGCAGCTGGAGGACAGCGGCCGCCTCGAGATCATCCAGGGCGACCATTCGCCTTTCCTGGGCGAGGCCTGGCGGTTCCATTTCTCGGATGGCCACACACCCGGGCTGATGCTGGCGGAGGTCGCCAGCGACGCGGGTCCGGTCGTGTTTGCCTCGGACCTCGTTCCCGGGAGGCCCTGGGTGCACGTGCCCATCACCATGGGCTACGACCGCTTCCCCGAGCAGCTCGTCGACGAGAAAGCGCACCTGCTCCCCGCCCTCCACGCCCGCGGGGCCCGGCTGTTCTTCACGCACGATCCCGAGACCGCGATGGCGGCGGTGCAACGCGACGACCGGGGTCGCTACTTCGCGTGAAGCCGGCGACATTTTGACAGGCCGGCGATACAATCCCGGCCGGAGACACCACATGCGAAGCTTTGCCCTCCTCAGCCCCCTGTTCTTCCTTGCAGCTTGCGGGGGCGCCACCGCCACCGCCCCTTGCGGCGACGGCCTCGGCCGCGGCGACGACGGCAACTGCTACCCAATCGACATGGGTGACGACACCGGCGACCCCGACACGGACACCGACACCGACACCGACACCGATCCGCCTGATAGCGGCGACACCGGCGACACCGGCGGCCCGCCGGACTCTGGCGACACCGGCCAGCCGCCCGACTCCGGCGACACCGGCGAGCCCCCCGATTCCGGCGACACCGGCGAGCCCCCCGACACCGGCGACACCGCCGACACGGGCGACACCGCCGACACCGTCGACACCGCCCGCGAGACGTACACCATGACCATCGAGGGCACGATCACCCTCGACAAGGACGGCACCAGCAGCATGACGTGCAACATCCGCGCCTACAGCGGCGCCGATCCGTTCACCTCGACGCCGCTCGGTGACGCGAGCATTTCATGCCCGGCCACGGCCGGTTCCGCGGAGGCGTTCAGCGAGTCCGTCAGCATCGACGCGAGTGTCGGGACGGAGATGTACCTCCTGATCTCCGTCGACGACAGCGGCACCATCACCGACACGCTGGACTCAACCTCGCCGCACACGATCTCCGATGGCGGTACGGCCAGCGGGGTCACGTTCGACGTCGATCTCCCCTAGGGCGAGAACAGTTGGCCGGAGCCTCGTTCATCGCGGGGCTCGGCTCGCAGTGGATTCTCGGCGGCAGCGGGGCTGCCTACGAGGCCACGCTTGCCGAGCGTTTCGCGCTCGTTGCCCACACCGGGCGCGTCACGACGCTCGGCGTGGAACTGCGCCACGCGCGTCCCCACCTGATCAACGGCGGCGCGTTGTTCTACGACGACGGGAGCGGCCCGCCAGTGGCCAGCGCCGGGAGTGGCTACCGCGACGAGCTCTACCTCGGCCTCGCCGTGGGGCTCTCGTTCGACGCCCACGCGGAGCTGCCACGGAAGCGACCCCGCCTGGAAATCCGCCCTCTGCTCGGCTTCTCTCTGGGCGCCCTGTTCAGCGACACGCAGCTGAGCCTCGCCGGTTTCGACGGGCCCACCGCCTACCGCGGGCGGAGCGTCGACCCGCAGCTCGGCGTGGGGACGGGCGTGGAGTTCCGGTTCATCGATTGGCTCTCGCTGTCGCCCCGCGTCGATGCGGCGGTCACAGTGGCCACCGACGAGCACGAGGTGGTCCCCGGCGAACGCTGGGGCGCCGAGTGGCGCCTCGTACCGGCGATCGACCTCGGCGTGCGGTTCTGACGATGCGGGGCTAACGGTCGCGGCATGGCCTCTCCCTGGCGCGTCATCGCCGAGGGCCTCGGCACCCGCGTGGACGAGGACCTGCTTCCCGCGATGTACGCGGCGGCGAGCGTGTCGACGTCGCAAGTGCGCGAGGAGTTGCGGCGCGCCGGTCTCGCCTTCGCCGACGAGGAGACCGGGCTTGCCCCGGAGCCCGACGAACTTCGACGCGCCGTCGATCACGTGGTTCGTAGCGCGCAGATACGGGCGAGCGCGATGGGGGCCGTCACCGGGCTCGCGGGCGCCGCGGCGATGCCGCCGGAGCTGGTGGCGGCGATGGTGAACACGCTGCGGCTGGGGCAACGGCTCGCAGTGGTCCACGGTTTCGACCCCGAGACCGACCACGGCAAGATCGTCCTCACGCGGGCGCTGGCGGCCGCGCTCGGCGTCGACCTCCCCGACTCCACGAGGGTGGCCACGCGCGTGTCCGAGCTGCCGGTCCTCGTGCGCTCGGCGGCACCGGGGTCGTCGGGCGCCGTGAAGTGGGCCACTCGCTACGTGGTGGAGCGATCCATGGGCTCGGCAGTGGGGCGGGTCGTGCGCCTCGTGCCGGGGCTCGGCGCAGGCATCGCCGCCGCGAGTGCCTGGCGGCGGCAAAAGCAGGTGGCGACGCGCATGTGCGCCGTCTTCCACCGAGCGATGGAGTCGTTGAGCTTCGACGTGGAGGGCGAGCAAGACGCGGTCGAGGTCGGTTGAGTCGGGCCCCGCTCGATCCGATCTGGTGAGCATGCTCCTCGCCCAGGCTCGCGACGTTGCCGAGCTGATGGGGTTCATCCCCCTCAGCGTGTTTGCCGCCTTCACCACCGCCGCAGCGTTTAGCGGCACGATGAAGGCGGCGGAGTGGCTCCTCGATCACGTCGTGGAACCCGCCAGGAGCGGCTAGCTCGTGCTAACAATGAGCGTCTGGAGAGCCTTCCATGCGCATCGTCCCCCTGATTGCCCTTGCCCTCGCGTGCACCCCCGCCGAAGACGAGAAAGACACCGGCGGCACGCTCGAGGCCGACAGTGGCGATCCCTCCTGCGAAGGCACCCCGCCGGACATCACCGACTTCTCGGTGAGCGAAGGCGACATCTACACCGACGAGAACGGCAACGACTACCCGACGCTGGTGATGGTCGTGGAGTTCGAAGACGAAGACGGCGACGCACACATCCTGTCGGCCAACCTGTGGTGGGACGACGCCGTGGACGGGCAGATCGACGCGGCGTCGGAGCCCAGCGCCGCGCTCGCCGAGTCGGCGATGACCAGCGGCGGCGAGGTCGTGGAGGAGTGCGCGGGCGACGGCGGCACGCTCAACATCAGCCTCCCGGTGTCTTCCGCCGATTTCCGGTTCAGCACCCAGTACGACTTCGGCGTGACCTTGATCGACGCCAACGGCTACGAGTCGGAGATGGCGGTCGCGACGGCCACCACCCCGGCGGAGTTGTAGCGCTGGGTTAGCCCGCGCGCATGAAGCGAGACCGTTACCGCGACGCGGGGGTAGACATCGACGCGGGCGACGAGGTGGTCGACCGCATCGGCAAGCACGTGCGCAGCACCTATCGCGACGGGGTGGTGGGCGATATCGGCGGCTTCGGCGGCTTCTTCCGCGTGCCTGAGCGGTACCGCGATCCCCTGCTCGTGGCCGGCACCGACGGGGTGGGCACAAAGCTCCTGCTCGCACAGCGGCTTGGCAACCACGCGGGCATCGGCATCGACCTGGTGGCGATGTGCGCCAACGACGTGGCCGTGTGCGGCGCCGAGCCCTTGTTCTTCCTCGACTACTTCGCCACGGGCAAGCTCGATCCCGCCGAGGCCGAGGCCGTGATCGCCAGCATCGCCGAGGGCTGCCGACAGGCCGGTTGCGCGCTCATCGGCGGGGAAACCGCCGAGATGCCCGGCATGTACTCGCCGCGGCACTACGACCTCGCCGGCTTCTGCGTGGGCGTGGTGGAGCGCTCGGCCGTGCTCGATGGTCGCGCCATCGCCGTGGGCGACAAGCTGGTGGGCCTCCCCTCAAGCGGCGTGCACAGCAACGGCTACTCGCTCGTGCGTCACCTGCTCGACAAGCTCCCCATGGATCGCGACGACTGGGGCCTCGGCGCGCCGCTCGGCGAGGTCCTGCTGCGTCCCACGCGCATCTACGTGAAGGAACTGCTCGCCTTGCGCCAGCGTTTCGGCCTGCTCGGCGCCGTGCACATCACCGGCGGCGGTTTCACCGGCAACGTCCCCCGCGTCTTGCCGCGCGGTCTCGGCGCGGTGATGCACGAGGGAAGCTGGCCGGAGCTCCCAATCTTCGCGCTCCTGCGCGCCCAGGGCGAGCTCTCTGACGAGGAGATGTACCGCACCTTCAACTGTGGGCTCGGCATGATCCTCGTCGTCCGGCCGGGCGAGGCCGAGGCGCTGGCGGCCGAGGCGGGTGGCTTCGTGGTGGGCGAGGTCGTCGCCGACGAGGGCGGCGAGGCCCGGGTCGTCTAGGTGAGCAACGTCGCGCGGGTGGCGGTGCTCGTGTCGGGGCGCGGCTCCAACCTCCAGGCCCTCCTCGACGCCGCGGCCGACCCCTGGTTCCCGGCCGACATCGTCCGCGTCGTGGCCAACGTGCCTGGCGTCTTCGCGTTGGAGCGCGCCGCGCAGGCCGGCGTGCCGACGAGCACGGTGGTGTCGAAGGGTCGCGCCCGCGAAGACTTCGAGGCCGAGGTGCTGGCGCAGCTGGGTGAGGTCGACATCGTCTGCCTCGCGGGCTTCATGCGCGTGTTGACGGGCGCCTTCCTCGACCGTTTTCCCAGCCGGGTGATGAACATCCACCCTGCCCTGCTCCCGGCCTTCCCCGGAGCGCACGGCATTCGCGACGCGCGCGCCTACGGCACCACGGTGGCCGGCGCCACCTGCCACCTCGTGGACAATGGTGTCGACACCGGCCCCATCCTCGCCCAGGGCGGCGTGCCGGTGCTCGACGACGACACCGACGAGTCGCTCGCCGCGCGGGTGCTCGCCATCGAGCACCGGCTGTACCCGATGTGCCTGCGGTGGATGGCGGAGGGGCGAGTGACGGTGGAGGGACGGCGCGCCAAGGTGAAGTTGTTGCCGGGGGAGACGAGGTGGCTCGGGGGGTGAGGAGGGACGAAGTGGGCGGAGCGGGCCGTCCAAAGCTACTCCTCGACGTCCACCCCGCCCCCGAAGGCCTCGACAGCCGACGGGAGCTCGTAGAACATGAGCTCCCCGAGCCGCTCCGGCTGCCCAAGGCGCCGGGCGATCCAGCCTTCCGCGTTGTTCCACACGTAGGGCGGCACCGACCCACGATCGATCACCAGCGCCCGCACGCCGGCGTCGCGAGCGGCGATGAACGGCAAGGCCTCGTCGCGGGCTTGCCACAGCGTCTCGGCGGCGGCGATGTCGAGGCCGTACTCCATCCGCCAGCCGAGCGCGGCCGCGAGCGCGGGCGAGGTGGCGGCCCCGCGGTCGGCGGCGCCGAGGAGCGCCGTCCAGCGGTCCGCCGAGATTCGACCCGCGTAATAGGGCGCTTCCGGAGGCGGAAAGAGCATCACCGTCCCTGGTCCAGCTGCTTCGAGTCGCGACACGAGTGCCGAGAGGTCGGCACCGCCGGCGGCGGGGACCACCGGCCCCGGCATCGCAACGCCGAGTCCGATTCCCGCCAGTGCCGAGAGGGTGGCGAGGCCGACGAGCACACGCCGCTTGGCCCACCGGAGGCACACCCAGGAGAGCACCCCCCAGATGGGCGCGAGGGCCCCCGACAAGCCGATGGCGCGCAGCTCGTCGGCCACGACCGTCCCCCGGGCGGCGTCGAAGGCCAAGGCGCGGAGCTGGTCGAGCGGAGGTACCTCGGGCGCTGGCGTGTCCGGGCCATACTCGGCAGGTGCGCCCGCCCCTTCCACGATGCGCGGGTGCACCCAGCGACCGGTTCCGCCTGCAGCGGCCGCCCAGCGACGCGCCTCCTGCGGGGGCATCGGAAACCAGGCACCCCCCTCGCCGCCGTAGGCAGGCCCCAGCGACGGCACCTCCGACGCGCGCAACGCGCCGCCGGGCCCAGACACCGGCGCCGTCTGGAGCACCGCGAGGCCAAGCGCACCGACGAGCAGCCATGGTTGCCGACGCGCCACGCCCAGGACCGTCGAGGCCGCCGCCACGGGGGCCCCGAAGAGCGCGCCAAGCACACCGAGACGGGGCGAGGACAGCGCCAGCACCAGGCCCGCGAAGGCGAGGCCGGGCAGGTCGGCGCCGAGGAGGGGCAACGTGGTCCACGGCCCAAGCTGCACCAGGCCCACGGCGGCCACGCGCTCCTCGAGCGGGCGATCCGCGGACATCCGCCACGCGCCGAGGCCACCGAGCCCCACCAGGGCGGCGAGAGCCAGCCGCGCGGCCACGACGCCTGGTAGAGGAGCGAGGACGCCGAGCCCGAGCGCAAACGGAACCGCCGGCCACGCGCCAACGCCCTCCCTCCAGGTGGTGAGCGCATGCACCAACCCCGCGCCGGCGTCGGTGTCGAGCACGTCGGGCACCGCCCCCACCGCCACCGCGCAGAACCAGGCCGACGGGAGCGCGAGGGCCGAGGCCGACGCGCCTACCAGCTCCCAGGGTTCGACGCGCTGCACGCCGCCTCGCCACAGAAGTGCACCACGTCGCCGGCCGCGAGGAACTGGGCTGACTGCTGGATGCAGCCGGGCCAACTGCGCGGGATGGAGTGCGCCCCGCTCGAGGCCCCCGGGCGGTTCACCGGGTCGGGGTACCCCACCTCTGGGTCGTATTGCACCAGCGTTGGAGCGGTGGTGGTCATCGCGGTGGGAACGAGCCCATAGGGGGTGCTCACCGAGGGCGTGGCCAGCGTGGCGCCCACGCTCCGCATCAAGAGCTCAGTGGTGAGGTTGGGCACCTGCTCGTCACCCATCGATTCCTGCCAGATCATCTCGCGACCGACCATGCGATCCGCGTGGGCCGCCGGGTCGACCGGGTCCCACAAGACCTGCGTGGCCGCGTAGAGCAGCTGCCGATCCCAGGGGTCCGGGTACTCGCGACTGGCGACGATGTCGAAGGGCGGCCACTGCGCGGAGCGTTCGAGCATCGTCGCCCACGCGGCCCCGCCGACGTGAAACACACCTCGCGGGATCGTCGACTGGTTGGCGAACATCACCGAACCTTCGATTCCACCGAGAGAAATACCATAGTAGTAGATATTGGTGGGGTCAGCGAGGCTCGCGAAGACCTCGTCCTGGAGAAGGTCGCCCTCGGCCACGTACTTGACCAGCGCGCTCGTGTCGGCCACGCCCTGCACCAGCATCTCAGGCACCTCGTGGAAGCGCGCGAAGTCGGCCGCCACCTCGAGCGCGTGCAGCCGATCGTCGCCGGTGAGCCCCGTCCACTTGGTCGCGATGACGATGGCGCCGAGCTCCTCGGCCAGCGCGCGTACGCCCTCGGAGTCCTCCTCGCCTCCGAGGTAATCGTCGGGCTCTGACATGATGCCGTGGCCGAAGATCAGAACCGGGATGGAGTAGGGCCCGCTGTCGCGGACGATCTCGGGGATGGTCACCCAGAGGTAGGCCTCTCGCGTGCCCTGAGACACGGCAGCGCCGCTGGCGTCGAGCTCGACGTGGGTCTCGTCGACCAGCCAATTCGCCGTGGTGAAGCTCCCCTCGAGCTGTTTCCACACGCCCTCGGGGGCCGGGCTCTCGTCGGTGTTGGTCCAGGTGCGCGTGAAACTGTGCGCCGTGGGCACTGGGAGCGCGCCGAGCACGCCGTCGAGCAGCGCGCGGCCCTCGCCCACCGGGAAGTCCCAGGCCACCGACACATCGTCGTAGCCGAGGTCGGCGAGCTGGGCGTGCAAGTCGGCGTAGTGACCTTCCGGCGGGGGGAGGTCGAGGGGCGCGCCCCCGCTCGTGACCTTGGAGGTGACCACCACGGCCACCGTGTGCCCCGGCGTCATCGCCATCATCGGGCGCACGATCAGGGTCCGTTCGCCGGTGAGGATCGCGTCGTCGGCGGCGTCGAGCTCAGCGAAGCAGGGGATTGCGGCGCCGCTGTCAAGGTCGACCATGCGCACGCTGCCGTCGATCCCGACCTGCTCTTGCCCGCCCACGCTGGCCTCGTCGATGGGCTGCTCGAACATCACGATGGATGGCTGCGCGACGGAGAAGCCCGTGCGCAGGTTGAAGGGTGTGAAATCCCAGTCCTGACCCTCGGCCGCCACCGGCAGATCGCCCGCCTCCAGGGCCACCTGCCCATCGGCCACCAGCTCCACCGAGGGGAAGGGGTTGTTCCGGCCAAGGCCCAGCGCACCCACCGGCGACTCGACCGAGGGCTCCTCCATGGGGGTACAGGCGAGCAAGGCGAGGATCATCGGCGGCGACTATCCCGGGGGCGGCGTGTCGAGGGCAGTGGCCAGCTCACCCGCCACGCTCCCTCGAACCCGCTCCACGAACATCGCCTCCATCGGCACCGCGCCCGCCTGCTTCCGGAGGCCCTGGAGCAGGCCGCCGAGGGTGTCTTCCGCCGCGGGCTCATCGAGCGGGGGCCGCGGGTAGCGCATGAGGAAGCGGGTGACCGGGCTCCAACGATGGCGCCCGAAGCTCACCTCCATCGCGTCGCGCACGTCGCGGGCGCGGGACGGCAACCAGCCCCGTTCCCGCGCGATCTTCGCCATGGCGAGCACCTCCGCCGAGCGCGTGGCGACGTCGATCACGTCCTTGATGGTCAGGAACCACAGGATGGTGCGGAAGAGCTTCTTCAAGGGCCAGAGGATCGCCGCGCGGAGACAGCCCACCAGCATGTTGGAGCGGTCTTCAGTGAGCAGGTCGAGCGTGGCCTCGTCGAGCGGCTGGCCGCTGGCCTCGGCGTCGGCCTGGAGCGCACGCCGCAGGGCCTTGCGGGACAGCCAGTCGTCGAGGATCGGGAGCGGCACCATCATCGCGACGCCGGCGAGGATGACGTGGGGGTGCGCGGCGGGCGACATCGCCGCGCCTTATCCGGTGCACGCCCGGAGCCACGCCACCGCGGCCTCGGCCTCGCTCGCCGAGACGGTCCACCAGGCGCCATCGTGACGGGACAAATGCACGGCGAGCGGTCCCGTGCCGTCCGCGAGCACGACCGTCACGCGGCGGGCCGGCGGATTGTGGTCGAGCCGTGCGAAGCAGGCCGAGAGACTCGTCGCCTCGTCAGCCGTGCAAACGATGCGGCCGCCCTCGTAGGGCACGCCCTCGAAGGCGCCCTGCGCCGAGGCGGGATCGGCGTCGCCCGGCACCACGCTCCGCCCGACCGCCACCCGCCAGGGGGAAACGAGTCGCGACGCCGTGCAGGCCGCGAGGGGCGTCCACGCGTCGAACGCCATCTCCACCCCTTCGAGTTTGCGCATCGGCGCTGCGCTCAGCAGCAAGTCGGCCGCCGCCATGTCTACCACCACCTCGAAGTCGATCCAGTCTTCGTGGCGCGCCCGGCGAGCGAGCGCGTCGACCGAGGGGCGCCTGGGGTCGATCTCCACGCCGGCGCGGGCGATCGCCTCGTCGA
The DNA here is from genome assembly GCA_005778355.1 of Pseudomonadota bacterium. Taxonomy (GTDB): domain Bacteria; phylum Myxococcota_A; class UBA796; order UBA796; family SXON01; genus SXON01. Next base: position 10,482 of record SXON01000195.1, on the reverse strand, counting down.
TCTTGCCCTCGCGCAAGAGCACGTCGGCGCTCGGGGGGTCGTCGCAGGCGAGCAGCCACCACATCGGGCCGCACGTTATCCGCGCGCCGTGGTCACCGGCGCTTTCGTCACCCTCGGCCGCGCGAGCCCCGGCGGCTGGCTCTTCACGTGTGAACACGCCTCACGTCGTCTTCCCCATGGGCATTCCCCATCGCACGCCGATAATCGGCTGCTCGCCACGCACTGGGGATGGGACATTGGCGCGGCCGACCTCACCCGCGCCCTCTGCCACGGCATGGGCGCCGGCGCCGTTTTCTCCAACTACACGCGCCTCTTGTGCGATCCCAACCGCGCCCCGGGCGATCCCTCGATGTTTCTCCGGGACACCGACGACGGCGCCCCGAGCTTCAACGCCATCCTCGACGACGGTGAGCGTGAGCGCCGACTACGACGCTACTTCCACCCCTTCCACAAGGCCGTGGCGCGCTTCGCCATGCAACGACCGCGCCTTTTGCTGTCGATCCACAGCTTCACACCCGCGTTCCGGGGGCGCGCGCGGGCCATGGAGGCGGGAGTGCTCTTCGACCAGCACGACGACCTCGCGCAGCGACTGGCGCTCGCCCTCGCCAGCGCCGGTCTCGCAACGGCCCTGAACGAGCCCTACTCGGGCAAGGACGGGCTCATCTACTCGGCCGCCCGGCATGGCGGGGAAGCGGGCGTGCCCTACCTCGAGCTGGAAGTTCGCCAGGACCTCATCGACACCCAGCCGAAGGCGGCCGCCGTGGCGAAGCGGGTACAGGGGGCCCTCTTGTCGTGCGGGATCTGAAGCCAATCGGCGCGGCGATCATCGGCACGGCGCTCTTTCTCTGGCCCGCGCGCATCGGCCTCCTGGGCGACCCCTTCGGGGAGGCCCACAACCACCTCGCCGCCCACGCGCAGGCCCTGCTCGGGCTGGTGGTGAACTACCCGGCGGGTTGGAACGTCCCGCTGATGGACCCGCCCAACCTCCCCTTCTTCGCCCTGGGTTGGCTCTGGTCCCCTGTCGTTGCCTACAACGGCATGGTCGTGGCCAACGTGCTGCTGGCGGCCCTCGGCGGCTGGCAGTTGGGTCGCGAGGTGGGCGGGCGGCCGGGGGCCTGGGTGGGCATGGCCGCCGTGTCGTGGAACCCCTTCCTCTCAGGCACCATCGACTTCGGCGTGTCGGAGGCGTGGCCGCTGGGCTGGTACGCTCTCCACCTGGCCGCGATGCTGCGCCTCCGTCGTGAGCCGAACCGGAACCAGGCGGCCTGGGCGGGACTCTTTCTCGGGATCTTCGCCCTCAGCGGCTGGTACCATGCTGCCTTCGCCCTGGTTGTCGCGCCGCTCCTCGCCTTGCACGTGCGCCGTCGCGAGCTGTGGCTCACCGCCCTCGTGGCGCTGGCGCTGGTCTTGCCGCGATTCCTCGACCTTCTGCCTCACCTCGACGTGTGGGCCGACCGCGCCGCGGGCCTCACCGACCCGACGGACATCCGGGCGTGGGCGCGGACCGAGCGCTACGGCATCGACCTCTTCATGTTCGGCCCGGCCACCGAGGCAGCGACGCCCTCCTACTCGGTGTACCTCGGTGTCGCGACCGTGCTGCTTGCCCTCCTGGGCGGGCGTGCCGCGCTCCCGTTCATCGGGATGGCCCTGCCGCTCTGGGTCCTGGCCCTCGGTCACTGGCTGCGCGCTGGGGGCGAGGTGCTCATCGACACGCCGCTCCCCGCCGGCTGGCTGGTGTCCTACTGCGAAAGTGCGCAGTTCATCACCCACTGGTACCGCGCGGCCGGCCCCGCCGCCGTACTGCTTGCCGCCGCCGCCGCCGCCGGGGCGGGTCGAGCGAGATTGCACGGTGGGCTACTCGCCGCAGCGATCCTCGGCGACAGCCTGTGGTTCTCCCACACGAGGTGGCCGCGCGTGGCCGCGCCCCTGAGCTTCCCGCCGGAAGTCGAGGACATGGCCGCGCTGGATGGCCCCATCTTCGAGCTGCCGGTCGACGCCAACCGGACGTCTCCCGAGCGCGCGGGCTCCCGACGGCCCTACTGGATCTACCAGCTTCGTCACCAGTCCCCGGTCGCCGAGCACTACGAGGGCGCGGACAGCGTCCTGCGCCTCTCGGGACAGGCGCGCACACTGCAAGCGGCCTGCGGCGGCCTCCCTGGTCCACGGCCCGGCGCGCTCGACGAGGGGATGATCGCGCCGGGGAGCGAGTCGGTAGACCTGTACGATCTGGGGTTTCGCCACGTGGTGCTACACCCCGCGTCGGCACCGAGGGGCTGCGCCGACGCCGTGACCAGCGCTCTCGGGCCGCCTACGGGGACGACGAGCTGGACCCTGCGATCACCCGACTGAGCGCCTCCTCGTCGATCTCGCCGCGACCGTAGGCCTCGTAGGCTCGCTCGAGGTCGGCGAGGCGTTGCCTCAGTCGGCGTCGCTGCGCGCGGACCCGTCCAAGCTCCGCGTCGAATGAGGCACGTAGCGCGTCGGGCAGGTCGGGGAGCTGGAGCGACGCGATGTCTTCCGTGCGCGCCCGGGGACGCGTTTGACCGGCCGTGGAGGCAAGCCCGGGGAGGGCAAAGCTCGATCGCAGCGCCGTCAAAAGGAAGTCGGGTTCGCGCTCCGCTTGCACACGGACAAACTCCGGCGAGGCCACGAGTGCCGCCGGGAGCACGTCGTCGGGGCGCTCCGCCACAGCGATGTTTCGCAGCTCCGGCCGCATACGACCGAACAACAGCTCGCCCGCCGCGACCGGCACTAGCGCATTCACGTCGCGACCTGACTTTACGGCGGCGTGCATGAACTCGCCGGTGCTGGCGTCGACGTCGGCGAGGGTGAGCACCGTGGCCGGGGCCTCGGTCCCCCGGCGGGCGCCCCCGCTCCGCACCCGCGCGCGCTCGGCCACGCGAAAGCGAGGGACCCCCGGCGCGTGGCTAGAGGCGAGCGCTTCCTCCGGCACCCAGGGCGGATCGAGGACGCGGGCTGCCCGCGCGTAGGGCGCTCCCCGGAGATGGAGCCGCAGCGCGACGAGCTCGTCGGGTTCGGTCCGGCGATACCGACGGCGCGTCGTGTCGTAACCCGGTCGCGACACGACGGCGCACAGTGTCGGCTCCAGACGCGCGGGGTGACGCCGTAAGACGAGCACCGCCGCTCGGGTGAGCGTACCGCCAAAGGGCAAGAACACACCCTCCGGCAGCGACACCATCGCCTCGCGAACGTAGTGACCATCGATGAAGGCGCGGAGTTCCTGATTCGAGGGGCTGGTCAGCACCGACCAGGGCACCACCACCGCCACCCGTCCTCCGGGGCGCACCCAGCGAGCCGCCGCGCGGAGGAAGAGCTCGTCACTGGCGACCCGCGACCGGCTCACCCCGTGTCGCGACAGCACATCGTGTTGGTGGATATCCACCGAGAACGGTGGGTTGGCGAGAACGACGTCGTAGAGCTCCACCGGGTCGCTCGCGAAGAAATCAGCTGTTCTCACCGCCCTCGGCGAGGCCCCGTGCAGCGCCAGGTTCAGACGTGCCAACGCCGCGAGGTCGGGGTCGACCTCGATGCCCTCGACGTCGGCCCCGCGCGAAGCCGCCGCCACGAGGAAGCCGCCGGAGCCACAGGTGGGATCGATCACCCGGTCGCGGCCGCGCACGCGGGCGAGATCGGTGACCAGCTCAACGAGGGGCCTCGGGGTGAAGTACTGGCCGCGCTTGCCCTTGAAGAGGTCGGTGAAGAAACGCTCGTAGGCGAGACCGAAGAGATCGAGGTCGGGGGCCAGGGGGATCGCGTCGAGGCGCGCCGACGCGGGGGCATCGGGACCCTCGGGCCAGAGCTCCGGCGCGATCCCGAGCCGGCCCGCAAGGTGACGCACCAGCGCCACGAAGGCGCGGCGTCCACCCAGGCCGTGCGCCCGGAGCCGCTCCTCGGCCTGCCGAAGCTCGGCCGCGAAGCGCTCGGCGGGGTCGGCGAACAGGCTCACGGCAAGGCGTCTAATCCATGCCGCGCTATGGGCTCCCGGTGCATGGCGCGGTGGTTGGCCTCTGGCTCGGTGCCCCCTCGGCGGCGGCGGTCTTCGTCGACGGCGAGTTGCGCGCGGCCGTACGGCAGGAGGTCATCGACCGCGAGCCCGGGAGCCAGGCCTTCCCTTCCGGCGCCCTCGACGCGGCGCTCGACCTGGCGGGGGTGCGTCCCTCGGGGGTGCGCCTGGTCGTCGACCAGGGCGGCGGCGTCAGCGGCCTCGTCCACCGCCGCGCCCTCGGGCGTCGTCTCCGCGAGGCGCGCACGACCGGCGAGGTGCAGCTCGTGCCAGAGGAGCGTGTCCGGAGCTGGCTCGCCACGCGCCCCGAGGGCTGGGCTCGCGTGGCGCAAGCCAACGCGGTGGCGGTCGCGGCGATGGCGTGCCGAGGAACGGTCCCGCCCGGCCCCCCGGCCTGGGGCCCCGACATCGAGGAGATCCCCGCCTTCCGGGCCCTCGGAAACGCGAACTTACCGCGGGAGAAGACCCATATCGAGAGCGACCACCTGGTCCTCGCCCGGGGACGACTCTGGTTCGCCGGCGCGGATCCCACGCGCGCGCGTCGTGATCGGGAGCGCCTTCACGAGCTCGTCGGCCCCGATGGCGTCGTCCCTGCCACGCCCACCGACGTGATCCGCGCCTGGCGGCTATTGCCGGGTGCCGACCTGCAACTCGGCCCCTGGGGGTTCCTCTACTCTTCGCTGGCCAGGGGCGGCAACTCGTAGAAACTGGCGAAAGAATCCCATAGTTCGCCGGCGAGGTAGCGCGTCGCCGGGGGGTCGGACTTTCGAGCCTGCCGCAGGTAGTCGTTGATCACCTCGCCGTCGCCGTCCTCGCGCGCCGAGGGGTGGCGCAGGTTCATCCGGAAGCGCACCACGCCCTTGCTGCCCACGTGCACCAGCTGCACGGTGCCATCGGCGAACACCCGCTCCACCACGGCGGAGTGAGACAGGGGATCGTCGAGCTGGCCGTTGCCGTTGCGGTCATAGGTGTCGTCGAAGAAGGCGATGTCGCCCGGGCGCGGTTGCCGACGGCGGTGCAAGACCCCGCTCGTCTCGGCCTCGTCGTGGAGGCTCGCGGAGCTGCCGCTGCGAGGCAGGTCGGCCTGGGCGAGCGAGGCCTCGACCAGCCCCGAGCAATCCATGCGGAAGTTCTCCCCGTCGACCCGCAGCTGAGTGTCGCCCACGAAGCTGGCTGCGGCGCGAGCAATCTCAGCGCCCTCGCCGCTAGGCCGAGCTTCCGCCGGCGACAACGGGACACGCTCCACCGCCTCGCCCAGCCGCGAGAGGGGCCCGGGCATGCGCAGACCCGGGGCGCAGGCGCCGAGGAGCGAGAGCGTGACTAGCCCGAGCATCGCAGGGCCAGCATACCCGCAGTTGACGGGTCAAGTCGAGGGCTACTCGTCTTCTGCGGGTTCCTCGGCCTCTTCCTCGTCGTCGTCGATGTCCTCTTCCTCGACCTCGGCGTCTTCGTCGACCTCACCCTCTTCCTCGAGCTCATCCTCGACACGGGTGGCCTTGAGGCCAGACTTGCCCCGGTACTTCGCGAGGATCGCCTCGCGGGGGTCGGGGTTCGGATCTTCGCGCTGATCGGCGCCACACTTGGGGCACAGCGGGTCGGGGCGGTTGAGATCGTAGAACTTCGTGCCGCACTGGTAGCAGCCGAAGCGCCTGCCGAGTTTGGTCTTGTCCTGCATGGGGTCTCTCGAAGGGGCCGCCCTCTATACCGGACCCCTCCCCGGGCGCAAGGCGGGCGCTGGGCGCGATCCCACCGGGCGAGCGCGGGCAAGAGGAGATAAGGTGCGCCGCCGTTCGGGGAGCCGGTCATGTTACTTGTCACGACGCTCTTTCTCGCCTGTCCGCCGGGGGGCGATTCCACCGGCACCGAAGACGTGCGCATCGACCACGCGAAGGGCAGTATCGAGTCGATCTCCCCGCGCACCTGCGTGAACGAGGACGGGGTGGTCTACACCACGTGGCAAGACGATCGCGACGGCCAGGACCAGGTGTGGTTCAACAAGTCGGCCGACGCCGGCGTCACTTTCTTGGCGGGCGACGAGCTCTTGAGCAACGGCGAGGGCGACGCTCGGAACCCGACGGTCGCCTGCAGCGGCGACTACGTCTACGTGGCCTGGGAAGACACGCGCGACGGCGAGCTCGAGTACGAGAACATCTACCTGCAGTGGTCCGACGACGGCGGCCGGAGCTGGCAAGACGACGACATCGCCCTGGACAACGATCCCGACGGCGACTACATGTCCAAGGCACCCGCCATCGCGGCGGCAGGCGACAACGTCTGGGTCACCTGGTCCGACCAGATCAACGGCGCCTACGACATCTTCGTGCAGCGCAGCCAGAACAACGGGGAGAGTTGGCTCGATGCCCCCGTGCGCGTCGACACCGACGAGGCTGGCGCCGCCTACTCCTCCTCGCCCGTCATCGTGGGCGATGGCGACGATCACGTGGTGGTCGCGTGGGAGGAGCGCCGCGACGGCAACTCCGACATCTACGTGAACTTCTCCGACGACAACGGCGAGAGCTTCTCCGACGCCGACCGGCGCCTCGACGAGGGCGACGAGGTGGGCGCCACCAACAGCTTCGAGCCGCAAATCGCGATGGCGGGCGAAAACGTCTACGTGGTGTGGCACGACGAGCGCTTCGGCGAGAACAAGGATGTCTTCCTCAACCTGAGCCGTTCCTACGGCGACGGCTGGAAAGACGAGGTCATCCGCATGGAAACCGACGCGGAAGGCATCGCCGACTCGCAGAACCCGTCCATCGCGGCCAGCGGCGAGGGTGTGTGGGTGGCCTTCCAGGACAACCGCGCCACGGGCTACGACATCTTCCTCCAGTACTCGGCCGACGCGGGGAAGGCCTGGTTGGAGGAAGAATATCGGATGGACACCGACGGCAACGGGCAGTCCCAGTCCTTCGAGCCCCAGCTCGCGGTCTCGGGCGACACCTGGCTCGTTGCCTGGCAGGACCGCCGCAACGATAGCGGCGGCGTGGGCTTCAACGACCTCTTCTACAACTACACGGTCGACGCCGGCGCCACCTGGCAGGCAGGCGATCTCCGCATCAACAGCAACGAGGTGGGCACCGCCTACGCGGTCGAACACAGCGTCGCGGTGTTCGAGGAGCGCATCATCACCGTGTGGGCCGACGGTCGCTCGGGCACGAGCGATATCTGGGCCGCGAGCCGTCCTCTCGGCGTCAACAGCGTCTACGTCGCGCCCGACGAGGAGTAGCCCCCCGTGGTGTGGGTGGCCGGCCTTCTCCTGGTCCTCGGCTGTAATCACGGTCCCGCCGACCCTCGGCCCGCGCTAAGGCAACGGTGGGCGGAGGGCCGCCCGGTGCGGCTCGACCCCGAGAAGGCCCTCGCTGCCGGCGACCTCTTCGTGGCCTGCGCGGGCTTCAAACAGGCGGCGCGCGATAGCGCCGAGGAGGCGGCCTGGGCGCGCCTTTTGACGGTGGCCGCCCGCGACCCGCGATGCCTCGACGACTCGGCCGGCAACGAACTCGTCGGCTGGGCTCGCGGCCGCCCGGGCTGGACCGACGCCGTGGGCGAGTGGGACGCCGCTCACGGATTGCACGTCGACCCGGCCACGCTCTCCCCCGCGTCGCGGCTACGCGTGGCTCTCCAGGGCGCCGACGACGAGACCACGCGCGACGCCGCCGAGGCCGCGCTCGAGAGCGACCCCGGCGACGACCTCGCCCGCGCCGTGCTCGCCAGGGCAGCCCTCGACGCGGGCAACCTGGCCGAGGCCATCACCCACGCGGAGGGACCGTCGGGCGCCAGCCTGTCGCGCCTTCACGCCCAGGCCCTCGACGAGGCCGGTGACTTCGAGGCGGCCGCCGCGGCCTACGTGCGCGCCGGCTTCTCGCTGCACGCCGCCGCCATCCTCTACCAGTCCCTGGGTCGCCCCGACGAGGCGCGGGCCTACTTCGACGACCCGGTGCCCCCCGTCGTGATCCACCAGGGCTGGATGGCGCTCCTCTCCGGCTCCCCGCCCGCGACGACCGGCCTCGACGACTCGCCCGAGTCGGGGCTCATCCGCGCGCTCGCCGGTGAGCCCGTCGACCTCGGCACCCTCCCCGGCGATGAGGCCGCGGTGGTGCAAGCGCGAGTGAGCGGCGACATGTCGCGACTCGACGCCGCCATCGCACGGGCACCGGCGCGCGAGGTGCTCCATCGGGCTCGTCTCGGCATCCTGCGCGAGCGAGGGCGTGACGCCGCCGATGCCCTGCGCGCCTGGACGAGCCTCGACCCGGTGACCGTCTTTCTCACCGGCAACGCGGACCGGCGCGAGGCCCCCTGGGCCGCCATCGTTCCCTACACCTGGACGCAACTCGGTGCTGCCCCTGCGGGGCGGGACGAGGTGGGAGAGGCCTTCCGCGCGGCCCTGGCCGAGCCCACCCGGGCTGCTCGGGACGAGGCCCTGGCCCACCTCCAGGCCGACCACCCCGAGCTTCGTGGGCTCGCGCGCATCCGCGCACAGCTCGACCGCGATCAGCTAGACGATGCCTCGCTCGCTGGGCTGGAATGGGCGCTGTCGCGACTCGGTGAATCGTCGCCGTTCATCGTCCCGGGCCTGACACACCTTGACGCCGCCGCTGCCTCTCGATAACCGCCGCCGGCTTCCGGGGGGCTTCCTCCGGACTGGGATTCCTATGCACGACCACCACACCTGGACCACGCACTCCACTTCTGCCGCCGAGGCCACCCACGACTGGTTCGTGGTTGATGCCGCTGGGCAGACGCTGGGTCGCCTCGCAACCCGCATCTCCACCGTGCTTCAGGGCAAGCACAAGCCGAGCTACACCCCTCACACCGACTGCGGCGACTTCGTGATCGTGCTCAATGCCGACAAGATCGTCCTCACCGGCAAGAAGCTCGACCAGAAAAAGTACCACCACTACAGCGGCCACCCGGGCGGCCTCGCCTCGGTCACGGCCCGCGTGCAGCTGGCCGAGCACCCCGAGCGCGTGATCTCCGCCGCCGTGCAGGGCATGGTGCCTCGCAACCGCCTCGGCCGGCAGATGCTCACCAAGCTCAAGGTCTACGCCAGCGGCGAGCACCCCCACGTGGCCCAGCAGCCCAAGCCCTTCCCCGAGTACGTCTGATGAGCAAGATCTCCGCCCGCTACTACGCGACTGGTCGCCGCAAGACCTCGAGCGCGCGCGTCACCATCAAGCCCGGCACCGGCACGGTGACGGTCAACAAGCGCAGCGTCACCGAGTACATGCACCGCCCCATCCTCGAGATGGTGGTGCGCCAGCCCTTCAACGTGATCGCCCAGCTCGACTGGGACGTCAACGTCAACGTCCGCGGCGGCGGCAAGGCCGGTCAGGCCGAGGCCATCCGCATGGGCATCTCGCGCGCGCTTTGCGCCGCGAACCCCGCCCTCCGCACCGACCTGAAGAAGGCCGGCTTCCTCACCCGCGACGACCGCAAGGTCGAGCGTAAGAAGTACGGCCGCGCCGGCGCTCGCCGTCGCTTCCAGTTCAGCAAGCGCTAAGCGCAGGCTGGATTGCCGGATGGCGAGGGCCAGTTCTACCCTCGCCATCCTGCCTGCTCGGCTCGGCAGCACCCGGCTGCCCCGCAAGATGCTCGCCGACCTTGGCGGGCAACCCCTGGTGGTGCGCACCCTCGCGCGCGCCCGCCAGGCCTTCGCCCGCGTGGTGGTAGCCACCGATTCGCCCGAGATCGCCGATGTCGTGACCCAGGCTGGGGGCGCGGTGGTCCTCACGGGCGAGGCCCCGAACGGCACCACCCGGGTGGCGATGGCCTACGCCCTGCTCGCCGCCCGCGGCGAGGGTGCCGAGGTGGTGGTCAACGTGCAAGCCGACGAGCCACTGGTCGACCCCGGTGCGCTCCTCGCGCTTGCCGACGGCATCGGTGACTTCGATGTCGCGACCGGCGCCGCGCCGCTCGACGACGCTTCCAACCCGGCGCGGGTCAAGGTCGTCACCGGGCGGGACGGGCTCGCCCTGTATTTCTCGCGGTCTGCCGTGCCGTACGGGGGCCCCTTCCGGGTGCACCTGGGGGTCTACGCGTTCCGACCGGCCGCGCTGGCCCTTGCCGTGTCGCTGCCCGAGCACCCTCTGGAGCACATCGAGCGCCTGGAACAGCTGCGCTGGTTGGCCCACGGGATGCGAGTGCGGGTGATCGATCTCCCCGCCGGCGAAGGGGGCGTGGATACACCGGAAGACCTGGCGCGGGTGCGCGCGCATTTCGCCGCGGCGGGTCCTGGGGGCGGTTAGGCGCCCGAGTGCGGGAGGCGCCCATGAAGACCAAGTTCGTGTTCGTCACCGGAGGCGTGCTCAGCTCGCTTGGCAAGGGGCTGAGCGCCGCCGCCATCGGCGCCATCATGGAAACCCGTGGCCTCAAGGTCACGAACATCAAGATGGATCCCTACATCAACGTGGATCCGGGCACCATGTCGCCCTACCAGCACGGCGAGGTCTTCGTCACCGAAG
>SXON01000024.1 GCA_005778355.1 Pseudomonadota bacterium | reverse complement strand
CATCGCGTCGCGACCGTCGCAGTCGTTGTCGGTGCCATCGGCGAGGGTCTCGAACTCGCCGGGGTTGATGTCGGTGTCGAAGGGGGAGCAGTCCAGCGCCCCCTGCACGCAACCCGCTCCCGTGCCGCCCGCGGAGTAGCCATCGCCGTCGGGATCGTTGACGCAGATCGCTCTCGCCCGTCCCGGGGCGAGCATCGTGCTAGTGACGACTAGAAGTGCGGCAAGTTGCCGCAGGGGGGGGGCGCTGCATGTTGGATCCTCCGGCTGGGGCACGATGAAGGTAGCCGAGGGTCGCGCCCGGAGTCAAGGTGCTTGTTTTTACCCATCGGTCGCGACCGTCGGTAGCCGTGGTGATCCCGCGCGAGACCGTTGCGCGAGGGGGGCCCGGGAGCTACAATCGGTGTGCTCGAAGGACAAGCTGTGCGAAATCACACCCCCCCCCGCTGGACCCTCCTCCTCCTGGTAGCCGGTAGCGTGCTGGCGCCTCGCGTCGCGAGGGCCGACACCGACGGTGATGGCTGGGCAGCGACCGATAGCCCGCCGGATTGCGACGACAACAACGCGAACGTCCATCCCGCCGCCGAGGAAGACGGCACCGACGACACCGACGAGGACTGCGACGGTGCCTACCTCGTGGAGCGTTCCTACGTCGCGTCGATGAACTCGATGTTCTCGACCGACTTCACCCTCGGCGCGGCGGCCGCGCTCACCATGGCGGGCAACGACGACCTGCTGCGCCTGGTTCGCGGCGCGGGCGCCACTGCGTCGATGACCTATGACCTCACCTTCAACGATGGCCTCTTCACGGTGATGCTCAACGTGAAGGCCTGGGGCGGGGTGACGCCGTGCACCGTCACGGTGACTTCGAGCAACATGGCCGCCAGCTCCAAGGACTTCATCGGGCCCGGGATCAAGGTTCTCCAGTGGAGCTACGACCGGGCGTCCGACATCGGCCTGCAGCCGGGCGACACCGTGAGCGACCTCGCGATCGATTGCTCGGCCGGCTACGGCACCGTGGATCTCGACTGGATCACCATCACCGACGGGGAGTACGGCCAGGCCCCGATGAACGACGTGGTGGCCATCTCCACGGGGATGGGTCTCCCCGGGATGGGGCGGCAGTCGGTGGTGCGTGCCAGCCTCGACGCCAGCGGCGACCCGGGCACCACGACCTTCGTGGGCAGCGACGTGGGCGGCCTTGGCTGGAGCGACGATGGTTACACCTGGTACACCGCCAACGGCACCGCCACCCAGTGGCTCGAGTCGGGAGAGATGGGGGTGTGGGAGGTATGGAACGCCGACGCGAGCCCGGACACGGTCATCGTGCTCACGGGCGACAAGGACACGGGCGACGGCGGCGGGCTGTACTACACCGACGCCCTCGGCAACTTCACCCAGGCGTGGACCGACGCCGGCGGCGGACTGGGCGCGAGCAAGCACATGGACGACTGCGGCCTCGGCTACACCCCCGTGGGATCGGGGCAGCTCATCGTCAACGAGCCCAGCGACACCACCGGCACCATCTTCCTCGTGGCGAGCAGCGACCCCGACACCACCGGGCTCTACACGTGGGTGACGGGGAGCACCCCGGCGGCGCAGACCTTCAACGCGAGCTTGCCGTCCGGTGTCCCCTCGGCGCTCGCCCTCGACTCGTCCGGCGAGTATCTCCTGGTGGGTTTCCGGCCACTGCTGGGTGCATCGGAGGAGGGCGCTCTCTACGTGTGCCCAGCCGACTTCGACGCGGCCTCGGTGGCCGACTGCGAGCTGGTGTCGAGCAGCGCCGATCCGGTGTGGGCCGGCGACGTGCGGGACATCGAGGCCGACCCGAACACTCCGGGCTTGTTCTACGTGGCAGACGGCGGGCGTCAAGTGAACGGCACGACCTGTGACACGGGCGAGTCCACGGTGTTCGCGGTGGAGGTGGTGGGCGACTTCGCCACCTCCAGCGTCGTGCCCTACATCTACGACACCGACGACGACACGGCCGACTACATCCCCGACTGGGCGAACGACACGACAGAGTCCGATGATTACTACTACGAGAAGTACAACTCGTTGACGTTCAATTCCTCGACCGGAGCCTACTACCACGACGCCTGCGTGGACAAGAACGGCCACCACGGGTCGACGTATGGCGAGCTCGTGGCGCCCCGGGGCACCGGCGAGGAGGGGCACGAGTTGAGCTCCATCGCGATCGACCCCGCCGGGTCCTGGCTCTTCGCGTTCTACCCGCTCAGCGACCTTGCCCCCCAGTACGGCTGCGTTCGTACCTTCCGCGCCGAGGTGGGCGACGTGGCTGACGGCTCCACCCCGTGGAAGCCCTACCAGGGCTGGACGCTCGACGACGTGAACTACTACGTCGGCGCCACGCATCCCGAGGCCCGGCGAGCCGCCGTCGATGTCACCGGCGCCTCCGCCGAGTACGACGCCTTCATGGTGGAGGAGCCGTTGCTGGAGGACTGGGCGGGCGCGGGCACCCACGACGCCACGTTCGCGGCGGACGGCGACGGCAACTTCGACCTGTTGCTGGGGGGCAATTTCCTGTGGCGCGCGCTGGCGGAAGACACGGCGGCGAGCATCTACGGCTGGAACACCGCCCAGCCGGCGTCGATGTCATCGACCGTTCTCGACAGCACCGAGTGGGAGCTGGCCTGGGACGGCGCGAGCCAGGTGTTCCAGGACAGTATCGTCAACAGCATCGCGGCCTGTCCCGGTTGCGACCAGTCCACCGGCGCCGTGGTCGACCTCGTCATCGCCGCTGGCGTGAGCGACTACAAGATGGCGGTGATGCACGGGCGGAACGGGCCGCAGCGGGAGGCGGCCGACCGCCCTTGCGAGGTGCACATGCTCGACTCGTCGGGCAAGGACGTGTCGGTGTGGAGCGATGGCGCCGGCGGCGGGCAGGCGTGGATGAGCCTGATCAACCAGAATGACACGGACGACTCCACGTGGGATCGGGGCATGCTGTTCCTGCCCGACATCATGACCGATGAATGGTGTTGGGATTCCTATCAGGTGGGCACGAGCACCTACGGTATTACGAGTAGCAACTTCATCAACGACTGGTGGGCAACCCCCACGTCGCTTGGAGCGGACACCACCTATGAGCTCGTGTGTCAGGACTCCGACATCGAGGCGCGAACGGCCGCCACCGGTGGGGAGTACTGGGAGTCCTGCAATCCTGACCCGCAGTACTACACGGGAATGGACAACTCGGATGTGGGTCAGGTCGTTGGGGTGAACGCGCTCGCTGATGGCGAGGCGCTGCTGATCGCTGCGCCTGGGATGCCCGACCCCGGCACCGGAACAACCGCGGGCGGTGAAGGGCTCTGGCTCGCAAGTTTCTCCGCGACGACCGGCATCAGCTACACCGAGGTCCCCTTCTCCGCGAACGCGTTCGGCGTCGGCGTCTGCACCGAGTCCGAGTTTTTCGCCTGGGAAAGCCAGGTCACCCTCGCCTTCGACCCCTCCTCCGATGCCAGCGGCACCGCCCGCGGCTACCTCTCCTCGATCCACTCCGACTGTGGCGTGGTCGAGGTCGAGTTCGACGCGGCCGACCCGACCGACTCGACAACCACCACCTGGACCGAGGTGGATCTCTCGCTCTGTTCGCTCGACACCCCCCTGGCGCGCGGGGTGGCCATCAACCGGGATGGCACCTGGCTCTTCGCCTACGGGGGCCCCGACACCAGCGCCGGGAGCGGCTCGGCGGACGGGGGCGTGTGCGCGGTGGATCTCACCGGCACCTACGCCACGCAGCAGGTCGTGGATGGCGACGCGGTTGACATCCAGATCGAGACCTTTCTCGCCCACCCGCACATCGACGACATGTTCTACTTCGGCGGGCACGCGGCCACGGGCACCGTCGATGCCGCTGGTGTGTACGCGCTCCAGCGCCGCTACCGCCCCGCCACGGCCGACTGGAACTGGGCCTGGCGACGCCTCAACGGCAACGACCTGGAGCACAAGGCGGTGCTCGACCTGGCCTGGGGCACGGGCAGTGGCGGGCCGGGCACCATCCTCCGCGACCTCTACGTGGCAACGTCCGGCGGCGGCGCCTGGGACCTTCGCCTGTCGTCGCAGTGAGCTGGCGGATGCTCCCCGTGTTCCACCTGCTCGCCTGCACGTCGGGTCCCTCGTCGGAGGCCGATCCACCGGACACCTCGCGCGCCGTGCTCGCCGACTCGGTCGACAGCGCGCAACCCGACGACAGCGCCCCGGACTCGGGGGACACGGGCAACCCGGACACGGGCAGGGATGACACCGGCCCACTTCCCGCTGACGCCGATGCGGATGGTTTCGCCGAGGACGTGGACTGCGACGACGGCGACCCGGACGTCCACCCCGGCGCCGCCGACCCCTGCGACAACGTGGACCAGGACTGCGACGGTGGCAGCTACGGCCCCGGGAGCTGTGGAGAGGTGATCGACATCGTCGGGGTGGCCGAGCCCGTCTTTGACCCTGCGTACATCCCGTTCCCGGTGGACGACCTGACGGGCGACGGCATCGACGACGTGTTCGCGTACGTCACGGACCCGCTGCTTCCTACTCACGACGGGGAGTCGTTCAGCGGCATATCGCTCTTTGCGGGCGGGTCCCGCGGCGGCGAGCTGCCCACCGCGCCCGAGGACATGCTCTTCTGCGTGGTGCAGGGCGGCACCTACCCGTTGTTCTCGGTGGGCGACGTGGACGGTGACGGGACGAACGATCTCGTTGATGCCTTCTTCTTCGCCGCGACCTATGACATCTACCTCGGCCCTTTCCCGAGCGACGGGCGCTGCCTCGACGCCGAGGATGACGTGAGCGCCGCGTGGTATCCCGAGTGGTACGACTACCCGGAGCTCGGCACCGGGCAGGCGTGGGGCGGTGATCTTGACGGCGACGGGGTGAACGACTTCGTTGCCGGAGCGCTGTCCGAGGGACCGTCGGGGGGGTACCTGTCGCTCGTACAGGTTTTCCAGGGCGGACAATTCGGGCTTCCGGTTGCGAATATCGAGCTCGGACCGGAGGGCGATCTGGGCGGCGGAGTTCCTGAGTTGGTGGGCGACTTGGACGGGGACGGGGCGGACGATCTGGCGGTGGCGCGCTACTGGAGCCAGGGCGGAACGGTGATGGTCTCGGGCATCGATGCGGTGACTGGCGATGGTGCACTCCTGGACGACCTGGCGCTCGCGATTCTGGACAACGCCGGCGACCCTTCGCTCGGCTACGACACTCTTGGCGAGTTGGCGGCGGTTGGCGACGCGACGGGCGACGGAACGTCGGATTTCACGGTGACCTATTCCACCGCCGAATCGCTGGGTTATCAGCACGGCGAGGTGATGTTCTTCGACGGATCGACTCGGGGCACGTACGGCATCGAGGCGGCGATCGGCTCGTGGGTGGGTGTCGTTGCGGACGAGATGTTGGATTGGTATGGTAGTCTTGACTTGACGTGCGACGGGTCATCCGAGTTGCTGCTTCGGGGCTACGCAACGCCTGACAGGCTGGAGAAACGTTGGTACGTGCCGAGGAGTGGCGTCCCCAGCCTGCGCGAGCCGCTCGATGGCCTGACCTTCTCCGGCGAAATCGCGCCTCAGGGCGAATTCAAGGACATCGACGGCGACGGCTGTGACGACATCCCGCTCTATGTGCTCGAAGGCGACCTCTACGGCGCCGTGTATTTCGGCTGGCCCATCCCCTTCGACGATCCCTCTGCCTGGTAACCCCGACCAAGGAATGCCCATGCTCGCCCTCCTCTCCCTGCTCGCCTGCCCCGAGCCCACGACGGTCCCGGAGCCGGTCGCGCCCGCCAGCACGCTGCGCGACACCGGCGGCGGAGAGTACGCCCCCGCGTCCGCTGCCACGATCATCACGCCGCAAGCGCCAACCCTGCGCGACACCGGGGGCGGCGACGGGGTTCCGGCCTCGCCGCGCTCCCCGGCAAGCTGAGCCGCGCCCGGCCTGTGGCCGTCGCCATGCGTCCCAGCCGGGATACACTCCCGTATGCTGCTTCACAGGGGGCCCCGGCGTGGCGTTCAACTCGCGTGCGGCGTGGTGTGCGTCCTCGGCGTCCTTGGCGTCCTTGGCGTCCTTGGCGTCCTCGGCGTCCTCGGCGTCACCGTCGCGCGCGCCGAGAGCCCATTGTCCGGCGTCTCGGCCGGCGCCGCGACGCTCAGCATTCCGCTCGATTTACCCGCCGTCGGCCTGCTCGTCTGGGGCACCCCCGCCCGCTGGGGGCTACTCTCGGTCACCCACCGGCCGGCCGACCACTGGATCCCCGTGAGAGGCGACCCGGTGGGCGTCGCCTTCCTGGGCAACGACCGAGATCGCCACGCGGTGGTGGCCTGTGACCTCGACCGCGACGGCGTGGACGAGGTCCTTGCGAGTGTCGGCTCGCGAGGCGGGGAGGGCGACAACAGCCCGGAGCTGTGGTGGCTCGAGTCCGGTACGTGGGTGGAGCGGGGTGCAACGCTGTTCCCGCCGCTCGCCGGCCTGCGCGGTCGCGGGGTCAGTTGCGACGACATCGACGGCGACGGTTGGCCCGAGCTCGGCCTGTACGGCTTCCTTGGGCGAGTCGCCGACGCGGTCCTGCGCTGGGATGGCGCGCGCTGGGCAGACGTGGCGCCGTCCTGGGGCCTCGCCGAGTCGGCGAACACCCACGGCGCCCGATTCGACGACATCGACGGCGACGGGGATCTCGACGCCTTGCGCCTGGTCAATCGCGACCTCAGGGTGCTCGCCCAGGAGCCGGGACCGCGCTTCGTGGAGCGGCGAGAGCCGCTGGGCAACAACGTGATGGGCTTCGTGCCGCTCGACGCGGAGAACGATGGAGACACCGACATTTTCCTGGCCCGCAGTCGAGTTCCCCGGGGCCACGCGGTGGCGGCCGGGGGTTTCCGCTTGGAGTTGCCGGGCGACGACGAAGATCTGCTCGCCTGGCGTGCCCCCGAGGGCTGCCTGCGCGTGACGGTGTCGCTCGCGGGCGACCTCAGCGGCCGGCTCGCCGGGGTGCGCGTGGGCAAGGTGCGCGAACCGGTCGTCGAGATCGACCTCGCGCAGAGCGTCTCGCCGCCGGCGTTCCAGCCCTCGCAGGTGGCCGCGTGGTTCGACGCGCCCACCCGGACGGTGTCGGTGCGCGCGCAGGGCCCCGCCGACCAGCTCCTGGGCAGCATCCGCTGCGTGGAGGGCGGCGAGATGGTGGTCGTCGCCGCCGAGCTCGAGGCCGCGGAACCGTGGTCGCCGCTGCCGAACCAGCTCTGGCTCAACGATGGGGCGGGTCACTTCGCCGAGGCGGCGGGCACGCTGCCGAGCTTGCCGGCGGCGGCGCACCTCGGCCGTCCAACCGCCGCCGACGTGGACCTCGACGGCGACACCGACCGCCTGGTGGTGACCACCGTGACGCCCGACGCGCCGGGCAACCCACCGGACTGTCTGCTGCTCAACGACGGCCAGGGGCGGTTCACGCTCGACACCCGTTTCCCCGCTGACACCGCCCCCGAGCGGGGCCTGTTCTCGGTGGCCGCCGACCTCGACGGCGACCGGTTTCCCGAGCTGCTGGTGGTTAACTCCGAGACCCCCGGGGCCGGCCGTGCCTTCGTATGGCACAACCCGGGCGGGCCCAACCGATGGATCGAGGTCGAGTTGTACGACAAGGGCGGCAAGGCGCGCTCGTTGTCCACCTGGATCGAGGTGAAGACGCCCACGGTCACCCAACGGCGACGCTCGGTCTCCTATCCGGACTTCCGGGCGAACGGGAATCTCGCTGCGGTGTTCGGGCTGGGGGCGACAGGCCACGCGGAGGTGCGCGTGCGCTGGCCCGACGGGCAAACCACCGACTGGCGAGATGTCGCGGCAGGCGCGACCGTCAGCGTGGTTCACCCGTAGACGGAAACGAACACCCTACTCCCCGGACTTGGAAGGACCCCAACTCACGCGGGCGTGGCCATCGATGGTCGCAGCGTCAGTCCCGCCTGCAGCCTTGGCCGATCTCCGAGAACTGCGCCAGGACAATCCCGTTCCACGGGTCGATGAGGCGGCCCTCGCTCTGGGTCTCGCCAATGAGGTCAACGCAGTTGGTCCAGGTGTCGACCGTGACTTCCCAGCCAGCGTCGCTCCCGCCAATGAAACGTGCGTTGTAGCCACTCAGTCCCGGAGGGAGTTTGTCAACCTGAGCGACGCAGGTGGCGGCGACGCTGGTGATGAGTGCCGCTGGTTCGCAAGCGACCTCTCCGCAGTTCGCACCCTCCGCCTCGGACGCACCGCGGCCGTACTTGGCGATGCAGCATTCTGTCGCGGTGGCGACATCGCCGCACGCCTGCACGCATTCGTAAATCACTGCGCCTGTGTCGTCGGCGCTGGCGCCCAATCCACAGGTGGACGCCGAGTCGTCGCACCCTGTGGCAGCGAGGACGACGGCGGCGGCCCGCATGCCGACTAGCCGCTGTACAGCCACTCCACCGCCGCGATGTCGCCGGGCGCGAGTCCCGGGTACTCCACGCCGTCGGGTTGGGCATCGAACATGATCGACGCGTCGTATGTGGAGTGGTCGAGGCCGAGCACGTGTCCGAGCTCGTGCACTTGGTTGTAGAGGAGATCGGCCTGCCCCGCCGTGGGTGTGCTGGCCACGGCCCAGTCGGTTTCCTCCGCCGTGCCGTCGCTCCGCAAGGCGTATCGATACACCACGATATCGGTCTCCTGAGTGGCGTTCGACTCGTCATACCAGGACTTGGTCACGGCGACGCGCCCGACCCATCCGGGGTCGAGGTCGTTCGCGGCCACCAGCACGTTGAACCCGTCGAAAGAGTGTGCTGGCGTGGTTGTGCCGGCAGCGTCGTCCGCGCGCAGCGTGTCCGAGACCGGTGAACTGAAGTCGGTGGACGCCACCACCAACGTGGGTGGGTTGGCGAGCGCGTTCCACTCGGCCATGGCGTCAACCGTGTCCGACTCCACGCCCGCAGCCGCCAGGCCCACGGCCTCAAACGAGGCGAGGTCAAGCTCGAGGTCCACCCCGTCATCAGCACACCACGCGTAGCCGAGGAACTGGTGCCCATCGACGTAGTCCGGCCAGTCGCTCCAGTCGCCGCTCGGATCGCAACCCTTCGGAGCCTCCTGCGTGCAAGCGAGTACAGTGAGCATGAAACTACTGAGCATCGCAGATGCCCTCCCACATTGACGCGAGTTCGGGCGGTTGGGGAAGCGTAGGCTCAGGGTCGAGTTCAAGGACAATGCCCTCCACCAGCCGCAGCGGTCGCTCCGGCCCCTCGTTCATCCCAAGCAACCACCGATCTCCTTCCTTGAAGTCCGGGTTGCCGCTGACTCTGTAGGTGAGGGTCCCTACCTTTCCGCCCTCGATATTCATCCTCGTACCCGCTCGCGGCGGTCCGTGGACCACACGCTCGAATGTGAGATCGACCGCGGACCAGATCGCCCCGTTGGCCATCAGCTGCGAATGCACGGCGTCGACATGCGCGATCACCACCAGATTCGCAGCCGCACACGCCCATCCTACCGCAGCTGGGTCCTGCGCGCGAGCGGTGCTCGCGTCGGCGCTGGCGATCAGGACGATTGACGCTAGACAGAGGAACGAACGTGGCGACGTGGCGACGTGGCTCATCTCGTTAGGTTAGCGCATTTCCTGATCGCCTGCAAGCGGTACGCGCACCGCGGGAGGCCCGCAACGGCGCGGCGGACATCTACTTCAAGCTGGCCCCGTGGTCTGCGGCGCCTCTACTCCCCCGACTTGGAAGGACTCCAACTCACGCGGGCGTAACAATCGATGATCTCGTCGTCAGTCAGGTCGAAGCCGAGGAACGCGCTGCCGTCGATGTTGGTGCGCCCGTTGTTGTCGGTGTACACGAGCCCGGAGAAGTTGACGTAGAGCGGCCCCGCCTCGTGCTGGTGGAGCCCCGACATCGTGAAGCCGCCACGCAGGTCGACCGCGGCTTCCAGGCGTTCCTCGGGCTCGTCCTGGAAGTAGGCGTAGAGCGACGAGGGCGCCGCTCCCTTCACCTCGAAGGCGCCAATCCACTCCGACTCCGTGGACAGATCGAAGTTCGGCACCGCGCAGCCGTCGAAGTAGGAGTACTGGGCCCCGAGGCTGCTGGTCCACAGGCCCAGCACATCGGGGATGTTGCCGGTGTCGCCGCCGTTGCCGTCCGGGTCGCCGCAGTTGCTGCCACTGCCGGAGGAGTCGCCACTATCAGCGCCGGGCGCGCAGGCCGCGAGGAAAAGGAAGGTGAGTCGACTCATGGTGTGTCTCCTTTGGGTTCCGTGGGCAGAGCTTCGAGCCAGAAAACGACGCGCCGATTGAGCGCCCGGCCCTCGGGCGTGTCGTTGCTCGACACCGGGTCCTGGGCGCCGCGCCCGGCGAACGTGAGGCGATGGGGCGACACGCCAAAGCCCTCGGCCATCTCGCGCGCCACGGAGGCGGCCCGGAAGGCGGTCCACTCCCACGGCGTGGGCAAGATTTTCCGCGCGGCCGGGGGCGGCGTGCTGTCGTCGCCATGGGCCACCACGGTGACCGCCACCTCGGGGTGGAGCTTCACCGCCGTGGCCACCAGGTCGAGCACCGGCCAGGCCTCCTCGCGCAAGGTCAGGCTGTCGGGCGCGTAGAGCTCGTCGAGAGACACGCTCACCATCGTGCGACGGCCAAGTCGCGACACCGTTGCCTTCTGACCGTTCATCACCTGGAGCAGCTCGGCATAGAGCGGGTCGGGTGCGGTGCTGTCGGAGCAGGTGGCGAGCTGCTCCTGGAGGCGCGCCACCTTCTGGTGCAGCGCGATCACCTCGCGGTCGAGCTGGCCGATCAACGCACGATCCTCGGCGGCGCCAGCGCCAGCGGGTTCCACGAGGAGCGACAGCGCCAGGATCACCGCCGGCTAGCCTGCGAAACCGTGACCGAGGGGCGGGTCGATGCCCCACTCCGCCGGCCCAAAGCCCTTCATCGCCTGGGGGAAGTTGCCGGAGCCGCGAAGGCGGAGGTAGCGGTTGATCCAGCCGCGAAGGTCCTCGGGATAACGCCAGTCCCACCGGCCATCCTTGCGCTCGCGGGCCATGGTCATCCATGCCAGCGTGCCCGGGTGCATGAGCGCCGGCTCGCCGTCCTGCGGGCCGCCGACGAAGCGGAGCGTGCCGTCGGCGTCTTTGCGGAGGAAGGCGCCGAGCGGCGGGTCGACGATGACATCGCCCCACTCGGCCAGCTCGGCCACGGTCTCCGGGGCGGAGAAGCGGTCCGCCAGGGTCACGAAGCAGCGCCCACAGGCCTCGGCGTCGTTGCCGGCACGGTGGGCCTCTTCCAGCTGGATCTCGAGGCGCTTGCACAGGTCGCCGAGTTTGTGGCCCTTGGCCTCGCGGTGAAACTTGTGGGAGAGGTCGAGGGTGTCGGCCTCGGCGGCCGGCTGCGGCCAGCTCGCGAGCCCGGCGGCGGTGAACTCGCAGCCGAGGTGCCGCCGGTCGAACGACAGGTTGTGCGCGACGATGAGCGCACCATCGAGCAACTTCCACACCTCGCGCGCCACGTCGGCGAAGGGGGGCTTGCCCACCACGTCGTCGTTGGTGATGTGGTGGATCTCGGTGCTCTCCCGGGGGATCGGGATCCCCGGGTTGACCAGCCACTCGTGGCGCTGGATCTTCGCGATGTGGCCGCTCGGGTCGAGGCGCATGCTCACCGCCGCCACCTCGATCACCCGGTGACCCTCCTCGGGGGCAAAGCCGGTGGTCTCGGTGTCGAAGGCCACGATGGGCAGGTCGCGCCAGCGCATGCGGGCTTCTAAGGCGCGCGGCGACGCCGGGCCAGGGCGCCGACCGCCGAGAGCCCGAGGGCCACGGTCCCGGCGCCGGTCGTCGCGTTGCAGCCGCACGCGCCCGGCGCGGTGAGCCCGGGACCGCCTCCCTCGGCCTTGTCGCCGGTGTCGTTGCCGTTGCCGTTGCCGGAGTCGGTCCCACCGCCGCCCTCGTCGTCGTCGCAGGCGGTGCCCAGGCCGTCGCCGTCGGCGTCGGCCTGGTCCGCGTTCTCCACCTTCTCGCAGTTGTCGGCGTCGTCCACGATGCCGTCGTCGTCGTCGTCAAACCAGGACACGACCGGGTTGCGGAAGTAGGCACTATCGCCGTCGTAGTCGCCCGACTCCGTGTAGAGTCCCTGATTGTAGCCGTAGAAGCCGATGCCGGTGAGCATCATGTCGGCCGGGGCCTCGAACTCCAGGGCGATCTGGTTCCAGCGGACCGTCACTGCGCCGTCGTTGATCGCGATGCGGGCGATGTCGTAGTCGCCCTCGCTGAAGGTCCGGCTACTCTCGGCCAGCACCGTCACGTTGCGACCACTCACCTCGATCACGGCCGAGGAGGGCGTGTCGATCGCGTCAGTGGGGCACCACTTGTTGTCGCTGTCCCCCGCGGAGCCACACACGAGGAGCAGGTAGTAGTGGGCGTCGCCGTCCTTCCCGAAAACGAGCCCCCAGGCGTCGTTGTCGTCGACGTACACCTCCGTCTCGTACACCCCCTGCCACACCGGCTCGGCCTCGTTGACCAGCCAGTTGTCGCTGCCGTCGCCGCTGCCGAAGCCGCTGCCGCCGTAGTCATACCAGGGGAAGGCCCAGGCGCCGTCCTCGTCGAAGGCGTAGCCGCCCCAGGGATCCTCGTCGTAGCCGTTGGTCCAGCCGCCGGTACCGGCGATGGAATCGCCATCGTCCGGGAATCGGGTGTAGGTCCAGGCCTCCACCTCGCCCGCGTGAACCTGGGTCGCGAGAAACAGGGCAAACATGATTCTCTCCGGAGGCGCCTACTATGTCTCGCGCGCCAGGAGGCCGGCGCCTTGCCCGGTCAAGAAACTGTCGGGAGGTCGCCCCTTGCGCGATGTCCCGCGGCATGCTCTACAAGTAGTCGACTCGCCCGGGAACCTCATGCTTGCCCGACCCGCACCCTCGCCGCGCGCGCGCGAGCAGGTGCTCGTCATCGATGCCTCCGATCCCTCGGGTCGGACCTACCATGTCGCCCTCGGCAGCGACGACCGCATGATCCACGCGTGCACGAGCGCGCAGGCGGGCCTGGCCTTGCTCCCCGACGTGCGCCCCGACGTGGTGATCGCCGCGCTCGACACCGCCGACTTGCCGGGCTTGCGACTCCTAGAAGCGGTGCGGCATCGTCAGCCGGGGGTGCCAGTGATCGTGATCGCCGCGCATCCCACCGTGGAAGGGGCGGTCCAGGCCTTGCGGGCCGGCGCGGTGGACTACCTCGGTCGCCCGGTGTCGCCGGGCTTGCTGAGCGAGAAGGTGGTGCGGGCGCTCTCGGAAGCGCGCTCCTCGCGGCAGCTCGCGCAGGCGCAGAAAGACGCGCGCGACCGCTGGGGTTTCACGCACCTCTTGTCGATGAGCCCGCGCATGATCCGCGTTTTCGACGCGATCCGCGCCGTGGCCGGCACCGACGCCACCGTGCTTGTCCGCGGGGACACCGGCACCGGCAAGGAACTGGTCGCGCGGGCGATCCACGAGCGCAGCCGCCGTCGCGAGCGGAATCTCATCTCGGTGAACTGCGGCGCGTTCACCGAGACACTCCTGGAGTCCGAGCTCTTCGGGCACGAGAAAGGCTCCTTCACCGGCGCCTCCGGGCGACGGCAGGGCGTCTTCGAGATGGCCGACGGCGGCTCGCTTTTCCTCGACGAGCTGGGGGAAACCTCCCTCTCGGTCCAGGTGAACCTGCTGCGGGTGCTGGAGGAGATGCGCTTCCGTCGCGTGGGGGGGCACGAGCTCATCGATGTGGACGTGCGCATCATCGCGGCGACCAACGTCAACCTCGACCAGGCGGTGAAAGAAGGCAAGTTTCGCGAGGACTTGTTCTACCGGCTCAACGTCGTCCCGGTCACGCTGCCGCACCTGCGCGAGCGCCCGGAAGACATTCCGCTCCTCACCAAGCACTTCCTGCAAGACGCGGCGAGCGAGTACGAGATGCCGCCGCCCACCATCACGCCCGAGGCGATGGAGGCGGTGCTTCGTTATCGATGGCCGGGCAACGTGCGCCAGTTGCGCGCCTTGTGCGAGCGCTGGGTGATCCAGAGCAACGGTCGCGACCTCAGAGTGGAAGACCTGCCCCCAGAGCTCCGCGCCCAGGGCCCCGCCGACGCCGAGCCCACCGGCATGTTCATCGACGACAACGTGACGCTCCCGCAGCTCACTGATCGCGTGACCACGCAGGTGGAGCGGGCGTACCTTCACAAGCTCCTGTCGCGACACCGCGGTCACCTCATCAACACCGCCGCCGCAGCTGGCATCACGCGGCGCACCTTGTTCTCGCGCATGAAGGCGCTCGGGCTCGAGGCCTCGGACTACAAGTAAGGCCCCTCGGGTTGGCCACGCGATTGCCGCGACCCGCCGGTCCGGGTACGGTCGCGGCTCGTATCGACCCCCGAGGTTTGCTCGATGCCGCGCCTGTTCGCTCTCGCCGCCCTGGCCCTGCTTGGCGGCTGTCTCGCCGAGGCCCCGCCCGCCGAGGCGGCCACCAAGCCCAACGTGATTGTGATCCTGCTCGACGCCCAGCGGGCCGACGTGCTGGGCCCCTACGGCTACACCAAGCGTAAGACCACGCCAAACCTTGATAAGTTTGCGGCGAGCGGCGTGGTGTGGGACAACGTGATCTCGCAAAACGCGTGGACGGTGCCGAGCGTGGCCTCGCTGTTCACCGGGGTCGACCCGCAGGCGCATCGCACCCTGCGCTTCCAGGTGAAAGACCGCGTGGAGATGGACACGATGTCGCTCCTGCACGACACGCTGGCCGAGTCCTTCAAGGCGGGCGGCTACACCACGGGCGCCTTCATCAAGAGCACGGTGATCGACAGCTCACGGGGTTTCTCGCAGGGTTTCGACAAGTTCGAGATCGTAGGCGGCACCGACCAGGCCTGGGGCCACTCGGCGCAGCAACTCAACGACGCAGCGCTTCCCTGGCTGAAAGAGCAGGGTAAATCAGGAAAGCCGTTCATGGCTTACATGCACTTCATGGACGCCCACAGCCCCTACAAGGCGCCCGAGCCCTGGTATACCAAATACAAGGGCAGCTACGGCGGCGCGTTCTCTGGTGCGCACGTGGAGATCGAAGACGCGGTGAAGAAGGGCACCGGCCCGAGCCCCGACGACTGGAACTACCTCCGCGCGCTCTACGACGCCGAGGTGGAGTACTGGGACAGCCAGTTTGGTCGCCTCATCGGCGAGCTCGACGCCCAGGGCATCGGCAAGAACACGATCATCGCGGTGGTGGCTGATCACGGCGAGGCCTTCTACGAGCACCAGAACATCTTCCATGGTCACCTGTACCAGGAGAACATTCACGTGCCCGTGGTCATGCGCGGGCCGGGGATCAAGGCCGGACACATGAAGGGCTATGCGCAGATCATCGACGTGACACCCACCCTCGCCGACCTCGCGGGCGTGAAGAAGGGCGCCGCCTGGATGGGACAGAGCTTTGCCACCAGCATGGCGGGTGGCACCGGGCACGCTGACTTCGTGTACGGCGAGTACATCAATATGCGGGCGGTCATCGACCCCTCGGGGCTCAAGGCCATCCTCGGTGATGGCGCCGACAAGCTCTACGACCTGAAGGCCGACCCCGGCGAGAAGAACAACCTCGCCGGGTCGCGACCGGCCGACGTGGCCCGGCTGCGGGCGCTCGCCGACGCGCGATTTGCCAAGGGCAAGGAGATCGGGGCCAAGTACCCGCTGGAGAAGCCGAAGGAGCTCACCGACGACCAGACCGAGCTGCTTCGTCAGCTCGGGTACATCGAATGATCGCCCTGCTGGTCGGTCTTGCCTTCGCGCAGTCGGGCTTCCAGGGGACCATTCGCGAGTTGGAGCTCAACGCCGGTGGCGGCCTCAACGGCGCGCCCGAGGGCATGTTTTTCATCGTGCCGCCCGGCGCCAACGCGGAGGCCGTGGCGGGGCCCTTGAGCGATGGTGCCCAGGGCGCCAAGCTCACCGTGCGGCAGGCGGGCGACGCGCTGATGTGCACGCAGTCGGCGCCGCTGGGGCCCCAGGCCTTCATGCGCGCCCGGCTCAAGGTGCCGGAGATCACCCCGGGCGGTGGCTCCTGGATGGGCATGAACATGGAGCTCCGCACTCGCGACGCCAAGGGCAATCTGGTGTCGCCGCCGGGGCTGATGTTCACGCTGGTGCAGAATGTGCGCGAGCCCACCGCCGGCTGGGTCGACATGGAAGGCCGAGTGCCGGTGCCGGCGGGGGCCACGCAGGGGGAGGTGTGCTTCCGCTTCGTGTTGTCCACGGGGGTCCTCGAGCTCGACCGCGTGCAGCTCATCTCCAAGACGGATGGCTCCGCGCCCGCGCCCGCCCCGACGGCGTCGGTCACGCCCACGGCGGCGCCCGCCCCAGCGCCTGCGCCCGCTCCGGCCCCGGCGCCTGCGCCGACGCCGGTCGCGACCACCACGGTGACCACCGCCCCTCAGCTCGCCTCGGTCTCGCCGTCGGTCGCGTCGCCGACCTCCGACGGCAGCCAGCGCGGCTTCACCTTGAGGGTCGACCAGCGCGCCTCGAGCGTGGCCTGCTCCAAGTGGGTGAGCGCCTCGGGCGCGGTGACTGTCTACGGGACGGTCGACCTGACCGCCACCAACCCCGATGCGGTGGACTGGTCGGGCCTCGCCATCGAGGCCTTCGCGCGCGACGCGAACGACCGGCCGGTGCTGGTCGGCGGCGTGCCCTACTCGCCGGTTTTCGTGAGCACCGAGGTGGGCATGGGGCAGAAGTTCAGCGTGACGTGGACCCCACCCAAGGGGACGAACCGCGCGCGGTTCTGCACGCGGTTCTCGGACGCCGCCGGGTCGGCGGGGTTTGACTGGAAGACGAACTAGCGGGGGGAGGCTGGAGGCGGGAGGGGGCGCGGCGGCTCGGGCCTCGTTACTCGGTGTTCGATCTCGGGTTTCGGGTCTCGGCGCTCGCGCCTAGGTCTCGGTCTCGGTCTCGGTCTCGGCCTCGGGACTCAGGTTCGTCCTCGGGGGGGCGGCGGTGCCGCGCTTCGGCGCGACCACCGATGTAGTGTCGCGACACGATGTCGCTGTCGCTGTCGCTGTCGCTGT
>SXON01000194.1 GCA_005778355.1 Pseudomonadota bacterium | reverse complement strand
CACCTCGCCGATGTCGCTCACGGGTTTTACCCTTCCGTCGCTGCGGATCGCGGCGAGGAGCGTGGTCTTGCCATGGTCGACGTGACCCATCACGGTGATGACCGGTGGGCGCGACTGCAGGAGCCCCGGGTCTTCCATCACGTGCTGGATGAGGTGTTCACTCTCGGAGAACGCGGTGTTGACGACCTCGTGGCCGAGCTCCTGGGCCACGATGGCCGCCGTTTCATAGTCGATGGCCTGGTTGACCGTGGCGACCTGGCCCATGCTCATCAGCAGCTTGATGAGCTCGGTGGCCTTCACGCCCAGCTCGTGAGCGAAGGCCGCGACGGTGATCTCGCCCTCGACCTGGACCTTGCGCTTGACCTTGTCGCGCTCCACGCGAGTGTCGGCGCCCTTGTGGGGCTTGTGCTTGCGCTTGCGACCCTCGTTCATCTCCATCATGGAGTGTTCGACGCGACCACCGCGACGGTTGCCCTTGCGGTCGCGGTCGCCCGCGTCGCCGGCGGGGGGGCCGCCCTCGCCGGGGCGTCCCGGCATCCCGGGGCGACCGGGGCCGCCTGTGCCCCAGCGGGGCTGAGTAGAGGCCTGCTCGCGAGCGCGCTTGCGGGCGCCCGTGGGATCGGTGGGATCGTAGCCGGCGGGCAACGACACCACGCCGAGGCCGAGGCCGGGCAGGATGGGGCGCTGGTTGAGCGTGCCCGGTGGCGGCCGGCGATCGGTGGGGGTGCCCACGCGAATGGAGCCGGCGCGCTCGGCCGCGGCCCGGTCGGCGGCGGTACGCTCCGGCGACGGCGCCGGGGCGACCACAGCAGCGGGGGCCGACTCGATCACTGGCGCCGCGGCGGAGCCCGACTCGCTCGGGGCGAGCTCGGTGGCCTGCGCACCCGAGACGTTCCCGCTCGCCGGCGTCGACTCGGCGCTCGCCTCGTTCCTTGACGGCTCGCCCCCGGCGTCGACCACGCCCTCGGCGGCGGCCACAACGTCGGACGCTGGTCCGCCGACGGCGGGAGCATCGACGCTCGACTCGGCGGAGACAGGCGCGCCACTATCGGGCTCGCTCGCCTCGGCGACCGTGCCGCCGCTGGCCGGCGCTGCGCTCCCGCGAACGACCGCACCGCCTCCACCCGCGAGACCGCCCACGGCGACCTTGCGGACCGCACCCGGCAGCACGCTCGGTGCCGACACGGTGGTGCGAGGTGCGGAGACCGACGCAGAGAGAGCAGCCGGGGTCGCCGCGTGGAGTGCGGCGCTGGGGCGGGTGTTCTCCTCGGCCTTCCCGGCGCCCGGCCGACGGATGACCGTGCGGGGCGGGGTGGCTGCGGGCGCGGCGGTCGCCGCCGCGCTGCTGGCGGAGCCGGTAGAAACTCCCGAGGAAACCGAGGGGCTACCCTCAGAACCGGGGCGGCGACGGACAACGGTGTTGCCGACCCGTGTGGTCTCGTTCGACTTGGGATCGGGCGTCGCGGCGCCGGCGGCGGGTGCCGCGGGACGGGCCGGGGTGGGGCGCGCCGGGGCGCGCGCACCTTCGAGACGCTCGTAGATGTCCTTGTTCGACATGCTGGGTGAATCCTTGCGAACGAAGTGCCGCCGGTCCCTGCGACCGGCGTGCCGCGGCGAGGGCTCGGGAAGAGCGGCCGCCTCACGGGGGGAACCCGGGCGGCCGCGCGCGACGAGCTGTCGGTGCGCGGACGGCCGGCCCCTAACGCAAGTCGAGCGTTCGACGCAACTCCATCAGCAGCCGTCGACCAGGGGCGCAGGGCATCAGGGCAACCACCGCGCGCGGTCCCTTCCCAATTCGGTGTCCCAATGCCTCCTTGTCGAGGTCGAGGGCGAACACCTCGGTCTGGAGGGCCGAGGTCGCGGCCTCGACCGCCTTGGGCGACGCGTCGCTGGCCACCAACATGGCCACCGCCTTGCCGGGCCCGAGCCGCTCGATCGCGTCGGCGCCGGAGACGAGCCCCCCGCATCGCGCCGACAGGCTCAACATGTCGAGCATCGCCCGCTGGGTGAGCGCACGGGCCTGTGCGAGCAAGTTGTCAACGCGTAGATCCGAGGCCTCGAGCGCGTGACGGAGCGGCTGCGGTCTCGCGACGAGGGTCTCGAAGCTCGCCCGGGTGGGCGTGACCCAGGCGCCCCGCCCAGGGAGCTTTCCGTTGACGTCGATCACCGCCTCGCTCGCCGGCCCGACCACGACCCGCATGAGCTCGCTTGCAGGTTTCTCCTCGCGCGACACCACGCACATGCGCATCGGCACGCCGATGGCCCGCTTCTTCTCGCGCGGCGAACGACGCGCCTTCTGGCCAGGCGCCCGCGCCAAGGGCCGCTAGGCCTCGGGCGGGAGGTCGGCCGCCTGCTTGCGACGGTCGGCTTCCTCGAGGATCAGCCCCTCGAGCGCCCGTTCGGCGCTGCTCACCACGAGCTCGGCGTCTTCATCGGAGCAGCCGAGAATGCCAGCCAGCTCGTAGGGCTCGGCGTCGGTGACCTCGGACAGCGTGCGGAAGCCGTGGCGGATCAGGTAGTCGACACCCTCGGCCTCGAGCGCGTCGATGCGCGAGAGCTCGTCGCGGGCGGCAGCGTTCATCTCGCTGTGCTTGGTCTCGCTGTTGACCACGACCTCCCAGCCGGTGAGGTGCTGGGCGAGGCGCACGTTCTGGCCGCGGCGACCGATGGCCTTGCTGTAATGGTCGTCGGGTACGATGAGCTCCATCTTGTGGGCGTTCTCGTCGATGTACACGCGCAAGACGTGCGCCGGCTGGATCGCGTTGACCACGTAGCGGGCGGGATCGTTGTGGAAGGGGATGATGTCGATCGCCTCGCCGCGCAGCTCCGCCACGACGGCCTGCACGCGGCTGCCCTTCATACCGACGCAGGCACCCACCGGATCCACGTCGGAATCGGTGCTGGAGACGGCGATCTTCGCGCGGTGACCCGGCTCGCGGGCACAAGCCTCGATGCGCACGATGCCCTCGGCCACCTCGGGTACCTCGAGCTCGAACAGCTTCATGAGGAGGCCCGGATGCGTGCGCGAGAGGATCACCTGCGGCGTCTTGGTGGCACGGGTGATGTCGACCACGTAGGCCTGGATGCGGTCGCCCTGGCGGTAAGTCTCGGTGGGCACCTGCTCGCGCTTGGGCAGGAGCGCCTCGGCGCGGCCGAGGTCGACGATGATGTTGCCCTTCTCGAAGCGGCGGACGATGCCGGTGATGATCTCGCCCTTGCGGTCTTTGAACTCGGAGAAGGTCATCTCCCGCTCGGCGTCGCGGATCTTCTGGATGATCACCTGCTTCGCGGTTTGCGCGGCGATGCGGCCGAGGTCGTCGACGCTGAGCTTGATGCCCAGAGAGTCGCCGATCTCGCACTCCGGGTCGAGTTTGCGGGCGTCGTCGACCGTGATCTCGATGTCGTCGTCTTCCACTTCCTCGGACACGGTCTTGAACTCGAAGAGCTCAACCTCGCCGAGGTCCTCGTTCCACTGGCTCTCGAGGTCCTTCTGCATCCCGTACTTCTTGCGGGCCGCAGCTTCCATCGCCTGTTCCAGCACCTCGATGAGGGCGTCGCGGGGGATGTTCTTCTCCTTGGCAACCTGGTCGAGGTCGCGAGCGAGAGGGCTGTTCATGTGGACTCCGTTTCGTTGGGGGGAAGGCCCTTGCCGAGCCGCTGGAACTGGTCGAAAGTGAGCACGAGATTCGCGCGCTCGATGCTGTCAACCGGGAAAAGTCGCTCGTCCTTGTCGACGCGTACGCGCACGACACCGCCGCCGGCACCGGGCTCCGCGCCGAGCAGCACGCCTTTCACGCGACGGCGTCCCTCGACACCGAAGGGCTTGATGCGCACTTCGCAGCCCGCGAAACGCTGGAAGTCAGCGAGTTTCTGCACGGGACGCTCGATGCCGGGGGTGCTGACTTCGAGGTTGTAGGCCTCGACGATGGGATCGTCGACATCGAGCGCAGGGGACACCTCCCGGGCGACGCGCGAGCAATCGTCGATGCCGACGCCGCCCTCCATGTCGATGCTGATGCGCAGCACGGTTCGACTGTCGGCCCCGCCGGTGATCTCCACGGCCACCAGTTGGTAGCCCAGGCGCTCGACGACCGGATCGATGGTGTCGCGGAGGCGGCGGAGGATGTCGGGCGTGACGAGCATGGGGGCAAAAACGCGAGGAGCGCCCCGAGGGCGCTCCGGCAGGAGGTTGGGTACGGCGCGCGTCTAACCCAGCAACGGGCCTGGGCAAGTCTCGGCTTGTCCCCGGGCTCTGGATCGGCCCCTTACTTGCCGCAGCGCGCCTTGGCTTCCTTGGCGGCTTTGCTCTTCGGGTACTTCGCCACCACGTCACAGAAGAACACCTTGGCGTCGTCCGGGCGCTCGAGCCCCTCGAAGCACTCGCCCTGGCGTAGAAGAGCCCACGGGGCCCAACTGCTCGACGGCGCCTTGTCGATCACCACCTGGAACTTGGTGGCGGCGGTCTTGAACTCACCCGCGTTCTGGTAGCTCTCCGCGATGCGGTAGTAGGCCTCGGGCACGCGATCGGACTTGGGGTTCTCCGCCACGAAGCGCTCGGCCACCGCCCGCGCCGCGCCGCCGTTGCCCGACTCGAGCTGTTGCTGGATGAGCTCGAAGTAGGCCTCGGGCGAGGACAGCTCGGGGACCTCGGGGGCGGTGGTGGCACCGCCATCGGTGGGTGGCGTGTCGGTGGCGACGGCGGCGGTGCCGGGGTCGGCGCTCGCCGACTGGCTCGACGGCGGCGGCGGCGGTTTCAGCCCGAGGGACTTCTCGAGCGTGGCCACCCGTGCTTCTAGGTACGCGAGGCGCCCGTCCACGTCCATCTGGGCCCCGAGCGCGGCGGTTTCGTAGGTGCGGTAGTCGTGGTCGAGCTGTTCGAACTCGCCGCGCATGCGGGCCACCTCGTCGCGCAGTTGCTCCACCGTTTCCATCTTGAGGATTTCTTCCTGGCCCCGCGCGCGCGTGACCTCCTCCATCTGCGCAACGCGACGCCCGATGTCCTCGCCCACCTCCTCGAGGTCGCGCACGCGGCCGTGTGCGTCGGCGAGCTGCTCTCCGTACTCCCGGGAGGCGGACTGGCCGGTGCGGTCGAGCACACAGGCAGTGGCGACGATGCTCAGGAGGGCGAGCCTCACCGGCCACCCCCGGGGACAATCTCCACCCGCCGGTTCTCGGCCCACGCCGACTCGCCGCTGCCGCTCGAAATCGGCCGTTCCTCGCCGTAGCTAACCGACTGGGTGCGCGAGGGCGAGATACCCAGACTCACGAGGTAGCGCGCGACGGCGTCGGCGCGGCGCTGGCCGAGCGCGATGTTGTAGTCGGTGGTGCCGCGGTCGTCGCAGTGACCCTCGACGCGGACGAAATCGGTGGAACCGCGGAGGCACTCGGCCGCCCCCTCGATCTGCGAGCGCGAGCTCGCGTCGAGCACGCTGCTGTCGAAGCCGAAGCGCACCGTGACCGCCGAGCAGCGGTTGCCGAGGTTGACCGACTGGGTGATCGTGAGCCCCTTGCGCAAGGATGCACGGGTGCCGTCGGGATTCTCCACCCGCACGTCGTAGGTGCCCACGCTCAGGGCCGGCACGGTGACCGCCAGGGTGGAGTCGTCGCGGAACCGAGTGTCGACCGGTCGACCGCCGATATCAACCTGTGCACCACGCTCGAAGCCGTTGCCGAAGACCTCGGCCGCGAAGCTCTGGTCGGCGCTGGCGAAGGAGGGGTCGATCGCGGCCACCTGGAGGGCGACCTCCGGCGGGGGCACGTCGATCTTGTCGTCGACTTTCTCGTCGTCGACCTTCCGCCCGCACTTGCTGGCCAGCAAGAAGGGGCTCGCGAGAAGGAGGGGGAGGAGGCGGCGCATGGCGCGCGTGCCTAAACCGTTCAGAGCGCGCGCGCCGTCCCTCGGCGGGGCTAGATCTAGTCGTGCTCCTCCCCTCGCTGGTCGCGCTCGTCGGCAGCACCGCGCTCGGCCTCGCGGGCAGCCCTGCCGCGTCCCCGCGCGCCTGGGTGGCAACCCTCCTGGCCTGGGGACTGCTGGTGACGTGGCTGATTCCTCGCCGGGAGGACGCCCGCCCGCTGGCCGGTCGCGACCTCTTCCGGCTGGCGCTGGTGGCCGCGATGCTCCGCCTGCCCCTGCTCGCGGTCGATCCCACTCTGTCGGACGACCTCTACCGCTTCACCTGGGAAGGCCGTACTTGGCTGGCTGGTTTCTCGCCGTTCGCGCACGCTCCCGACAGTCCCGCGTTGAGCCACCTGCGCGACGACGTGTGGGCGCGGGTGAACCACCGCGAGGTGAGCAGCATCTACCCGCCGGGCGCACAGCTCCTCTTCGTGGTGGTGGCGTCGCAGGGGGTCGCCACGTGGCGATGGTTCGTCACCCTCTGCGACATTGGCACTGCCGTGGTTCTCGCCCGCCGCGATCACGTCGCCGGCTGGACCTGGGCGCTGCTCCCCCTCCCGGCGGTGGAGGCCGCCACCGGCGGTCACCTCGAACCAGTGGCCACGCTCGCCCTCGCCGTGGCCCTCGTTGACCAGAGCTCGCTCGGCGCATGGGTGGGCGCGATGGTGAAGCTCCTCCCGGGCGTGCTCTTGCTCCGCCAGCGCCCACGGACAATGCTCGTCGCCGCCATCGCCACAGCACTCGCGTTTGCACCCCTACTCGGCGACGGTTTCACTCGTGGTTTCGAGGCATACAGGGCCCACTGGTCGTTCAACGGCTCGGTATACCCGGCGCTCGTCGGCCTCGGGCTGGGAGGAGGCAACGTGCGGCTCGGGCTGCAAGCCGTGGGCGTCATTGTCACCGGGTGGGCGCTGTGGCGTTGTCGCGACCCGGTGCAGCTCTGCCTCTGGGTTTTCGGTGCCTTCGTCATGCTCTCACCCACGGTGCACCCCTGGTACGTGCTGTGGCCCCTCGTCCCTGCGCTCTTGCTCCGTCGCTGGGCCTGGGTGGGCCTCGGTGCGCTGGTTCCCCTCGCCTACCTCGTGCTCGCGACGCTCGACCCGCTCACCGGCGCTTGGGCAGAGCAGACCTGGGTGCGGTGGGCGATATACCTACCCTTTTATGCACTTCTTGCCCGCGAGACTGCCTGGCCTAGGTGATACATCCGCCCCTCGACCGGAGTGTGCGTGAGTCTCGACCTCAAGATCGTGGGTGGCACGGTGGTGGACGGCAACGGCGGGGCCCCCTTCACCGCCGACGTGGGCATCCGCGACGGCCGCATCGTGGAGATCGGCACCCTCGGCGCGGCTCGCGAGACGATCGACGCCCAGGGCGCGATCGTGACCCCCGGTTGGGTCGACATCCACACCCACTACGACGGGCAAGCCTCGTGGGACGCCGACTTCGCCCCCTCCTCGCTCCACGGCGTGACCACCTGCGTGATGGGCAGCTGCGGCGTGGGCTTCGCGCCCGCCCACGCTCGTGATCGCGACGTGCTGATCGCCTTGATGGAGGGCGTGGAAGACATCCCCGGCAGCGCGCTCGCCGAGGGTATCCGCTGGGGCTGGGAGGGCTTCGCCGAGTACATGCAGGCGCTCGACGCCATGCCGCATGCGATCGACTTCGCTGCGCAGGTGCCTCACGACGCGCTACGGGTGTACGCGATGGGCGAGCGTGCCGTGGCCAACGAGGAGGCCACCGAGGCCGACATCGCTGCGATGCGCGGCGAGCTGCGCGCCGCCCTCCTCGCGGGCGCGGTGGGCTTCTCGACGGGTCGGACCGACAACCACCGGGCGCGAAGCGGCGCCGCGACGCCCGCCTCCGAGGCGGCCACCCGGGAACTGGAAGGGGTCGCCGCTGCCTTCTCGGGGCTCGGCCGAGGCGTGCTCCAGGCGGTGTCGGACTTCGACATGGCCCGCGGGCCCGAGCCCTTCGACGCGGAGTTCGACGTGCTCGAGTCGATGACCCGCGCCGCCGGCGGCCGACCGCTGTCGATCTCGCTGAGCCAGCGCGACGGCGACCCCGGCCAGTGGAAACGCATCCTCGCGCGGGTCGACCAGGGCGTGGCCCGGGGCCTGGACCTGCACGTGCAAGTGGCCCCGCGCGGAATCGGCGTCTTGCTGGGCCTGGGCTGCACCTACCACCCCTTCATCGGCAAGCCGAGCTACCAGGCGCTGGCGACGGTTCCCCTCGCCGAGCGGGTGGTGGCGATGCGCGAACCGGCCGTGCGCGCCCGGATCGTCGCCGAGGCGAGCGTGGCGGTGTCGGGCGACGGGAGCGCGGTCCCGCCCCTTGTCGACCACTTGCTCGCCCAGCTCGATCGCCTCGCCTTCCGCATGTTCCGGCTCGGCGACAACCCGGACTACGAGCCGCCGGTCACGGCGTCGATCGGCGCGCGCGCGCGGGCGCAGGGCGTTTCACCGGTGGAGGCGCTGTACGACGCGCTGCTCGATCGCGAAGGGCGGGAACTGGTGTACTTCCCCATCTTCAACTATGCGAGTTTCGATCTCGAACCGGTGTACGAGATGATGAGCCACGCCCGCGCCCTGCCGGGCCTGAGCGATGGCGGCGCCCACGTGGGCACGATCTGCGACGCGAGTTTTCCCACCTTCTACCTGTCGCACTGGGTGAAAGAGCGGGGCCGCTGGCCGGTGGAGCGGGCGGTGCAGTTCCTCAGCGCGCGACCGGCCGACTTCATCGGCTTCAGCGATCGAGGGCGCGTGGCGCTGGGCCAGCGCGCCGACCTGAACATCATCGACCTGTCGCGACTTCGCCTCTACGGGCCACGCATGGTCCGCGACCTGCCCGCGGGGGGGCAACGCCTCCTGCAAGACGCCGACGGCTATGTGGCCACGCTCGTGGCCGGTCAGCCCATCGCGCGGGAGGGGCAGCTCACGGGCGCCCGCCCCGGGCGGCTGGCGCGGGTGGGCTAGTCGAGGACCTCGAGCACCAGGCGGACTTCCTCGAGCGCATCGTCGCCGGGATTCTGTTGCTCCGCCGCCTCAAGCGTGACGAGGGCCAGGTCGACGGCCCACTCGGTCTCCGAGCGGCGCCCACTCTGCCACGCCGCCAGGGCCTGGCCGTAGGTGTAGAGCGCCTTGCCCTTCGCGATGCGCGCGCCGTCGGCCGCGAGCAACTCCGCGAAGGTCCAGGACTGCTCCATCGAGCGCTCCTGGAGCGTTGCCGGATCCTGCCAGTTCAAGGTGACGCCCACGGTGCTCTCGCCGCTCACCTGCTCGGGGGCGCAGGTGTCGAGCCGGTTGAAGATGACGACGCTGTCGCTCGGGGCGATGTTCTGCGGCTCGATCTGGGTGGGGTCGGTGCTGTATTCCTCGGCGGAGGAGCGCCCGATGGAGAAGCCCGGGGGCAGATCGAGGGTGACGCGGACGTTTCGCGCCGCCACGTCCATTTGCTCGACGAATCGAGACTCACCGAACACGCGCCAGGCCTCAGTCGCGTTGTCCACGAAGGTGCTGGCGCCCTTGCCGAGGTCGGTGACCTCGTCCATCAGGTCGTCGTTGTAGGTCCTGCCGGTGCCCACGCCGACGCCCGCCAGGTACACCCCCGCGCGGAACTCGCTCCCGGCGTAGCGGCCGATGACCTCCTCGCTCGTCACCCCGATGTTCGCGCCGCCGTCGCTGATGAGAACCACGCGGTTGATGCGGTTGTCACTGTAGTTCGCCTCGGCCAGCTCGTAGGCGCGCTCCAGGCCGCCCTCGAGGTTGGTGCCGCCGTTCGAGGTGAGCGCGTCGACCGTGGCCAGCAGCGTGGCGTCGTCGGCTCCGCTCACGGGGTGGGCGCGGAGCGAGACCGAGGGGGTTTCCGACCAGTCCACCACCGACACCAGGTCGCCGTAGCGCAGGCTCCCGGCGATGGCGCGCATCGTGTCCTTCAGGTCCTCCATCG
The DNA here is from genome assembly GCA_005778355.1 of Pseudomonadota bacterium. GTDB lineage: Bacteria > Myxococcota_A > UBA796 > UBA796 > SXON01 > SXON01. The sequence continues at coordinate 28,026 of SXON01000194.1, read as the reverse complement.
GGCCACCTGCCATCGAGCCCGAGGTATCGAGCGAGAACACCAGGTTCATCGGCTGCCGGTTGTCGTTGCCGAGGGGCGGACTGGAGATCCCGAGCTGCAGGATCCAGGTGCCGTCGACTTGCTTCTCGAGCGAGGGCGTGACGCGCAGCGACTCGAGCTCGGCGGCGGGGTAGTCCCACTCGTAGTAGTTGAAGATCTCGTGCACGCGAATCGGGGCCTGCGGGGCGCTGCCCCAGCCCTCGAGCACCGCGTTGCGGCCGAGCACGGCGCTGCCCATGGAGTTGGAGTCGTCGGGCGAGATGTAGAGGCGAACGGGCTCCTCCTCCTCGCAGGGCGTGCCCTCGGTGTCGGTGTCGGTGTCGCCGCTGTCGCTGGACGGGCGGCCGGTATCGGCCTGGTCGCCGTAGTCGGTGTCGGCGTCGGCGTCGGTGTCGGTGTCACTGTCGGCGTCGTAGGACCCCGACGCGGTGTCGGCGTGGCTGCCGCCGCCGAGGAAGTCGGACGTGGCGCTGCTGCTACAGGCGACGAGAAGGACGAGAGGAAGGACAGAGAACGTACGCATTTTGCCTCCGGGCTGGAGGAACCATCCCACGGGCCGGGTGCTGAACGCTAGACCGGATTCGCACTTTCCCCCCGGCGGTACTGCGCAGACTTGTGCAGTTCCGCTAGAGCTCCGTGTCGAAGCTGCCGGTAACGCTCATCGGCGTGCTGCCCGAGAGCGTCCCGGAGAAAGACCCGATGAAATGCCCATCGCTGGCCTCACCCGTCCAGCTCCAGTCCTCGCCCTCGACCGTCAGCGTTCCGCTCGCGGCCGGCGGGCGGCCCAGCTCACCCTGCAAACCGAGGGCGAGCCCGGCGGGGTAGGCCGCGGCCAGCGATCCCGCGAAGGTGCACTTCGCGGTGCCCGCGATGGTCGGCGCGGCGGCGCTGTCGATGATCGCGCGGAGATCGCCGGTACACGTGTCGGATCCGCCATCGCTGGTGGTCGCGAGGAGCTCGATGCCGCCAGTGTAGACACCGTCTGGCGGCGCCTGGCCGGTGTCGCCGGTGTCGCCGGTACCCGAGTCGGTGTCGGTGTCGCTATCCGTGTCGCTATCCGTGTCGCTATCGCTGTCGGTGTCGGTGTCCGCGTCGCCGATGTCGGCGGTGTCGGAGTGACCGCCATCGCACTCGGGACAGAGGAACTCGCCTTCCTGGCCGCACGCCAGGGGGAAGAGGACGAGGAGCAGGATCCGCCACATGGGGGAATCCTACCCCCACGGCGGCGCACTGCGAAGCGCAGAGCTGCACGTCTCCTCCCTCAGCGTTGCCGCCCGATGTGCATTTCTGCTATATGTCGAAGATGAACTACGACCAGCTCGCGCGGGAGCTGCTGGTGGCACTCCGCGGGAAGCGCTCGCAAACCGCGTGGTCCCGGCGGCTCGGCTACCAGAGCAACGTCGCCTACACCTGGGAGGCCGGGCGGCGTAGCCCCACCGCGTCGGAGGCACTCCGCGCCGCAGGTCGCGCCGGCATCGATGTCGACGCGCGCCTCCGCGCCTTCCTCGGCGAGCCCCCCTTCTGGATGAACGAGTTCCACCCCGCGTCCCCCGCAGGCGTGGCGCTCTTGCTCGACACGCTGCGAGGCAGCACGCCGATCGTGGAGCTGTCGCGCCGTGCCGGGCTCTCGCGCTTCTCGGTCCAGCGCTGGCTCGTGGGGCAGACTGAGCCGCGGCTCCCCGACTTCCTCCGCGTGGTCGACGCCGCGAGCCTGCGCGTGGTCGACCTCGTGGCGGCGCTCGTCGACCCGCTGGCGCTGCCATCGATCGCCGAGGAGTGGCGAAAGCTCGAGGCGCGGCGACGTGGCGCCTACGAGCTGCCCTGGACCCAGGCCGTGCTGCGCGCCATGGAGCTCACCGACTACGGGGCCCTGCCGCGCCACCGGCCAGGCTGGATCGCGCGCCGGCTCGGCATCGACGAGGCCGAGGAAGACCGCTGCATCGACTTCCTCGCCGCGTCCGGCCAGGCCTCGTGGACCGGCACCCACTACGCGCCGGTGGCCACCACGGTCGACACGCGCAGCCGCCCCGAGGTGAGCCGGCGCCTCAAGGCTCACTGGACTCGCGTGGCGGCCGAGCGGATCGAGCGCGAGGCGAGCGGCCAGTTCTCCTACAACGTGTTCGTGGTGAGCGACGCCGACTTCGAGCGCCTGCGCGAGCTCCAGCGCGCGCACTACCACGCGATGCGCGCGATCGTGGCCGAGTCCGCCCCGGGACAGCGCGTGGCGGTGGTGAACCTGCAACTCTTCGCCCTCGACGGGGGGGCCTGAGCCCGGGAGCCGCTACACTGCGGCGGCGTGTTCACCACCCCCGCCGAGGCCCTCGCCGCCAACCCGCCTCCACGGGCCCGGCGCGCGGCCATCGCCGTCCCCGACGGCACACGCCCGGTCGACGTGGGTGCAGCGCTCGCGGCGCTTCGGCCCTACTGCGACGACGCGGTGGCCATCGTCGGCCTCGGCCTGCACCGCCGCATGCGCGCGGACGAGCTCTTCCCATCGCCCTTCCTGGTCGTCCAGCACGACCCCGATGACACCATCCCCACCGGGGCTTTCGATGGCATCCACGGTGGCGTGTCGCGACACGTCGAGGTTTGCGACGCCATCTGGACCGTCGGCGTCGTGGAGATGCACCAGTACGCCGGCTTCTCCGGGGGACACAAGGGCGTGACCGTGGGCATCGGCGCCCGCGCGACGATCGACGCCCTGCACCATCGCGACCGCGTGACGGCCCCCGGCGTGCTCGTCGGGCAGGTGGAGGGCAACCCCTTCCGCGCGGCGATCGACACGCTCGGCGCGATGGCCGGCTGTACCTACGCGCTCAACACCGCCGGCGGTCGCTGGCTCGCCGGGGAACCCGTGCGGACGTTTCGGCAAGCGGCCGCCTCGCTGGACTGCTGGTGGGATCTGCCTCGCGCTTACGACGCGATGGTCTTCCGCGTGCCGCCGCGCAAGGCGGTGAACTTCTACCAGGCCAGCCGCGCCGCCACCTACGTGGGCCTCTCGGCCCGTCCGCCGCTCTCGCCCGGCGCCACGCTCTACCTGGAGGCGGCCTGTCCCGAGGGTCTCGGCGAGGGCTCCGGCGAGCACGCCTTCGCTGAGCTCGCCGCCCGAGTGGCTCACCCCTGGACCAGCCTGCTCTCGGGCGAAGCGCCCACCGGCGGCGGCACGCAGCGGGCGATCATGCTCGCCTTGTTGCTACAGAAGTACCGGCTCGTCGTGACAGGGTGCGGGGCGCCGGAGAAGCTCCGCACGGTGGGGATCGAGGCCCATCGTGAGCGCATCGAGCCCGAGGGGGCGCTGGTCGTGGACGATCCCTTCGGAAAAGTCCCCCGCCTACTTGGCTAGGACCTCGGTGGGCAAGGACGCGGGCGCCGACACACGCCGGGGGCTCTGCGTCGCCACCCAGCCAAATCCAACCGCGAACAGCGCGAGGAAGGGCACGCTGCCATAGTGCCCGAGCGCCACCGCGCCGAGGATGCCCACCAGGTGCCAGGCGCAGAGCAAGCCCTCGACCGGCAACCCCTCGGCGAGGGCGGCCCGGTACGACCCCGTGCCGGTGCCCTGCTTGGGGGTGCGCACGAAGGCGCTGCGACGCCCGCGGAGTGCCTCGTACACGGCCCGAGACTGGTTGACCGACATGCCGATGCCGAGGAGGACCGCCGCCGGCAGGTCGATGAGCCGTCGCCACCCAGCCCGGGACGGCGTCGCGACATCGCCCGCGAGCGGGGCGGCGGCGAAGAACGCCGCGTGCGAGACGGTCGCGAAGAAGAACGCGGGGAGGTCGAGCACCAGGTGCCGCAAGGTGTTCCCCCCCGAGGAGAGCGCCACTGCCGGCATGAGCAGGGCCACGCCGAGGGCCAGCGGCCACGCCAGATTGGCGCTCAGATGCTGCAGCGCCTCGGCACGGACCCAGAGCGGCACCGGGGCGCGAAGGACGCGCGCGCCGAGTTTGCGAAGGGTTTCCACGGAGCCCTTGGCCCAGCGTGACTGCTGGGCCCGGAAGGCGGCCAGCGTGGCGGGAAGCTCGGCAGGGACAACCACATCGTCGCGATACACGAAGCGCCAGCCGGCGGCCTGCGCGCGGTAGCTGAGGTCGAGGTCTTCGGTCAAGGTGTCGCCCTGCCAGCCGCCGGCCGCCTCGATCGCCGCGCGGCGCCAGATGCCGGCAGTCCCGTTGAAGTTGAACCACGCGCCGCTGCGGTTGCGGCCCAGGTGCTCGAGGCGGAAGTGCGCGTCGAGCATCAACGCCTGGGCGCGGGTGAGCGCGCTGTCGCCGTCGTTGAGGTGACCCCAGCGTGCCTGGACCACGCCCACCGTGGGGTCGGCGAAGTGCGGCACGAGCCGGCGGAGGAAATCGCGCGGGGGCACGAAGTCGGCGTCGAAGATCGCGACGAGCTCACCCCGCGCTGTCGCGAGGCCGTGGGCGAGAGCCCCCGCCTTGAAGCCGGTGCGGTCGCGACGCTGGATGAGCTCGACCGTGAGGCCCCGGGTGCGAGCTCGATGGAGGGCGCCCTGGGCGCAAGCGGCGGTGTCGTCGCTGCTGTCGTCGAGCAGCTGGATGTGCAGCCGGTCGGCCGGCCAGTCGAGGGCGGCGGCGGCATCAACCAGCCGCGCCACCACGTCGCGCTCGTTGTAGACCGGCAGCTGCACCGTGACCACCGGGAGCTCGGCGGGCATCGCAGGCACAATCGGGTCGCGACGCACTGTGCGCCAAAAACGCGCGAGATGCACGTAGCGATGCAGGCCGTGGAGGCACAGGGTGCCGACCAACACGGCGTAGATCCAGCTCAGAGCGTCCATCGGGCGCCCGGCGTATAGTCACGCGAGCGGGGCGTGCCAAGCTGCACACGGGTGCATCCGCGCATGGCCCGCCGCAAAGGCAGTTTACTTGGCCGCCTCGATCGGTAACTGTGCCATCTGGCTCACCTGGTCGACCGCGTAGTCGAGGCCGCCCTCGGTGTCGTACTCGAGTACGCCGTCTTCATCGATGTCGTTGCCGACCAGCGTCCAGCTGAGCTGCTCAGCCACATCTTCGAGCCGGGTCAGTGCGCTGTCGCCCCCGGCCGAGGCCCCACTGTGGGCGTCGCTGGCGGCGCGCTCGGCCCAGAACTCCGTGAACTGCACGCCGTCGTAAGCCTGCTCGATGTTGGTGTGGATCGGATCGGTGGGATCCACCACGTCGTTCGCCTCGCCCAGATCGTCGAAGATGAGCTCGACGTAGCCATACCCGTCGCTGGTGCCTTGCACCGCCATCACGTCGTCGAAGGTTTCCACCTCGCCGTCGTCGTCGCTGTCGACCGAAGGGTCTTCCAGAGCGTTGCCAATCATCTCGCACAGGGTGCCCACCTCCTCGTCGGTCAGGCCGGCGCTCGACGCACCGGCAGCCTGCTCGATGAGGAACTCCACGTGCGACTCGAGCGCGCGGAGGGAGCCCTGCTCATCCGGCGTTTCCATCGACGCGATGAGCATGGACTGGATGGTGGTGAAGATCGTGGGGTCCACGTCGCCGATCCACACCGCGTCGCCCTCGCCCGCCTCGCCGGTGGCGCTGGCCCAGGCCTCGAAGTGGCTGTAGCCCTTGATGATCGCGTTCTCGCCCATGTCGAAGGTGTAGTTGACGTCTTCACCGTTGACGACGATCTCACCCACGGGCACCAGCACGCCGTCGGAGGCGGCGACAAAGCCGTGGTAGGCCTCGCCCTCGCGGGGCTCCGTGGCGCGTGACATCGTGAGCGTGAACAGAGAATTGTCTCGTTCGCCATCCGCGAAGTAGGCGTCACCGGTGCCGCTGGCCGACCAGTTGTCAAGCTCTCCGCCGCCACCGGCGGTATCTTCCCCACCCGTGTCGGCCGTGTCGCCTTCTTTGCCTTCATCGCCGGTGCAAGCCGCGAGGCCGAGCATTACGAACCAGGAAGCGCGCATTCCGATCTCCCGCCGGGAGTGTAGCGCGGGGGCCGAGCATGCGGCGCGGCTGGTTCACTACTTCGACGTGTTCCGGCACCCCCTGCGTGTGGACGAGCTGTCGCGACTGGTTGGGCTCGAGGGCAACGCGATCGACGCGGCGATCCAGGAGGCAAGTTCGCTCGGCGTCGAGCGCGACGGCCGCTGGGTGTACCGCACCGGACGAGGAGAGGATCGCGTTCCCCGCCAGGCTCGCGCGCGGGCGGCAGAGCGCCTGTGGAGGCGGGCCCAGCTCGCCGCGGCCGCCCTCGCGCGCGTGCCGTTCGTGAGGGGCGTGCTGGTGACGGGGAGCCTGTCCAAACAGAGCGCCAGCGACGATGGTGACATCGACTTCATGCTGGTGGTGGCCCCCGGACGCGCGTGGACGGTGAAGTCGAGCCTGCACGGCGCGCGACGGCTCCTGCCCCCGCTGGCGCGCGAGAGCCTCTGTACCAACTACATCCTCGACGAGTTGAGCCTGGCCATCCCCGAGCACACCATGTTCACCGCCGTGGAGCTGGCCACCGCCGTGCCCATGGCCGGCGCGGAGGCCTGCGTGGCGCTCGTCGACGCGAACCCCTGGGCGCGGCGCTTCGTACCCGGGCTCGACGGGTCGCGACAGCGCGCGGCGATGGCGCCGCCGATCCTCGCACCCCACGCCGTGGAGGCCCGGGTCCCGGCCGACTGGGACGACACCGCGCGCGCCGTCATGCAGCGTTTCTGGGCCTGGCGTTACCGGTGGCTCGACGAGCTGGATCGTCGTAAGCGTTTCAAGCAGGAGGCGGGGGTGGCCACCAACCACCTGCACGACCACTCGGCCTGGGTGGCGCGCGAGTTCGCCGCCCGTTGCGAGGCCCACGGCGTGTCGTTGCCGTGAAGTCGCGACAACTCTTCATCGCCCACGCCGGCCTGCGCAGCCCCTGGGGCACCGAAGGCGGCGTAGAGGCGCACGTGGCGGCCCTGGCGCCCCGCCTCGTGGCCCGAGGCGCCCACGTGACGGTGTACTGCCGTCCTCGCTACAACCCGCACGGAAACTGCTACCGCGAGGGCGTGCGGCTCGCCGACGTGCCGACGGTGTACGACCGGAGCGCGGAGGCCTTCGTCCACACGGCGCTGTGCGCGCCTCGGGCATGTATTCGTCACGACGTGGTGCACCTCCACGCCTGCGGGCCCGGCCTCTTCGCCGCGGTGCCTCGGGCCCTCGGGCGGCGCTCGGTGGTCACGCTCCACGGTCGCGACTGGACCCGCGACAAGTGGGGGAGGCTGGCCCGTTCGGTACTCCGTCTCGGCGCCGGGGCAGCGCTGCGCTCCGCCGACGCGCTGGTCGCCGTGAGCGCGGAGCTGACCGAGTGGTGCCGTGAACAGGGGCGCGAGGCCACGCGGCTACCAAACGGGGTGGAGCCGCACCAGCCGGTGGACTGGGACCCACGCATCTTCCCCATGCTCCGCCCTGGCAAATACCTGCTTTTTCTTGGGCGATTGGTTCCCGAGAAGGGGCTGGAGACGCTGGTGGCCGCTGCCGCCCGCGGGCGGCTCGACCTGCCGGTGGTGATCACTGGCGGTAGCGCGTACACGCCCGGTTTCGTGACCCACCTGCGCAAGATCGCGCCCGAGGAACGGGTGATCTTCACCGGGCCACAGTTCGGCCTGGAGAAGCGCATGCTCCTCACCCACGCGCGCGCGTTCGTGCTTCCGAGCCACGTGGAGGGCCTGCCTGTGGCGCTCCTGGAGGGGATGGCGGCGGGCTTGCCTCCGGTGGTGTCGGAGATCCCGCCCAACCTGGAGGTGACCGGAGACATCGGGTGGCGCGCGCCGGTCGGCGACATCGAGGCCTGGGCCAACGTGCTTCGCGAGACCTGCCGCGCCTCGCCTGCCGCCCTCGAGGCGATCGGGGCCGCCGCGCAACAGCGGGCGCTCTCGCGCTTCGGGTGGGACCACGTGGCCGACCGCACGATGGAAATCTACGAGGCGCTGGCCCGATGAACCCGGGACTCGTCGTCACCGGGTTCGTGCTCCTCAGCTTGCCGCTGTCGACCGGCGCGCTCGAGGTCGCGACGGGACTGGCGCTGGCCTGGTCGCTCTTCTCCGGCAACCTCCGTGCGCGGCTGGATGACCCGTGGATGCCTGGCGCTCTTGCCCTCGCGGCGGTCTACACGCTCTCCCCGCTGGCGGGCGGCCCCGCCCGCGAGGGCATCGGCCACGCGTGGATCCTCGCCCCACTGCTCGCCCTCCCCACGCTGACCGACGCCCGCGCACTTCGCCTCGGACTCGGCGCGGCGGCAGTGGCCGGGCTCTGGGCTCTGGCCCAGCGCGCCGCCGGCGCCGGGGGACACGCCGCTTTCTCCCACCACCTCACGCTGGCCTACGCGCTCTTGCCTCCGCTGGCGGTGGCCGTGCACGGCCGCGCGTGGTGGGCCGCCGTGCCGATGGCCCTCGGCGTGCTCGCCAGTGGCAGCGACGCCGCGCCGATCGCGCTCATCGCGACGGTGATCGCGCTCCGCGGCGACGACAAGTGGCGAGCAGGCGCCTTGCTCGGCGGGGCGGCCGCGACCGTGGCGGCGCTGGCGCTCTTCGCCGACCGGGAGGAGCTCCGCCAGCGAGCGGTCTTGTGGACGGGCGCGCTCCAGGTACCGCCAGGGACGGCCGGCGCGGGCGGCTACGGCACCGCCACCGAGACCCTCTACGCGGCGCTCGACCACGATTTTTACTTCCCCAACCACGCGCACGACAGCCTGCTGCAACTCCACGCTGCGGCCGGCCTCGGCGCGCTGGCGGCCCTCGCGGCCCTGGTGGCCGCCGTCTTCCGCCGGGGCCACCCCGCGGCCGCGGCCGGTCTGGTCGGCGTGCTCGTGGGCGGCCTCACCCAGGACACCCTCGGCGATCTCGAGGTCGCCCGCGCGGCGTTCACGTGGATTGCGGTCCTGGGAACCTCGGGCCAAGATCGTGGTCAGGTTTCGACATGAGCCTCCTGTGCGCCACGATTGCGTTCGCCGTCGACCCCCTCGAGCAGGCGATCGACGCCCGTCACGCCGGGAACTTCTCCGGCGCCGCCGCCTACCTCGACGTGGTGCGCCCGCTCGTCGATCCCGAAGACGAGGCGCGCTGGAACCTCGAGCGGGGCCTGGCGGAGGAGTTGCAGTGGCGACCGGGAGAGGCGGAGCCCTACTACCGGGCGGCGGTGATGGCGGGCGGCCCTGCCGCAGCCGAGGCCCAATTCCACCTGGTGGTGGTGCTCGACGACCTGGGTCGGCACGCCGAGGCGCACGCCGAGCTCGCGGCCCTGCTCGACACCCCCGGCCTCGCTCCAGAGTTCGTCCCCGTCCTCCAACTGCAGGCCGGGATCCTCGACTTGCACGGCGGCAAGGCGAGCCGCGGGGCCCGTCGCATCCGGGCGCGCGTCGATGGCGTGGAGGCCAGCGGGATGCACCCCTGGATGGTGGGGCGCGCGCGTACCGCGCTGATCGACAGCTACGCGGCGAGCGCCAACGCGCTGGAGTTCGACACCACCGAGGGTCGCCAGAAGCGCAACCTCGCCAAGCGCGTTCGCCTCGTGCAAGACGCCGAGGCCCAGATGTACGCCGTTTTCAAGACCGACGAGCCCGAGTGGATCACCGGCTCCTTGCTGGTGGTCGGACGGGCGTACGAAGATCTCGCCGACGACCTCGCTCAGGCACGTCCGCCGTCGCGACTGCGGGGCGAGCAGGTCGACGTCTTTCGAACCGAGGTGGCCACCCGCGCCGAGGCACCGCGCACCAAGGCCTTCAATTGTTACGACAAGGGCGTGGAGGTGGCGGCCCGCCTCGGCTGGACGAGCCCGGCGGTGCTGGCGCTGCGGGAGGAGCGGGAAACGCTCGCGGCCGTGCGTTAGCCGCGCCGAATGGCCGACCACCGCTCCCCCACGCGTCTCAACGACCTCTTCATCGGCATCGCCGGCATGATCGGCGCCGGGAAAAGCACCCTCGCTCGTACCCTCGGCGAGCACCTAGACCTGCCGGTGTACTACGAGCCAGTTGGCGACAACGAGTACCTCGCCGATTTCTACCGCGACACCAAGCAGTACAGCTTCGCCACGCAGATCTACCTGCTCAACCGGCGCTTCCAGCAGCACCAGGAGATCATCTGGCGCGGCGGCGGCGGCGTGCAGGACCGCACGATCTACGAGGACGCGGTCTTCGCGCGGATGCTCGTCGACATCGGCCTGATGGAAGAGCGCGACTACCGCACTTACCTCTCCTTGTTCCGGCACATGAGCAACTTCATGTGCCGGCCGAGCGTGATCGTGTACCTCGACGTGAAGCCGGAGCGCAGCATGGAGCGCATCAAGATGCGCTCGCGCGAGGTGGAGACCGGCATCACGCTGGAGTACCTGCAGGCGCTGTACGCCGAGTACAACCGGTTCATCGAGGACATTTCACGCACGGTGCCCGTGGTGCGCGTGGACTACGACCGCTTCCGCGACGCGGAGGAGATGGCCTCGGTGATCGAGCGCGAGTACCTCGACGCCTCGTTCCTGCGGAACGCACGGTGGGAGCCTACGCGAGCGTGAAATTCAGCGCGGCTCCACCCCCGGCCCCGCCGACAAGATGGCGTCGAGATCGCGTCCCCAGGCCGCCTCGGCCTCGCGCACCGCCACCTCGGGATCGACGGTGAGCGCCGCCATCGACCACTGGCGCACCTCCTCGTCCCAGCCGCCGCTGGCGAGCCAGTTACCATCGGGGGCGAAGGCCACGGCGCCCACGCGCGCCCGGTGCGCCCGCATGGTGGCGCGGGGCGCGGCCTCGCCCACGCGGTACACGTGCACGGCACCGTCCATCGTCCCCAGCGCCACCCACTCACCGTCGCCCGACACCGCGATGTCCGTGGCGCCCATCGGGGCCGCGGTCGACCAGGTGGCCCGCCCGTCGAGGTCGACCGTCAGCACCCGCGCGTTGTCCGCCACCGCGACCCGGTCGCCGCCGGCCGCCACGCCGATGGCCTGGGGGTACTGGCCGATCTGCCGCCAGGCCGTGGCCCCGGCGTCGGTCGACACCCAGACGCCGTCGTCGGCCGACATGCCCACGAGGCCGCGACCGCCGAGGATCGGCTCCAGATCGTTGAAGCCCGGAGGGTCGGCACCGCGCTCCACGCGGGCCCCCCCGATTCGGGTGTACTCGGGCTTGTAGGGGGCGCCGATGATGGTGCCATCGGGCGCCCAGGCCGCCCGCCGCCAGGCCTCTTCGCGGATGAGCACGCGTGATGCCCCGTCCACGCCCGAGAGAACCAGCTGCACGAGGCCGGCAGAGGCCGCGAGCACCTCGGTTCCCGCGCCGTTGAAGGCCACATCTTTCACCACGTCGTCGCCCGGCGGTGTGCGCACGACCAGCCGTCCGTCGGCAGCGCTGTAGACAGCGGCGAGGCCCTTCCCGGCGGCCACCGCGAGTCGACTGCTGTCGGGCGAGTAGGCTAGCGCGCTCACGCCAGCCCCAATGCGCAGGCGGTGCGGGAAGGCGGCGGCGGGTGCCACCCGCTCCTCGACTGTTCCCCCGAGCACGCGAAGCCGGTCATCACCCACCCAGGCCGAGAGGATGCCGAGGCCACGAAAGTGCATGGTGACGACGTCGGCGGCGAGGTCCCACGCCAAGAGGTCGCCGCCGGTGAGTCCCACCACGACCCGGTCGCCGCGCAGGCTCGCCGTGTAGACCGCGTCCTCGCCCAGCCGCCTCCGCGCGAGCACCTCGCCGCCGGGCGAAAGCACCATCGCGGTGCCGTTCACCGTGCCCACGAAGAGCCGACCGCCCGGCAAGGGCTGCACGAGCGAGGGCACGCCGTCGTCTCCACCTAGCACACGGATCGTCGTGATCGCGCCGCTGGGCGCTCGCCGGAGCAAGACCTGGTCGCTGCAGCCGGCCACGATGCTGCCGCTGGCTTCCACGCCCACGGCCTGCGGCACGCCCTTGTCGCACAGGTGCATCACCTCCGAGCCGCCCGTGTTCACGTTGATGCCGAGCTCATCCCGCGAGGTGAGCACGGCCTGGTGGCCCGGGAGGAGGCTGTGCGCGAAGCCGACCGATCGGCTCACCCGGGCGCCCAGCGGGACCGGTGACTCGCCGACCCGCCACGCGTGGAGCCAGAGTTCCGCGTCGGCGAGCACGACACGGTCGCCGGCGCCGGCGAAGGTGCCACGAATCCACTCGCCGGGGACCGACCAGGATTCACCGCTTTCCACCTCGATCACCCGCGCGGAAGTGTCACCGAGGCAGAGCACGCGGTGACCGTCGGCAGAGAGGGCTCGACGGTTGCAGGTCCAGGCGGGACGCGTGGACCCGAGCGTCCAACGGGGGCGCCCATACACGGCAGCAAGACCGCCACGCGCGTCGGCGTTGTCGTCGCGACGGAGCGCGTGGACGGCGAGGAGCTCAGCCTCCATGGCGCGCCCGTCGGCCACCGCGATGGACGACTGCGCCCGGAGCGCCGCCGCGAAGGCCCGGACTTCCTGTTCCCGGGCCGCAAGCGCCCTGGCTTCGGAGGCGTCGGCCAACTCCCTCGCGGCGGTGGCCTCGCGCGAGCCGAAGGCAAGCGCGGCGGTCACGCCGAGGAGTCCCACGGCGGCGACCGCGAGCGGAACGCGCCATCGTTTCACAAGTCGCGACACGAGTTCGCCAGTCGAGTACTCATGCGCCGCCACCCGGCGGCCCTCGAACCAGGCGAGCAAGTCGTCGGCAAAGGCCGAGGCTGTGGCGTAGCGATCGGCAGGGTCGGTGGCCATGGCCCGCTCGGCCACCGCCACCAGCTCGGGCGCGAAGCTCGAGGCGTCGCGCAGCCCGGCGCGCACGCCGAGGTCGATCGGCTGCCCGGTGAGCACCTCGGCGAGGATCGCGCCGAGGCCAAACACGTCGGTGCGGGGATCCACCGGCTTGCCCGCCTGCTGTTCCGGGCTTGAATACCCGGGCGTCCCGAGACCGGCCTCGCCCGCTCGCGCCTCCTCGAGCGTGCACGCGAGGCCCCAGTCGGCCACGATGGTCTCGCCGAAGCCGCCGGTGAGGATGTTGGCGGGTTTGAGATCCCGGTGGATCACGCCCTGCCCGTGCGCGTAGGCCACCGCCAGCGCGGCGTCGAGCACGTGACGCACGAGGCGAAGTCGCGAGGACACATCGCCCGCCTGGGCCACCGCGCCGGCGAGTGATCGACCGGGGAGCAGCCGCATCGCGTACCAGGAACGGCCGTCCTCGGCCCGTCCGGCAGCGTAGACAGGGACGATTCCGGGGTGCTCCAGCCGAGCGGTGAGCGCCGCCTCCCGGGCGAGCCTACGCGCGCTCGCGGCGTCACCGGGCGTCACCAGTTTCACCGCGAGATCGCGCGACAGGAGCGGATCGTGCGCGGCCCGCACCTCGCCCATGCCCCCGCGCCCGATGACGCCGCCCATCTCATAGGGCAAGGGTCCGGGGGTCCAGCGCTGGGGCACTATCCGAGGTCCTCCACCTGGTCGCTTGGGTAACGGACCAGCTCGACCGTGCCGGCCCCGTCGCTGCGAACAAGATCGGTGCGGATGCCCGTGGCGCGCAGGCGTCGCCTCAGTCGCATCAAGAGCGCGTCGAGACGCCCGCGGCGAACCTGGGGGTCGTCTTCCTCCGGCCAGAGCTCGGCGGTGAGCCCGGTCCAGGACAAGGGACCGTCGACGGAAACCAGCTCCGAGAGGCACCGCGCCTGCATGCCGGCGAAGATCACCGGCGCGCGCCCATCGCGGTGGATCTGCACCGAGTCGAAACGGGCGAGGATGTGAAGCGGCTCGCCGAACTCGCCCACGCGGCGGGTGGTACGCGGGCCGGCCTCCCCGAGCGGGATGGCCACGAAGCGCAGACGGTGTGGCCCGGCCTCCACCTCGTCACCGGGATGGATAGGCCGGGTGCCTCGCGCGGTGCGCACGCGAAAACCGTCCCCCGTGCTCCAGAGCTGGGCGATCGCGTCTTCCCGCCAGCCACCCACCAGCCGCGGCCGCGTGTCGCCGAGGATCGAGGCGACCGCGGGCACCATCTGTCGCAAGAGGCCCTCGGCCTCCACGCCGAGGACGAGGTCGGGCAGGTGCACCTCGGTCACCGTGACCGACAGGCCCTGCGCCAGCTCGATGACCACGCCCGGCGCCATCACCACGTGCGAGACGGGCTCACCCTGGAGGGCAAGCCCGCCGCGCAAGGGGATGAGGTGAAGCTGGCCCTCGCGCAGGCTCACCATCGCGTGGGCCTCGCTCACCCGGCCGTCGTCGAGCTGGAGCGCGGCGGTGGTGGCTCGCCCGACGATGTCGCCGGGAACGAGCTCCGCCGCCCGGCCGCCGGGCGCGTTGACGACGGCAAAGGTCTGCATGGCGCCTAGAAGCACACCTCGTACGGCGACACGTAGCTGCTGCTGGGGAAGGTAGTGAGGCCTTCCCAGCAATTGCTGCTCACGCCGTAGCCCACGAACTCGGCCTCGATGCCCGCGGCCGACTCGATCACGAAGACCAGCTCGGTGCCATCGACGTCCCAGGTGCCCCAGTAGTCGGGGTAGTCGGGGAAGCTGATGCTCTGGTCGACGTCGTCGTGGAACACGGCGGCGTGCTCGCTGATCGACGAGGGGAAAAGCTCGCACTCGAAGAAGGACTCGAGCCCGGTGCCGGTGCAGTGCCGGTTGGTGACGGCGGTGTCGCCCGTGAAGGACGGCGCGGTGTTGAGCAGGCTCGCCGTCGCGCTGGCCACGTTGTTGGCGGTGTTGGCCTCCGAGGAGGTGGTCGCGGAAGTGGCCACGAAGTCCAGGGTGCCGGCCGACTCGGGGAGCGCGATGTAGAAGCTCACCGTGCTCGACTTGGTCTTGCGGATGGTGCCGAGGTTGCAGTTGATGTCGGTGCCGGTGCGGGTGCACGAGCTGCTCATGCTGCCGACGGTGCCCATCACGTACACCTGGGGGCTGGTGTTGGTTTCCGGGAGCTGAATGTTGAGCGTGACCCCCGAGGCGTCGCGAGTGCCGCTGTTCTGCACCTTCACCTGCCACTGCGCCGACGCGTCGACGTAGACGCCGCTGGGGGCGGTGATGGTGGTGACCAGGTCGGCCGATGCGGCGGCGAAGGCGGGCGCGACGAGGGCGAGAGCGACGATAGACATGATGGGAGGTTCCTTGGTTTCAGGGAAGCCCAGCGAACGGGAGGCGCGCTGGACATTCCCAAGGTCGCTCCCCTCGCGCCGAGGCGCCACGGGTCGTCAGATCGGCGTCAGATGGCCGCAGCTACTGCAGCCGCAGCCTTCGTGCGATCTCGTCGACCGCCGCAGGATCGAGCCCCGACTCCACGAGCGCGCGGCGACGGGCCTCGCCATCGGGCGCCCGAGGACGGAAGCCGCACTCAGGGAAGAACTCCGGCCAGGGCTGGTCGAGCAGCGCGCGCGGATAGTCGCGACACATGAACGGCCGGGAGTCGTAGCTGTCGCAGCGGCGGGTGGCGGCGTCGAAGTGCGTGCAGCGGAACGTGAACCTGCGGCCGGGTCGGTCGAGGTGGACCAGCTCGAAGCCGTTCACCCAGCGTTGCCAGAGCAGGAACAGTCGGCGGGCGGTTGGCAGGCGCGCGAGGATCACCCCCGTCTGGATGGTGGGCGCCTCGCAGCAGCGGGCGCACGCGCCGCAGGTGCCCGCGAGCTGCCAGCCGGGTGGGCGCGCGCGGCGACGCAGGCCGAGCTCAGCGCTGAGGAGCCAGCGTACGAGGGCCTTGAGGGCGCGGCGGAAGGGGCCGTCGGTCACGTGGGCCTAGAATGCGATGGCGACGGCGACGGCGCAAGCCCCGGGACGCCGAGCAGCCGGCTAGGGTCGTCGCATGTGGTTCCAAATCGTCCTTGCCTGCGCACACGAGGCGGCTGACCAGCACGCGCGGCACGACTCCGGGACGGACAGCGGCCCGGTCACGGGCGACACGGCCGCAGAAGACCCGGCGAGCGACGACACCGCCACCGACAGCGCCGACACCGCCCTCGACTGCGAGCCGACGGTTGAGACCTGCAACGCCCTCGACGACGACTGCGACGGGCTCGTGGACGAGGAGGCTGTCGATGCCTCGACCTGGTACGCCGACACCGATGGCGACGGCTGGGGCGACGAGGCCACCGCGACGGTCGGGTGCGAGCTGCCCGCCGGCGTGACACGGGGCGGTGACTGCAACGACGCTGATCCACTGGTGGTCACCCGGTGCGACGGCACGGTGCTCGGCGATCCGGATGGGACGCTCGTGGGCGCCGACGTGGAGCGGCTGTTTTACTCGACGAGCCTCCTCGATGGCGCCGAGGCCATCGTGGCCACGACCTCGCAGGCATGGGGACCGGCCGACGCGCTCCCAGGCGACGCCGTGGTGGGTGCCGCGCAGCTCGCGGTGTTCGAATACCCCGACGCCTCAGCGCCCATCGGCACGCCGGTGGTGCTCGGGGACGGTACACAGGAAGCGGTCTTCGTCGGCGATCTCGATGGTGACGGCACCGACGACCTCCTGGCCACCACGTGGGACGGGGAGATCCTACTGGATGGCGGCGACGGGTGGACGCCGGCCGTCGGCAACACCACGCTCTGGCTGCTCCCCGGGCCCCTCGCGTCGGGCGCGTCGCTCCCGGTGCCGAGCTGGTCGAGCGAGCTGTCGCTGACCGTGGATGACCCGGCGGTGGCGGTTCGCGTGGGCCCCGCTCTCGACGGCCTCAGCGTCGAGGAGCTTTTCGTGGCGGAGTACATGGGGATTCGCTCCGTCGATACGGTCACCGGGATCTCGACGGCGCGACTCACCACCGCGGAGCACCCGTGGAGCTTCGCCGCCGACGACCTCGACGGGGACGGGAGCGGGGACCTCGCCTGGATCCAGCACGACGAGGTGAAGATCAACCTCGGCCCGTGGACTGAGGAGTCGCGAAGCGGCGACGACGCTGATGTCACCTGGCTCACCGAGGGTTTCGGCTCCACGGCGGTGCACTCGGGCGATTTCGACGATGACGGCACGCCAGAGCTGGTTTTCGTTCAGCGCGACGGCATCTACCTGCTGCCCGCGTCCGGTGGCGGCGATGCATCGGGCTCGGGCGCACCCCACCTCGCGATGCGGGACGGCGACGACCTCAGTTTCGTCCACCTGGCCGTGGCTGACACCAACGGCGACCACGTGGTCGACCTGCTCGTCGGAGACTGGAACACCGGCGGGCACGCTGGCGACCTGTGGACCGTTCTCGGCCCCATCCTCGGCGCCATCGAACTCGACGACGCCGACGCGCGTGTGTCCGGCGCGGGCGGGGACGAGCTGGGAAGCGGCGTCGCGTTTGGCGCGCCCGGCGACATTGTCGCGGGTGCCGAGGGAGCGGGCGAGGTGCGGCTCTGGACACTGCCTGAGTAGCCGCAACGCGCCGCGAGCCAGGCCGCAGCGCGCGCGAAAGACCGTCGTAAGCGGTGAGCACGTGAACGCACAACATCGTAAGCGATAGCAGTTTGAATGCACACGCGAGCGGCCGCACCGGCGTGTTTTGCTGCCGCCAGCCGCGGTCCGCTCTGGATTATCCAGCTTCACTCGTTGACCTCGCCGCTCACCGGGCGGCTCCGGCTTGGCGCATGTGCACTCGAAGAGCGAGCGCTCACGACGTTGTGCACTCAAGCAGCGACCGCTCACGACGATTCGCCGGCAGTGCCACGGCCGCTCGGAGCCGCAACGGTTCATGCAACAATACCCGGCATGACTTCCGCCGAGGCCACCCGGGCGGAGCTGAGGTCGCGCCGCCGGGATCGTCGCCGCGCAACCGGGAAGATCGGCGCTGTCAGAACGCCACGCTCGCCGCCGCCGCGCAAACCTCAGCCAGCTCCTGCTGCCCCCGCGTGCAGCTGTACACGCTGTCGCAGGCCTCGTAGTCCCCGTCGTCGAGTGCCCGCTCGATGTCGCGACAGCTCGCATCCTCGATCTCGTCGAGGCAGGCCTGCGCGGCGTCGGCGTCGAAGTCGCAGCCGTCGAAGCACTCCGCGATGTCGGCCCCCTCCTCGCGACAGTCGTCCTGGCTGCCCCAGGTGCGGTCAAACCAGCGGTCGTCGCACTCCTTGAGCCGCGTGCACAGCGTGGCGCCGAACTGATCGGGGAAGAGCGACTGCTCGACACCCCCGCCGTCGCTGGTGTCGTCCTTGTCGTCGTCGCCGTCGTCGGGGATGAGGGGACAGCCCACCAGGAGGAGGAAGGGAAGGAGTTTCATGTCGCGACGATAACACGGTTGTCGCGACCGCAGAATAGGTTCGAGGGGGGACCGCCCGCGAGTACCGGGACGAGGCCCCGCCTTCGGCCGCCCAGCACGCGCCTCCTCGCGGATAGGCTGCGCCCATGCCAACTTCTCGCCGCGCCCTGATGGTTGCCCTCTCCGCAGCAGCGTCGCCCCTGCTCGTCGCCACCTCGGGATGCACCTCGGGCGGAGAACTGCAAGTGGCTATCGAGGCCATCGTCGACGACGACCCGGCCGTGCCCGGCGTGGTGCTCGTGGCCCGGGGCCCCGACCTCGACTTCGAGGGCGCGGCCGGCTTTCGTTCGCTGGACGACGACGCCGAGCCGATGGCGATCGACGACCCCTTCCGCGCCGCGAGCTGCACCAAGACGTTCCTCTCGGCCGCCCTCCTTCGACGCCAGGAAGAAGGCGCCCTCTCGCTCGACGACAGCATCGACGGGCACCTGTCCGACAAGAGCATCGGCGCGCTCGAGGACGGCGGCTACGACCCCGGGCGCATCACGCTGCGCCAGCTGCTCGGTCACACGGCCGGCATCTACGACTACACCGAGGCCGACGCCTACTACGAGGCCATCGAGGCCGATCCTACCCACCGCTGGACCCGCGCGGAGCAGCTCCAGATCGCGATGGACGAGGGCGAGCCTCTCAACCAGCCGGGACGGGCCTACGCCTACGGCGACACGCACTACATCCTGGCCGGCGAGGCGCTGGAGCGATCCACGGGCGCAGGCCTCGCCGAGAGCCTGCGCGACACGCTGGACTTCGCGGGCCTCGGACTCGATGGTACCTGGCTCGAGAGCCTGGAAGACCCGCCGAGCGACGACGCGCTGGACCGGCTCGGGCATCCCTACATCGGCAAACAGGACACGCGCGACTGGGACCCCTCGTGGGACCTCTACGGCGGCGGCGGACTCGACAGCACCGCCGCCGACCTCGCGGCCTTCGTCGACGCGCTCTTCGCCGGTGACGTCTTCGCCGACGAGGCCAGTCTCGACGAGATGCTGGAGGTGCCCGAGGTGGCGGAGGGGGCATTCTACGGCATCGACGGCGCGCTCGGCATCAACCGCTTCCGGGCCGGGGGCGAGGATTGCTGGGCGGGCTACGGGTACTTTGGCACGGAGCTGGTGCATTGCCCGGCGCACGCGCTCACGTGGGCGGCCACGCTCAACCAGGCCGAGCCGCGAGAGCCCGACGCGATCGCCGAGGCCGTGCTCGAAGCGGGGCTCTGAACGGGGTCCGGCGGGGGACAGCGAGACCGCAGGGTCGGCGCCTGTGTTATGCTCGCGTGGCCTTGGAGGCGCCTTTTCCCTTGCATGGCCAAGCGCGACCCGGGCGCCGATCGAGCGCGGTCGCGGGGCAGTCACCGCTGGCGGCGCGCCACTACTGATTCTCCTGTCCACCGGGTGTGCCGCGAGCGCCGCCGCGCCCACGCTCCTGGATCGTGTTCGAGCCACCGTACCCGAGCCGCTCCCACGGGCCACTCAGTGCGTCGCAGGACTCGCCGCCGTCTGGGGGCGCTACGCCCTCGACACGCCGCGTCGGCGCTTCGCCGGGCCCGGCGGGCGGGTGCTCGGCTACGGCGGCGACACGCTCGTCGTCTGGGACGTCGCGGGAGGCGCCGAGGAGCGCCGCATTGCTCTGCCGGTTGGCAGCGCAATGGACGCCTCCCACACGCTTCTTGGGGTGTCACCGGACGGCCGCACGGCCTACCTGCAGGGGCCGGGCCACCGGGTGTCGGCGTGGGATCTCAACGAGGGCACGTCGCGCACAGTGTTCGAAGATCCCGATCCTCTCGTCTCCCTCACGGTTCTCGACGATGGCACCTTGCTCGCCTACGCGTACACCGCCCCCCAGCAGGGGCCGGACAACTCGCTCTTCCACCAGGGTAGCGGCGCGGAGCGAGGCGGCGATTTGCTGTGGCACGATCCAGAGACGGGGGCAACCGAGCGCCAGTTGCACGTGGGCGGGGTCAACCTGCTCGCCATCGATGGCAGCGGGACCACCGCCTGGGTGCGCGAGGACCACGTCCTGCGAGCCTACGCCCTGCCTGACTGGAACCCCCGGTGGTCATACGACGGCGACGTCTCGGCCGCGCGCTCGGACGGTGGCGCCCTGCTCGTGACCCTCGCGAACGCGGTCGTGGAGCTCGATCCGGCGACCGGCACCGAGATCAAGCGCTTCGTCCACCCACGTCATGCCTGGCGGTGGCCCTCGGTCTTCGACGTCTCTCCCGACGGCGCGCTCCTGCTGATCGGTGACGGCACCGAGGTGCGCCTATTCGACCGCGCCAGTGCCGCCATGCGGGAGGCGCCGGCGCGCGCACCGACGGGCGAGTGGGCGCCGGACGGCTCCGTGATTCTGGGCACCGACCTCTACGGGAAGGCGGACCTCTGGAACACGCTGGGCACCGAGCGCGTCCCCGGCGAGTGGCCTGGGCATCGCCGCGGCGTCGAGGGTATCTCACTGTCCGCCGACGGCAAGCGCGCGATCACGTGGCCTGGACAGGGAGACGTCCTCGTCTGGAACGTGGCCGAGGGTGAACTGGTCGCGCGCCACCGCGTGACCGCGGACGACGCCGCGCTGTCGCCAGACGGGCGGCGGATCGCCATTGATGACGATGTCGGGACCCGGCTCATCGACGCCGACACCGGCGAGGAGATCTGGTCGCGCCCGGCGTCGGCTGGACGCTTCACGCCGGTCTTCTCTCCCGATGGTCGTTCGCTGCTCGTGGCGGCGCCCCGTGACGGTACCGCCCGGCTCGACGCGCGTACCGGGGCCACCAGCTGGAGGGTGGCCACCCGGCGGCCACTTTGGTCGGGTGCGACGTGGTCACCAGACGGCAAGCAGGTGGTACTCTCAGGCGACGCGTCAGCCGCAGACCTCCAGATCGTCAACGCGGCCACCGGGCGGATCCAGCGCCGCATCGCGACCGACGACGCGTGGACCTCGCCCCTGGGCTGGTTCGCCGATGGTGGACTCCTGGCCAGCGGTCGGCACCGCGCCGTGGTGTACGACACCATCGCCGGCACGGTCCGGCACGACCTCGGTGAAGACCGTCCGGTGGCGGCGGGGGAAACGTTGTACGCGGTCGCGAGCTTTGCCGGCCGAGTGCGGGTGCTCGCGCAGGGCGACCACGCTGTGCGCCTGGACGTCGACCTCGCCTGCGTGCCCGACCGGCCGACCTCCCTCGCGTTCACGCGCGGGGATCAGGATCTCCTCGTGGGCACGGCGCGCGGGGTTGTCTTGCGCCTTCCGATTCACTGACTGCGCCGTTCACTCCAATCGATTTCCGCCACCGGGAGACGAAGTTCAGGCCGGCGACGCGTTCCGAGCGGAGTCCATCTGCTGCATCGCGAGCACCGTCCCGAGGAGCCCGTGCGCAAGCGCAAGTCCCACGAAGCTCGCCGTCTGCACGTCGGCACTCCCCGGCAGCGCGAAGATACCCATCATCCCCGCAAAGCCCACGGCAACGAGCCCCCACCCGACGACCGCGGGCACCTCGGCGCGCAGGCCCAGGCCGAGCACCACCGAGCCGAGCCCGAGGAACATGAGCCCCATGCGGCCGAGGCACGACACCCACTCGTCGACCGGCAGCCAGCTCGCCAAGATCGCCTCGCGTCCCTGGGCGCTGGACTCCTGCGCGAAGCGCCAAGCGCCATGGAGCGCGATGTCCATGTAGTAGCCCTGCACCATCGCGCTCACCAGGAGGCCAGCGGCGCTGATCGCCACTCCGGGCACCACGACGGCTCGCGCACCGGCCGCGCGCGCGAAGGTCGCGAGTGACACCAGCCCAGCGAGGCGCACGAAAAGCCCGAAAACCAGCATGCGAAAGGACATGACCCACACGCCAGACGCGGTCTCGATGGCGAGGATGTCGTCAACCGTGAAGCTCTTGTCGTTGGCCACCGGACGCACGAAGAAGCCCAGGAGGGCGAGAACGGCGCCGAAGACGAGCGCGCCCCCCGCGAACCGGGTGGGGAAAAGGGGATGGTTCATCGGTCTCCAATGCGCAGCGGCCACAGGCTGCGGCGCAAAAAGTCAGGGGGCAGGGTCTCGACACCGGGGAAACCGAGCCGAGCCGGCGGATGATCGGGAAGGATGGCCGTGCCGAACATCCAGTCCCAAGACGAGAAGATGATGCCGAAGTTCCGGGTCGGCGAAGCGTTGAAGTCGTGATGCCAGATGTGCATGCGGGGACTGTTGAGCACAAAGCGCCAGGGGCCGTGGCCCCAGTCCAGGTTGGCGTGGTTGAGGTGCCCCACCAGCGTCCCGAGCACCGCGTGGATCATGAGCGCCTCGCCCGAGAAGCCGAGCAGCGCCAGCGGCACGTACTGCGCCGTCTTGTAGATCACCGCTTCCATCCAGTGGAAACGAAACGACACGATCCAGCCCATCTCCCCGTCGACCACGGAGTGATGCACCTGGTGGAAGCGCCAGAGCGCGGGCACCGCGTGCAGGAGCCGGTGCACGTTCCACTGGATGAAGTCGAGACCGATCACCGCCGCGGCAGCCTGCGCAGCGAGCGGCCATCCCGAGATCCACGAGCGGTCGAGGAGGGCCGACACGCCGGAGCCGTCGAGGACCGGGGCCAGCATGTACGCGAAGCTGACCGCGAGCCCGGCACCCAGGAAGTGCCCATTGAACACTAGGTAGACGATGTCCCAGGGTAACGACTTGCGGAGCGTCGGTTGCGATGGTCGGGCTGGTGAGAGGCGCTCACCGAGGGCCACGACGGCTGAGAGCAACGCGAGCCACGCGGGGTAGCTCATGGGGAGGGGCGAGCGGTTGGCACCGGGGGATCGCTCAGGCGATGACTACACTACGCCTGGATGCATCGGATGGATCGGCGTGGAGCAAATCGAGAAGGCGGCCACTGCGGGGGCCGTGGGGCGGGGCTCACCAAGCACCCCCCGGCCCGCCAAACGGTTCATGTCGACAATGGAGCATCGAGATCAGGGACGAGGGGGTACGGCGGCCGAAATGTCGGGGGGAAGCTTCGTTGTAGGCGTCACATGCGTTGTCGCACCGCCTCGGCACTGGGCGCGAGCGGTCACATAGACTCAGGCACGACCTGCAACTTGCCGACCCACAGGTTGCGGTCGTTGCCACTGGCGTCGACCGCGTCGTCTGCGAACAGCAACTCGACGAGTTCGCCGGCCTTGACCGCCGGACCGAGCGTCTGGCGTGGTTCAACTGTGGCGACGATTTCCTCCGACCTATCCCCTGCCCGCACCCGGAGGATCGGCCCACGCCCGTTCGCCGGCGTGCCACGCGTCACAACCGTGACGACGCCATCCAGCGGAGCGACGAAATGCGCCCTCCCATCCGAGTAGAAGGCGATCTCTGTCGGCTCACGCCGTACCGCCACACCTTCGCAGGTCACCGCGTCGAGCTCGACAATCGCCGCCTGGGTGACCGAAATCTGACTATGGGATTCGCGAGCGGACAATTCGAGCAAGGCCCGCCCGACCGAATCGCCCAGTTCGGGGCGGGTCACCCAGACGTGGGTGGTCGCGACCGACCCTCCTGGGACGGGGAAGCGGACCGTGCCTACTTCGATAAACGATGCCGGAAGGTCGGAAGGCAGCCAATGCTCGTCCGCCCAGGCGATTTGCACTCCCTGCGCTCGCACGAGCTTGTCGAGCGAGTCCCCGCCGAGGTCGTGCTCGACATGAAGGTGCGTCACCTCCGTACTCGCTAGCCCGGCGAGGTCGAGGATCGGTGCAGAGGTATTCCACGCCAGAATTCCGATGTCGTGAACCGCGATCGGCGACGAGGGGAAATTCGACCCTACCATCCTTGATAGTGCGCCGTCACCAGCGTGAACCGCCAAGCTGGCGGGGGCGAAGCATGCCCAGGCCTGCCATGCCCGCCAGGAGCACGGTCCGAGCGCGGCCACCAGGAGGCAGGCTCGCCACGACAGGTTCCCGGTGCCGGAGAGCAGGAGCGGGACGACCAGGACCAGCCCCCAGATCACCAGCCAGCCCTCGTAACGATACAACCACCCGATTCCCGCGAGCCCCACTTGCAGAGCCGCACACGCAGCGAACAACACCGCCCGACGTTGGTCGCGTGGGGTCGGTGCGAGCGCGAGCGCAGAGATCGCCAACACCAGGACCGGGGCGCCCTCGCCGATGTTGCGGCGGAGCTGGTCCGCGAAACCATCCACCAATCCGGACTTCATCAAGAGGCTGTTCGGCACTGCAAAACCGCCGAGCGCCACGCTCCAGAGCCCGAAGCAGCCCACGAGGGATGCGCCGGCCCCCGCGATGGCGGTTGCAAGCCCGCGCTGCTGCTCGGTCCAGAACACGGCCGCGAGGGCTGCGACGACGAACAGGGACTCATAGCGAACCAAGGGGGCGGTCCCACACAATCCGAGGAGCAGCGCCCGCTTGCGCCCAACGGGCATGTCATCCGCGAGGACGACGATTCCGAGGACGAGCGCGGCGTGCAAGACGTGCTCCATTCCAAGACCTGCGAGGTAGGGCAGCGGCCCTAGGACAAGCACAGCGGCGAGCGTGAGAACCTGGCGCTCCGGTGCCAGCCTGGCTGAGAGAGCCAGGACGGCAACCCCGGCGGCGATGTTCACCGCAAGCAGCAACCACAACGTCGGCGTGACGAGCGCGAACAGGCCGGCAAGTAGCGCGGTGAAGGCGGGTGACGACGACGCCGAGGCGAACAGTCCCTCGCGGATGCCCCAGGTGCCAGACTGGGCCAACGTGCGTGCGAGCGCTGCGTGAATGTAGGAGTCGTCAAGAGGAAAGGCCCACTCTCCGCCGATGACGGCTTGGGACGCGGCCAGCAGAGCAGCGACCGCCCCGACGAGCGCGAGCGACGCGGCCAGCACGGCCCACCGTTCACGGCGCAAATTGGACATACACCCGGCCTTCGTCGCCTCCACCCTCCGCCAGCACGGCGCCGATGAGCACGTCGCGCTCACCATCCGCGTCGTAGTCGTCGCCGATCGCGAGGCTGTAGCAAGCGCGGTCCCCGGATTCGGCCCCCAGTAGGCCAATTTGCATGTCGGCAGACCACGCACCCGCTTGCCACTCCGACTCGGGCCAGAAAACGCACTCGCCCTGCTCGACGCCGTTCGTCGAAAGCGGGGCACCGAGCAGGTAGCCGGGCCCGGCAATCCCCAGACTCGTGTGCACTGCGGATGAGAACGCCTCTTCATCACTCGTCCGGAACAGCTGATAGTCCGCGTCGACCAGCGGATCGTACGCCCCCTCCCCGAGATCGACGTAGGCGCTCGCCTGCCAGAGCAGCGCCATCACAACCCGTTCCCCTGAGCCGCTGTTGGCGGTTTCCCCGAACGTCGGCGATCCAACGAATGTCGCAAAGGCCGCATCCGGGAACGCCCCCCCGAACGTCGCTCCCGCGTACAGGGCGGCACCGACCTCGCCGTCGCCCGAGCCTCCCTGCGTCACGCCCAGGTCGCCGAGTCCGTCCCCATCGGCATCGCCAGGATTCGACAAGAGGAACCAATGACTGGCGCCATCCGGTCGGAACTCGAGGAACTCGTCTGCGGAGTCGCCGTCCGCGTCGCCGGTCGGCGGATCGAGCCAGATGGACAGGCCCGCGCTGGACGTCACCGCCAGGTCGTCCACGCCGTCGCCGTCCAGATCGGTGACGACGAGGTTTGAGCCGAAGTAGGATGCGCCACCCGGCGCCGTCAAACGTGAGCTGGCGGCACTGGTGTCGGTCGGCGATTCGAGAGTCGACAGCGTCGATTCGTCGAACGCAAACAACACCCCCGCGCCTTCGCCCGCTCCCAATGCCCCGACGTAGAGCGCGGTGCCCGTCCCGGTGGCACCCGCCGCGAGGCTCGCTCCGAACAGGTCGCCCGCTGCGCCCACCAGCCGACCGCCTTCCGCTTCCAAGTCCAGCTTGCTCGCGGCGCTGATCGCCTCGCTCCGCGCAAAGTACACTGCGCCGCCGTAGGCGCCGGCTCCGGCGTCCTCGGGCGCCGAGATCGCGAGGTCGCGCAGGTCGTCGCCATCGGCGTCGGGAATGAGCACCACAGCCGAGCCAAACCGGCCCCCGGCCACCGGCGGCGCAACGGAGCGGTCAGCGGTAGATAGCCGCTCTCGAACCTGATCATCGACGCGGCCGTCGCAGTCGTTGTCATCCCGAAGGTCGTGCCAACCCTCCGGCGCGTCCAGGTAAACGCTCGCATCTGCGTCGTTGCAGTCGGTCCCGCCCGCCTCGTCCCAGGGGTCACCGTCGCCATCCGCGTCGTTGTCGTCGGCGTCGTCGCAGTTGGAGTCCACGCCGTCGTACCATTCGTCCGCCGCGTCTGGATATGCTCTTGGATCGGCGTCATCGCAGTCGTCATCCGCCGCGACGAAGTCTGCAGGTGCCTCACAGGCAAACGTCTCGGTCGTTGCGTCTCCATGGCCGTCGCCATCTGAGTCCTCGAACCACGCGACCACGTCGGTGGCGTCCTCGTCGATCGCGCCGTCACAGTCCTGGTCGACGCCGTCGCACGACTCGGGCGCACCTGGGTGCACGCCCTCGTCCTGGTCGTCGCACTCGTCCTCCATGGCGTACCCGTCGCCATCGCCGTCGGTGAGCTCCGCCTTCCGGCGTTCGTACAGCTCGGTGTTGATGAGGCAGCCTGCGAGGAGGAAGAACATCACCGCATCCTACCGGTGGTCGGCACGCGCATCTACTCCCCCACCGCCTTCATCAAGGCATCCCGCACGTCGATGTAGAACACCACGTCGATCTTCGCGGCCATGTCGTCCGACAGGTCGAAGAGCTGCCGCCGCGCCGACACCGGCATGAGGATCGTCGTCGCGCCCTTCTCGACGGCCAGCTCCACGACGCCGCGGGCGTTGAACAGCGTGTCGATGGAGCCGCCGAGGTTCACGCCGCCGACGGCCACGAGTCCGCCGCGCACGCTCTTGCGGAGGAGCGCGCTGCACAGCGCGAGCAGGGCTCCCACCCCGAGTTGCGACCCCGAGCGGGTCGCGTCGAAGGCCCGGAGCTGGAGCGAAAACTCGTGCGAACGGGGATCCTTGTCGCCCACCAACTCGCGGGCCCGAGCGTAGAGGTTTTGCTCGGCGTACCTGACGCTTTCTTGGAATGGAGCGGGGGGCGGCCGGTTGAGGATCTTGACCCCTGATCCCGGCCCCTCGGTGGCCTCGATGCGGAACAGGCCCGCCGGCTCATCCTGGCCTCCGGGGCTGATGCACCACACCTGGCCCGGCTCCAGAGGGTCGGTGCCGATGCTGTTCTCGCTGTGCAGCTCCGGCGTGTTGACGAACTTCTCCACCCCCTCGCGGCCCAGGATGTAGCTGAAATGCGTGTTGCGGAACTCCGCGGAGCCGATGCGCTTCTGCTGCTCTTTCACGCGGCGCCGGCACTCCAACGCGAGCCGGATCGCCCACTCCAGATCGTCATCCGGGACCTCGGCCTCGGAGTCCGGGTACAAGAGCTTGAGCAGGGCGCTCGCCGTCTTGTGGACGCCGCTCTTGTCGCGGCCGGAGAGAGCGCCCCCGAAGTCCACGCGGCCGAGCAGGGTCGAAACCCGGCTTTGGTTCCGGAGCGCATGCATGCACTCCGAGAGGAAGTCGCTGACGAGCCCGAAGTGGTTGGTCTTGTGCGCGTCGTTCAGCTTCGGGATGTCCCAACCGGGCAAGTAGCAGTGGATTCGGTCCATGAACGCGGTATCGCTGCGCATCTCGGGCGGGAGCGGGCCGAGGAGGTGGCCGACACGCTGCTGGTGCTGAACGTCCACGTCGAAGTTGCCCACGAGAACGATGCCACCCTCGGCTCGAATGCTCTCTTTGCCACGGCTGAACTCGCCGGACTCCATGTAGCCCT
>SXON01000023.1 GCA_005778355.1 Pseudomonadota bacterium | reverse complement strand
CGGCACCGGGGCCGAGTCGGAGAGCGTGGCGCAGGCCTACGCCGGGCTCGAGTCGATCCCGGAGATGCCGTACCAGCTCGCGCGGGCTCGGGCCTACGACCCCACCACGGGGAGGTTCGCGTCGCAGGATCCCATCGGGCTGGCCGGCGGGGACCACCGCTTCGCCTACGCGGCGAGCCAGCCCACGGGCTTCTCGGATCCCTCGGGGCTGGCCTATGGCGGCCCGGCGGCGGCGAGCACCGTGATCAACACGCCGATGCACACCTACAAGGAGGCGCCCTTCGAGGGCGAGCGCGCCGCCACCGGGCCGGGCGGGGGAAAGTCGGCCGACGGGAGCGAGGGGGGCGAGAACGACGAGAGTTCGGGGGGCGGCGAGGAAGGCCAGGGGCAGGACGACGCTGGCGCGGAGACCGACCCGGTGTTGCTCGCCTTCAACGGTGGCGACCCGGCCGAGCTCGAGCGCCCCGGGCCGGATGCGGCCGTGAAACTCGTGGGGCCCGCTCCGCCTCCGCCGACGGCGACGGGCTGGGTGGCCGATGGCGTGACTACCGAGTCGATCAGGGACTCGTGGGAACCTGTGTCGGGCAACGACGACCAGAGCAGGCGAGACGGCGGCGAGAGAAACCCTGAGGGTAAGGGAGGTCTGTCGTCGCGACCAGGTGTGCACGAGAATGCAGGGGCAGGCCGAGGAGACCGGGACGCGCCGGAGGCCGGCGCCGGCAGCAAACAGCGGGGCCCGTTCGCGTCGCCCGGCGGCAACGGGAACGGCATCCTGCCAATCTCGAATCCCGTGCCGCCGGTTCATGGCCGGTACCAGGGGCAAGGCATCGCGATCGTCCCGGCGGCGGGTGCCGCGCCTGCCGCCGGCGTGTTGGCGTGCGCGTCGAACCCGCTCGCGTGCATCGCCGTCGCGACAACGGCGGTCGTGGCGACGATCGTGATCGTCGCGACGGTGACGACAATCGCGAACGCGCCGCAGTTCCAGGACTGGAGCGACACGCCGCCCGCGTTCACCCGGGTCGCCCCCACCACCGCGGCCCCCGCCGTGCCCCTCGTCGACGCGCCGCCGACGACGTGCAGCCAGCAGGGCTGCGTGCTGGTGCCGGTGGGATACCATCGTGGCGTGGGCACGCCCGGGGCGAACATGAGCGCGGCGCTGGCCGACACCTACGGCCCGAACGTGGGCTACAGCGAGCTCATGCCGCCTGGCGGCGGCTCGGACTGGGACCTCTACCAGCGCGGGACGGGCGCTCGCCTGTCGGGCTACGACGGGTGGAACGCCAGCTCGCCCGGGCAGGTGTACGAGGTGAAGGCGGGACATGGGTACGAGGGGGATTTCCTCGCGCGCATCTCGGGGAGCCAGCTCGACGCGCAGATGCTGGCGGCGCAGAGTTGTGGGTATGACTTCGTGGTGGTCACGACGTCCGAGAAGGCCCGTCTGAACCTCGGTAGGTACACTCGAGCGCAGACCGACGTCGCGCTGGGGTGGCAGTAGCCGTGTCGTCGGCGGTGGTTTGGTTCGCGGAACCCGGTGTCACGCTTTCACAGCTGCGCGCTCTGCTCGGCGCCCTGTCGCAGCCCCCGTTCGAACTGCGGTTCAACAAGATCGGGGATGATCGGCGCGGCTACTATGTGAGCCTGCCTGACGACGAGCGTCTGGAGCGGCTCCACGCGGGGTGCGAACGTGCGGCACTCTCCCTCGGTGATTCCCGCAGGAAACCCATCTTCGAGCTTGGGTACGGGCCCCGAGGCCTCAGCCGCTGGTGTAGTGTGGGACTCTCACAGGCGCAGACAACGTGGCCGGCTGGACTGTGCGTTGGCGGCCTCCGTCTACTCGCCTTGACTCTCTCTCCACTTCACGGCTACGGCTACATCGGCACACCTGGAAAGGGCCCCTACGGTAACCTGCACACTCGACCAGGCGCATACCCGTCCCGTTGGCTCCCCCCTCCCGGCCACGGCATTCCCAATACCTACATTCGTGCGGAGGAGGTCGACGACCCGCGCTCCCCAGAGTTCTACGAGTGGCTCAACTACTGGAGCCCCGCCACTGCCGCGCACCTCGGCTTCCCCGACGCCTCCCGCGACGCCGAGTGGCTCTCCCGCGCCGAGCACCTCGAAAACGGCGGCTGGATCCTGCAGCTCACCCCGGAGCCGCTCGACATGGAGGGCCGCCCCGACCACGTCGCGACGGTTCGTCGTTTCCTGGAGCGTTTCCCCCAGGTCGGCTTCCGCGACCGCCCTGGCGTCGCGCCCTCGGGTGCCGGATAGGGCACCTCCATTCCAAGCTCCGCCCTGCTCCCTCGCCGCGCGCCCCGCCTACCCCCCCCTCAACAACCCCTCGACCCGCGCCAGCCGGTCCTGTCCCCAGCACAGGTCTTGCCCGTCCACGAGGAAGCTCGGCGCGCCGAAGACACCGGCGTCGATCGCGGCCTGGGTGCTGTCGACGAGCGCTTGCTTCTGCTCATTGGTCGCCTGTAGTTCGGCCTCGGTGAAGCGGAGATCGCGCAGGACCGCCGGGTCGCCGATGTCGCGACCCTCCGCCCAGGCCGCGTGGAAGAGTCGCGACATGCGCTCCACCGTGGGTTCCAGCAGGAAAAGCCGAAGGGGGAGCACCGTCCGAAGCGGAAAGGCCGGCGGCCACGTGAGCGGCACGCCCCAGTGCGCGGCCCAGCGCCCAAGATCCAGGAGCGTGTACTGGCGCTTGGCCTCGCTCATCGCCGCGATGGGCACGTCGACCTGTCCCACGGCGCGGAAGATGGCCCCGAGCAAAATCGGGCGCAGCCGGAGCGTGGCGCCGGTCCGGCGCGCGAGCGTCTCCACCTGCGTGGACGCGAGGTAGGCGAAGGGCGACGAGAAGTCGAAGAAAAAGTCCAGTGTACGCCCACCGTTCACCGGCGCCGCCGGGGACGGTGACTCGCCGCCGAGCGCGGCCTCCACCATCCACAGCCGGTCTTCGCCCCAGTACAGCTGTTCGCCGACGAAGCACGCCGGCGCGCCGAAGACCCCCCGTCGGATGGCCTCCTCGGTGTTGAGGCGCAACGTCTCGCGTTGCGACTCGAGGTCGACCTCGCCTGCGATCTCGCGCACCACCGCCTCGTCTTCGATGGCGCGGCCCTCCTCCCAGTAGGCCCGGTAGAAGGCGTGGATCAGCGCGGGATCGTTGTCGCGTGCCAGCGTGGCTCGGAGCGCCGACACGGTGCGACGAGGGTGCTCGATGGGGTGACGCAGGGGCAATCCCAGCTGTCGCGCGCGCGCCGCCTGGTCGTTGAGCAAATACCTCGCCTTCGCCGGGGACAGTGGCAAGACTTGCGGCAACGCGAGCGCGCGAAAGACCCCCCCGAGCAAGAACGGTTTCCATTCCAGCGAAGCGCCAGCGCGCGCCGCGAGCGCCTCGATCTGTCGCGACGCGAGGTAGGCGTAGGGACAGGAGTAGTCGAAGAAGAATTCGATCCGTTTCACGGCGCCGCCAGCTCGATCACGATGCCGCTCGCGCCCAGCTCCACCGGCGCGGAGCGGCCCACGAGGTTGCCCGGCTCCTGCGTGGTCGGGTTGCCGTCGAGGTCGAGCTTCGCGGTGATCACCACCGGTCCCGTGATGCTCCCACCCATCGGCGCGTTGGCCGCGCTCAAGCTGAACGGGGAGGGGAAGGCCGGGGCGCCCAGGCGCGACGCGCGGGCCGGCGGGCCGGCATCGACCCCAGCCGAGCGTACCGACACGAAGAGCACGCCGGTGCTGCCGTCGGTGCCGGCGGGCGCGCGCACCTCGCCGCTGAACTCCACCGCGCCCTCCTCGGCGCCGGTCGCGGGGGCGTCGACGGCGGGGGCTTCGGCCGCAGGCGGGGCCGCGAGGCTGTCCACCCGGGCGATCAGCTCGTCGAACACCACCGTCTGCGCAGGCTCGGCCTGCTTGGCGCGGGTCCACATCGCGACCGCGTTCTCCTTGTCGCCCGCTCGCGCGTAGATGGCGCCTCGGTAGCCGAGGGCCTCGACGAAGTTCGTGTGTTCGGCGAGCACGCGGTCGAGCACCGCGCCGGCCATGTCGAAGTCGCCAATCTCCATGAGCGTCACCGCCTGGTGGGTGCGCGCCTCGGGGTTGGCCGGGTCGATCTCGGTCACCGCGTCGGCGAGCTTCCAGGCCTCCCGCACCCGCTCGGCGTTGATGAGCGCGTGCCCGTAGCGGTTCTTGGCCTCGAGGTCGGCGGGGTTGGCCTCCACCGCGGCGGCGAGCGCCGCCAGCTGCGGGTCTTCGGCCGGGGCGCCCATGGCCTGCCCCCCGGTGACGGACTGCCCCTCGGCGCGAGGCGCGGCCTGGTCGCTCACCGCCGAGTAGATCGCGAAGCCGAAGCCGCCGACGAGGCCGCCCCACAAGGCTCCGGTTAGTTGCGGGTGTCGCGACAAGAAACCACCGGAGGCCGTCGGCGTCACCGGCGTCGCCGCCGCAGCGGGTGCATCGATTTCCCTGAGAACGACAGCGGCCTCGTCGAGCAGGCGCCCTCGCTCGGACTGGTAGAGCGCGGGATCGAGGCGGTCCCTGGTGTCGTCGAGCTCCCGCACCTGAGCGTAGATCGACTCTTTCCGGGCCGAGAGATCATCGGCCTGGGCGCGGCGTCCCATGGCGGCGCCGCGACGGGACGAGGCCACGATGAGACCGCCGACGGCCAGCCCCACGATGATGGCGACAATGGCCGGGATCATGCGCTGTCGATCTCCTGCTCGGCGCGGGCGCGGTAGTCGTCCCCCGACGCACCTGGGACTGTGGGTGGCTGTGTCGTCGGCCGTTTTCGACGAGTCTGCATGGCAACGGCGGCCACCCCGCCGGCCGCGAGCAGCGCCGGGACGATCCAGAGGGCCAGGTTCACCCCGCTACGCTTCGGGCGGAGGAGGATGAACTCGCCGTAGCTCGAGACGAAGTAGTCGAGCACTTGCGACTCGTCGAAGCCCTGGGCGACGAGACGCTCCACCTCGTCGCGCATGGCCCGCGCGCCCTCGGCGGGGCTCTCCGCCACGCTCATTCCCTGGCAAGTAGGGCAGCGGAGCAGCAGCGAGATACGACGTGTCTCCTCGTGGAGGGCCTCGCCGGCGAGCGGGCTCGAGGCAGGGTCGCCCACGACCTGCCGCGGGTCGAGCCCGGTGGTCTCCTGGGCGAGGGCGAGGGCGAGGGCGAGGATCACAACAGCTCCTCGATACGACGCACCATGTCGCCGTAGTCCACGGCGCCGAAGACCTTGTGCTGGATGACGCCCTCCTTGTCGAGCAGGTAGCTCTCCGGTAGGCGCCCCACGCCGTAGGCCACCGCCGCGCTGGTGCCCACGTCGATCAACGTGGGGAAAGCTTGCCCGCCGTGGGAGGTGAGCCACTTGCGCAGGTTGTCTTCCTTGTCGAGGTAGGCGATGCCCACGAAGTTGACCCGTCCAGCGTAGGTGCGCGCCAGGCGCAGGAGCAGCGGGTGTTCGTAGCCGCAGGTGTCGCACCAGGTGGCCCAGAAGTTGATGAAGGTGGGCTTGCCCCGGAGATCCGCGAGCGAGAGGTTCTTCCCGTCGCCGTCGAGGACGGGGAGATTGAAGCCGGGCGCCGCCTTGCCCAGGAGCGGGGAGGGGATGTGGCTCGGATCGTGGCCAAAGCCCTCGGCCAGCACCCACACCAGGGGCGCCACCAGGAGGAGGCCGGCCGCCAGCACCTTCTTGTTCACTTGGCCGCCTGTTCCACGGGCTTCGCCGCCGCCTTTCCGGCGCGCGAGGGGAGGAGGGCAACGAGCGCGCCGAGGCTCACGATGGCCCAGCCCACCCAGAGCCAGAGGATGCCGGGGTTGCGATACACGTGGATGCCCGCCGTCTTCCCGTCGGCGCCGAGGGTCAAGAGCGACAGGTAGAGGTCGTGCGTGAGGGTGTTGTGCACGTCGGGCGTGCCGATCGGGTTCATGCTGAAGCCGTAGCGGTTGAGCGCCGGGGCGAGCTCGAAGCGCCCGTCCGGACCGGTCACCTCGACCCGCGCGATCTCGCGCACTCGATGGGGCTCGGTCACGTCGTCGCGTCCCACCAGCGTGAGCGTGTACTCCTCGAAGGCGACGGACTCCCCGGCCTTGATGTTGAGCTCGCGCTCCACGCGGAAGGCATGCGACACCGCCACCGCCACCACGATCACCACGATCCCCGCGTGCACGATGTAGCCGCCGAGGCGACGGTTGCCGCGGGAGAAGGCCCGCCAGGCTGCCGTGCCGAGGGGCTCGCCGTTCTCGCGCATGCGCACGCGGACGGGCCGGGTGGCCTCCCGGATCGTCACGCCCATCGCGAATGTGCCCACCACCACGCACAGCGTGGTCCACGAGAGGGCCTGGTCGACGCCGCCGACAATCACGCCGCCCGCCGCGAGCACCGCGGCCACGCCGGGCCAGCGCAGCTCGCGCCACGCGCTCCCCGGCGAGGGTTCTCCCCAGGGCAGCGCCGGCCCGACGCCCATCAAGAAGAGGATCGCGATGCCGGCCGGGATGGCCACCTGGTTGAAGTAGGGCTCGCCCACGCTCAACTTCACGCCTTTCACCGCCTCCATCACCAGCGGGAAGGTGGTGCCGAGGAGCACGGTGAAGGTGAGCGCGACGAAGAGGACGTTGTTGACGAGGAAGCCCGCCTCGCGCGACACCAGCGCGGGGGGATCGCCCTCGGTGGACAACAGGTCGATGCGCGCCGCGAGCAAGATCACGCAGGCCACCAGCGACACGCCAAGGAAACCTAGGAAAATCGGCCCAATCGACGACTGGGTGAAGGCGTGCACGCTGTTGAACACGCCCGAGCGCGTCATGAAGGTGCCGAGCAGCGTGAGCAAGAAGGTGACGAGCACCAGGGTGACGGTCCAGCCCTTGAGCGATCCGCGTCGCGACGGCAACATCGCCGCGTGCAGCGCTGCCGTGGCGGTGAGCCAGGGCAAGAGCGAGGCGTTCTCCACCGGGTCCCAGGCCCAGTAGCCGCCCCAGCCGAGCACCTCGTAGGCCCACCAGCCGCCGAGGACGATGCCGCCGGTGAGAAAGAACCACGGCCACATGAGCGCGGTGCGAAGCGCCCGCGTCCAAGCCGGGCCCAGCTTGCCGGTAACCAGCGAGCCGATGGCCATGCCAAACGGCACCACCATGCCGACGTACCCCAGGTACAAAGACGGCGGGTGGATGATCATCAAGAGGTGGTTCTGCAGGAGCGGGTTCGGCCCCGGCCCATCCCCGGGGACGGGTACCGGCGCGGGTGTGAACGGGTTGGCCGGGTGGGCGATGAGGTAGGCGAAGAAGCCGCCCACGAGGCACATCGTGCCGAGCGCCCAGGGCGTTTCCTCCACGTCGCGGTCGCGACTCCAGCTCACGAATGCGGCGATGTAGGCGCCGAGGACGGCCCCCCACAGCAGGATCGAGCCCTCGAGGCTCGACCAGAGCGAGACAATGGTGATGTGCAGGGGCGTGGACAACGACCCCACTTTCGACACGTACTTCACCGAGAAATCGTGGGTGACGAGCGCGTACACCATCACGAGGCAGGCCGCGATCATCGCGACCGAGTAGGCGCGCGCGAAGCGCTGGGCGTGCCGCAACAGGTCGAGCGACCCCGTGGCCCCCGCGGCGAAGCCGGTGACCGTGCCTGCGGCTGCG
Source organism: Pseudomonadota bacterium (assembly GCA_005778355.1). Taxonomy (GTDB): domain Bacteria; phylum Myxococcota_A; class UBA796; order UBA796; family SXON01; genus SXON01. Next base: position 7,231 of record SXON01000023.1, on the reverse strand, counting down.
GCCGCGAGACCCACCAGCACCACCGCGTCGCCCACCATGCCGATCATGGGCTCTCCACCATCGTCGACGCGTCCGGCTTCTCGCCGTCGGCCGGTGCCCGGTAGTTCTCGTCGTGTTTCACCATGAGCCGCTTGCTCACGAACACCCCGTCGCCCCCCATCGTGCCTTCCACCACCACGCCGATGCCCTCGCGAAACATCTGCGGCGGGATCTGCTCCGTTCGCACGCGCACGCTCTGCGTACCGTCGGTCACCGCGAAGGTGGTGCCGCCGCCCTCGGCCACGACGCTCCCCGCCTCCACCATGCCGCCGAGGCGGACAGTCGCCTCCTGGGCCTTGTTGCCGGCCGCCACGAGTTCCGAGGGCGTCCAGTAATAGACGAGGTTCTGGCTCACGCTGCCGAAGGCGAGGTAGCCAAGCACGCCCACGATCGCGAGGATCACGAGGCCGGCGCCGAGCTTGTTCTTCACAGCACCCCCTCCTGGCGCGCGCGCCAGATCATCGTGATCGAGAAGAGCGAGAGCACGGCGAAGCTCACGATGTAGGCGGCCGCGACGAACTCCTCGCCGCCACTCAGTACGCCAGCGGGCATCAGGCCTCCAACTCGCGCGCCCGTTGGGCCCGCGCGATTCGGTAACGAAGCGCGATCAGGAAGACCGCCAGGAAGATCATGCCGAAGGCATTGATGCGCAAGGGCAGCACCATCGCCGAGTCGACCGTAGAGGGTGATGACTGCGGCTGGTGCAAGGTGCGCAGCCACTTCACGCACAGGTACACGAAGATCACGTTGACGTAGCCCACCGCGCTCGCGACGCTCGACCAGGTGGCCCGCTTCTGGGGGTCGTCGACGAAGGAGCGCAAGGCGGCGATGCCGGCGTAGGAGAGCACCATCACCGCCACCGAGGTGAGCCGCGGGTCCCAGTCCCAGTACACCCCCCAGGTGGGCTTGGCCCAGAGCGCGCCTTGCACGCTCAGCAAGCAGCCGAGCACGATGCCCACCTCGATGGTGGACTCGAGCAGGTAGTCCCAGGTCCACGAGCGTTTCCACAGCCAGCCCACCGAGGCCACGAAGGCGGCGGTGAAGGTGAGCAGCGTGGTCCACGCGGTGGGCACGTGCACGTACATGATCTTCTGGGTGATCCCCATGTACTGCTCGACCGGCGCGTGGAAGAAGCCGATGTAGGTGCCGACGCTCAGCAAGAGCAGGGCCGCAGCTCCGAATCCCCAGACGCGGTTCATCGACCTAGTCCTCCACCACGAAGGGGAACAACAGCGCGCCGAGCGACCAGTGCACGATCGCGAAGGCCACCGTCACGGAGAGCCAGCTGCCGAGCTGGTTCATCGGGTCGCCGGTGATGGCGAGGCGCGTGGCCTGCGTGGCCGCCACCACGCACGGTAGGACCAGCGGGAACAACAACAGGGGTAGCAGCACGTCTCTTGCCCGGGCTCGCGACGCGAGCGCGGAGTGCATGGTGCCAGGAGCGGCGATCGCCGCAGAGCCCGAGAACACGCAGGCCGCGAGCGTCAGCACGCCTTCTCTCGGGGCCGCGTCGAAGAGGGCCACCGTGAAGGGCACCATCGCGAGGCCCACGGCGAGAAGGGTGAGCATGTTCCCCAGCGCCTTGCCGAGGAAGATCGCCACGGGGTGCACCGGGAAGAGCAAGAGCGCCTCGAGCGCGCCGTGCTCGGTCTCCACGCGGAAGCTCTCGCCGAGCGCCAGCGTGCTCGCGAGCAAGAGCCCCACCCAGAGGTAACCAGCCGCGTTGTTCCTCAGCGTTTCCCCGTCGAGGCCGCCCGCGAAGGAGAAGAGGAACAGGCACGCAAGCGCAAAGGTGCTGGTGGCGGTGGCGCGCGTGCGGGCCCGCCACAAGTGGCGCAGCTCTTTTCGCAGCACGAGGAGACATTGGCTCGCGATCTCCATCAGGCGTCACCGCTGGGCAGTGCCGCCGGGGCACCGGGGCTAACGTGCTGCGTGAGGGCCTGGGCTGCGGGACCCTGCTCGGCGAGGCGACCGCCCTCCAGGCGGATGGCGTGATCGACGAGGCCGGCCACGTGACGCACCTGGTGGGTGCTCACCAGCACCGTGGCCTGTCGGGCGCGCAATTGCCTCAGGATCTCGTCGACCAGCGCGTGCCCGGCAGGGTCGAGCGCCGCGTAGGGCTCGTCGAGGCACACGACATCGGCCTCCTTGAGCAACAGCCGCGCGAAGGCCAGCCGCTTGCGCATGCCGGCCGAGTAGGCGCGCACCGGGTCGCCCGCGCGCGAGGCGAGGCCCACGGCCTCGAGCATGGCCTCGACGCTCCCTGGCATCTTCCCGAGCTCCTTGGCGAGCGCGAGATTGTCGCGACCGGAGAGCTCGTCGTAGTGGCCATCGGCGTGCGACAAGAGCGCGATCCGCCGGCGCGCCTCGATGGCGGGCACGCCATGGACACGGACCTCTCCTTGCGACGGCGAGATCGCCGAGGAGAGCACGCGCAATAGCGTCGTCTTGCCACTGCCGTTGGGGCCATGGAGCATCACCATCTGCGAGGCCCCGATGTCCAGCGTGATGCCCCGCACCGCCCACCGCCCGGTGAAGCGCCGCCCCACGTCGCGGGCGCTGATCGCGGGGGGGGTCTCCATGGCGCGCGCGGGCTAACTCGGAGCGCGACTGCGGGCGTTGTTGCCCGGGGGAAGATAGCGGCTCTTCCCTTGGCCACCACGCTCCGCAAGTCCATTGTCGTCTCGCTGAACATCGCGCAGGTGCGCCAGCACGGCTGGGCACGCTGCATCGTGGGCGGCGGCTCGATGTACCTGAGCATCCCGGGATTCCTGCTGCTCAACCTCACGCTGGTGATGGGGCTCTTGCAGTGGGTCCTGGTCCCGCTGTTCCGCGTGCCCGGCGTGCGGTGGGCCGACCACGTGCTGCTCGCGCGCGGTCGCGTGGCCGAGCTCTTCTGGCTCGACCGGCTCAACTGCCAGTTCTGCGCCTACGCAAACGGCCTCACCACGATGCTCAACACCCAGCTCGACCAGCTCGCCGCCGCCTCGCCGCGACAGGGGGTACTTCGCTGGAGCGTCGCTGCGGTCGCGACGATGGTGAGCGCGCCGTCGTGGTTGTTGTTCGACGTGTTCACCATCCGCGTGCTCTACGATCTCGTGATCTCCCGCTGCCTGCGCATGCATCGCAGCTCGCGGGCCGACATCCGCGCCGAGCTCCAGTCGCGCGGCTACGCGGCGGCCCAGCCCCCGCTCGCCCGCGCGGTGCTCAGCGCGTGGAAGACCTCGGCGATGGCGCTCGCCGCCCTGCTCGAGCAGATCGAGTCGGCCTGGTGCCCGCTGCGGCACCTCGAGTCGCACCCAGGCGTGGTGGTGCCCGAGCACCACGCGCATTTCCTCCCGGGGGCCGATGCCGAGGAGCTCCGCGCGGCGCGGCGCCTCCTGCACGCTCAGGACGGCACCGTGTCGCGACGCGGGCTCGCGCCTAGCTCCCGGTAGGTCCCGGGCGTGGAGCCGATCTTCCACCTCGCGCTGGTTCACCCCGAGATCGGTGGCAACGCGGGCAACGTGGGGCGGCTCTGTCTCAACGTGGGCGCGCGGCTTCACCTGGTGCACCCGCTCGGCTTCCAGACCGACGCGAAGGCGGTCCGTCGCGCCGGGCTCGACTACTGGAAACACGTCGACAGTCGCGAACACCCTTCGCTCGACGATTTCGACCGGTGGTGCCAGGGCCGCCCGATCTACGCGCTCTCCTCGCACGCGACGGTGCCCTACACCCGGATTCCCTTCGAGGAGGGCTGCGTGCTGGTGCTCGGACGCGAGTCGGTGGGCCTGCCGCCCGAGTGGACAGCGCGGCACCCGAGCTTTCGCATCCCGATGGTGGGTCCCACGCGCTCGCTGAACGTGGCCAACGCGGCGAGCGTGGTGGCCTACGCGGCTTTGCAGGCGCTGCGGCCGGCGTTGTTTGGCTGAGGTGACGGCCCCGCGCTCACGATTGCAGCAACCCAGCCACCCTCGGTCAGATTTTTCCCGCGCTCCCGATTGACACGCGCGGTCGCGACGTGTGATTCTCGAGGGGAGCACCCGGGTCCCGCGAGGAGAGTTGTCCATGCGCGAGCTTTGTCCTTTGTTTTGCCCCACCCCCCCCTGACTAGCCAACTCGGCCGCGCGGTCCTCCTCGCGGCGGTGATCGCCGTCGCGACGGTCCCGTCCCCGGGGGCGGCCGAGGAGCCCATCACCGGTGGCTTGCAGCGCGGCGGCTGGTCGCACGTTGTCCCGCTCGACCTCCCGCCCGCGCCCGCGGGGCTGGTCCCCGGTCTCGCACTGGGCTTCGATTTCCGCTCGCCCGATGGCCTCGTCGGCCCCGGCTGGAACCTCGCCGGCCTGAGCCGCATCGATCGCCACGGCGAGGTGGGGCAGGGCGTGCCCACCTGGTCGACCGGCGATCGCTTCGTCCTCGACGGGCAACTGCTCTGGGCAGAGGGCGCCTATTTCCACGCGGAGCTGGATGACGAGCGCTACATCGAGCCCGACGCCACGACGAACACGTGGGTGGCTCGTCGCGACGGCTGGACCTGGACCTGGGGTGGCCAGGACCCCGATGGGAACGGCTGCGCCGTGGAGACCACGATCGACGGGGGCGTGTACCCCTGCGAGAACCGCTACGTCGTCCCCGCCTTCGACGAGACGAGCGCGTGGCTCTTGTCGAGCGTGGAAGATCCATGGGGCAACCGCATCGAATACGCATACGCGTCGCTCGCGACGATCGACCCCAACCTCGGGCGCTTCCCGGGCGGCGACACCTACGCGCACCAGCACGTCCCCGACGAGATCGTGTACGCCGGCGGACAGCACGGGGTCAAGCTGGAGTACAACCCGCGTGAGGACGTGGTCATCGACGCGGCGGGCGGCGTCGTCCGCGTGCTCGCCGGGCGCCTCGAGGCCATCCAGGTTCAGAGTCGCCTGACCTCGCTTCCCCTGGCCGCGGGCAGCCGGCAGGACGGCGCCCGCTACGAGCTGGTGTACGCCGACGAGGACGCGAGCGACTGCACGGCGGCCACCGAGCGGAGCGACTGGTCGGCGGAGACTCTGGCGGGGGGCACCGGCGAGTCCCTCTTGCACCGCGTGCTCCGCGTGCCCGATGGTGGCTCGGGCGCGGACGGCGGCAAGTCGCTCCGCTGCACGACACGCGACACCGAGACGGGCACGTGGCCGGCCAGCGACGCGGTGTCGCTCGCCTTCGAGGAGGCCGGGGCGTGGGTGACGGATCGCACCTTCACCGAGCCTGCCTTCTACTCGCACCTCGTCGTGAACTTCGACGGCGGGCCCGAGAGCGAGCTGCTCGAGCTACGTTTCCCGGTCTGCAACGTCATTGTCGAGACCGAGCTGAAGGGTCACATCGCCCGGGTGGAGCAGCCGCTGCCCAACGGCCAGGTGGAGGTGCTGGGCACGATGTTCGGCTACAAGGTGTCGGGCTGCGACACCATCGACGTGGAGTCGGAGCTGTGGTCGGTCGAGGTGGACAGCGCCACCCTCGCGCCGGCCACGAGCAGCGTGCTCGACGAGGCGATGGCCTACCTGCTCGACGCCGACCCTGCGAGCGCGGCGAGCGTGTTGTTCGTCGACATCGATCGTGACGGCCAGACCGACGTGGTGACCGCCCGCGACGGCTGGGATCCCGACCTCTGGCGCCTCGCGCCCGACGGGCGCGTGCGCGTGGACAGCATCGCGCTGGACTGGACCGCGCTGCCGATGGCCGATCCCGCCGAGCTCCTGTCCGCCGCGATCACCACCGACATCGACGGCGACGGCCTCGTCGACCTTGTCTACGACGAGTACTGGTTCCCCAACACCGGCAGCGACGGCTACTGGGACGGCTGGCTTCCCCTCGACCTCCCGGTGACGGCCACCGATTACTGGCCGCTGGCCGGCATGGTGAGCCTCGGCGACGTCAACGGCGACGGCATCGCCGACGCGACGGTGGCCGCCGGCGAACGCTGCCACCCCGAGTACCCGACCACGTGCACCGATCCCGACGAGGGGGTGTGGCTGGGCGTGGGCGACGGGACCTTCGTGGCCATGGGCGACCCGGGCCTAGTGCCGCTCGACAATGGCCAGTGGGTGCCGTGGTCGGGCCAGACCAGCGGGGGGAGCTGGGGCCTGTTTTTCTGGTCGTCCGAGATCGCCTGGACCTGGGCCGACCTCGATGGCGACGGTACCATCGAGCCCACCGACCCGGCGACGGCCGGCTTGCCTGCGCCCCTCGTGGCCTCCAACATCGCGAACCCTGGAGAGACCTACACGCAGATCCTCGCGGACTGGGACGGCGATGGCCTCGCCGACGCGCTCGTGATCGAGTCGCCCTTGATGGGCATCGACGCCTCCGGTGACGCGTTCCTGGGCTCATCCACGGGCACGGCCACCTTCTACCCGGGGTCGCGACAGCTTCCCGAGGGGCGGGTCACCGCGATCCAGGGCGCGTGGGGCGGGAATACCGAGCTGGGCTACGGTCGCTCCGACGACAACGGCAACAACAGTGGCCTGCCCTGGGCGGTCGACGTGATCGCGTCGGTGACCGGCGAGGAAGGCACCTCAGCCTTTGCCTTCGACGGCGGCGTGTGGTGGCCGGAGCTCGGCCGGTTCATGGGCTTCCGCGACGCGGTGGTGGCGCGCGAGCACGGCGGGAGCACGCACGTGCGCTTCGCGACGGCGCCCTGGGCGGGTGGCCGCGAGGTGTCCCGGTCGGATCGCCGTGCCGACGGTTCCATCGAGGCATTCAGCTACTGGTCGCCTCGCGACGCGAGCACGGGCAGCTTCACGCTCGACCTGGCCGCGCCCCTGTTCAGCCCCACCCGCGAGCGTTGCGACGCGTGGATCGGCCCCGCCGACAGCAATGGCAACCAGGGCGTGGACGAGGCCGACCTCGTGGCCCAGTGCGAGTGCAGCTTCGACACGCCCATGCAGTCGCCCCCGCCCAACGAGCCGCCGCAGGGACCGCCGCCCCAGGGTGCCCCGCCGCCGCAGGGACCGCCTCCGCCGCCACCAGGCAGCGGGCCCGGCACCTGTACCCCCGAGGAAGCAAGCCTGTTGTTCGAGGCCATGGGCTGGGGCCCGGCGCTGGAGGACTACGGCACCACCAGCTCCGGCACCTACTACGGGGTGTGGACGCTGGAAGGCGCCCCGGCCTACACCTTCACCGGCGGCGCCGGCGTGGCCGCCGGTTCCTGGCACCCCGCGATCCCCGCGCCGGGGCG
>SXON01000022.1 GCA_005778355.1 Pseudomonadota bacterium | reverse complement strand
GCCGGCGACGGGACGGATCTGCGCCACATCCGCCTCGATGCGCGCCTCGACGGTGTCCGTCCACCGGGGGCTCGCGGGTGCCGTGTCGACGCCGCTCGGGGTGGCCGCGTCCAGGCAGGCAAGGAGGGCGAGGGGCGCGAGAACGGAGACACGGCCGAGCAGCGACATCTGCGAACGGTAGCGCGGCCCCCGGCCGTCCCGCCGCGACTTGACAGCCTGCTCACTGGGCGGCTTTTCGCCCCCCCTCCCGTCGAATCCGATAGGCTGCGCGGCGATGCCCAACATCGTCCTGAAGCCCTACCCGAATCCGTCCACCTACCGCAAGATCGCCGCCAACGCCTGGGACCATCCCTTCGACCCCCACGTGTACGGTTCGCTCGAGATTCGCAGCGAAAAACTAGAGGCGTGGATCCAGAAGAAGCGCGAGGACACGGGTGAGAAGGTGACCGTCGGCACCGCCGTGGCGCGGGCGCTGGCGATGATCATCAAGAAACACCGCTCGCTGAACTCGCTGGTGCGCTTCGGCAACCTCTACCAGCGTGAAGATATCGACATCTTCGTGCAGGTGGTCGTGGAAGACGCCCAGAGCATCGGCAAGGCCGACCTCTCCGGCGTGAAGATCAAGAACGCCGACCGGCTCGACGTGGCGGCCATCGGCAAGGTGATCCGCGAGCGCGCCGCGAAGATCCGCGCCGGGCAGGACGAGGAGTTCAACAACACGAAGAACTCGCTCGCCGCGATGCCGGGGTTCATCATCTACTACCTGCTTCGATTCCTGGACTTCCTCCAGTACACGCTGAACATCAACCCGAAGTTCCTCGGCACCCCGGGCGACCCCTTCGGCTCGGCGATGGTCACCAACGTGGGCGTGTTCGGTCTCACCGTGGGCTACGCGCCCTTCTTCCCGCAGGCGCGCACGCCGATCATCATCACGCTCGGCACCATCGAGGAAAAACCCATCGTCGAAGATGGCAAGATCACCATCGGGCGGGTGCTCCACGTGAACGGCACCTTCGACCACCGCGTGGTTGACGGCTACCATGCCGGCGTCGTCGCGCGGGAGTGTCGCGTCCTGCTCGAGAACCCGGAACGGCTCGACGACATCGAGGGTTAGCGCCGCATGCTGTTTGTCGCCCTTTTCGCCACCGCCCTCGCCGCGCGGCCATCGCCCGTGGTCCTCGACCTGTGGCGGGGCTGGCCGGGCGCTGACAAGGTGTTCGTGGAGGCGCACTTTCCTAACGGCGAACGCGGATTGTTCCTCGTCGACACCGGCGCGGCGATCTCCGTCCTCAGCACCGAGGCCGCCGAGCGACTCGGCCTCGAGGTGGGCGACGGGCCAGGACGTGTGTCTGGACTGTCGGGTAGTGTCCCGTGGCGCCGGGCGCAGATCCCGTCGCTCTACCTGGGCAACTTCGAGGTGGCCGCAATCGACGTGGCGGTCGGCGTCCCGGGCGCGCCCGAGTACGCCGGCGTCCTGCCGGTCGACGGCATCCTCGGCAACAACGTCTGGATGAACTTCACGCTGGTGGTCGACTACCCCGCCGACCAGATCGAGCTCTACGTGCCCGGCAGCTACAAGCCGCGCGGCAAGGGCAGCGCGATGGAGGCCGACGGCTACCACGTGCTCACCGACGTGATCGTAGAGGCCGACCGCGGCAACGACGAGCGCCTGGTGGCGCCGGTGCGCATCGAGATCGACACCGGCGCGGCCGACACCTCCTTCTGGTGCCAGACCGGCGAGCCCTTCCGCAGCATCACAACGCTCGGGATCGAACCAACCTACGGCATCGGCGCCGACCTCGACCGAGTGCCCGACTTCCAGTTCCTCACCGAGACCCGTCGTATCCCAGTGCTGTCGTTATCGACCGGCGGCCGGAAGGTGAAATACGAGGGCAGCTTGCGGTGGAACTCTCCGGATTTCACGGCGGAGAGTTGCCAAGTGACGCCGGGGCTCCTCGGCTACGAGACGATGAAGGCCCACCGCGCCGTCTTCGACTACGCCAACGGTCGCTTCGTCCTCGAGAATGCGCGCAAACACCGCACCTTCGAGGCTACGAAAGCCTGGCTCGCAAACGATGTTGCACGGCATGGCGACGACTTGTCCCGGGCGGAGGCACGCGTGCCGGTGATGGTGGCCACCGGCGACCGCGAAGGCGCGCGCACCTTCCTGGAGCGCGCGATCGCCGCGACGCCCAGCGACGCCCGGCTGGTGGTGCTCGCGGCGCGGCTCGATCGCAACGAGGGGAAGGAGGCCGAGTCGCTGGCTCGACTCGCGACGCTAAGCCCGGCGCAGCTGGCCGAGGAACGCGAGTGGGTGGCCTACCTCGGGAGCCTCGGGGCCACCGGCCGCGGGGCCGAGGCCCTCTCCCTCGCCGAGGCAGCGGTGGCCACCGGTCACGACGACGTCGACTGGCGGCAGGAGCTGCTCGTTGGGCTCTCCGATTGCCTACTTGCCGCGGGGCGGCCCGCCGACGCGCTGCGGGCCCTCGACGAGGCCATCGCCATTGACCGCGGCGGCAGCGGCTTCCTCTTCCGTCGCGCGCTCATCGCCCTCGCCGACGGCGACCGCTACGGCGCGATCTCCACGCTGCGGGCCCTCATCGACGTGTACCCCATCGGCGGGCAGTCGCTGTGGCTCTACGCGCTGCACCTCGCCGAGGCCGACGAGGCCACCTTCCGCGCCGACGTGTCACGCGCGATGGGACGCCTCCATCCGGGCATGGAGCCCTACGACTTCGTGGGCGCCGCGCTCCGCGTCGTGGGCGACGAGGCCGAGGCCCGGGAGTGGCTCTCGAAGGGCTACAAGCGGGACTGCGCGCCGATGAAGCGCGGCGCAAGTCGCGACAACTGTGACGCATGGTACTGGGCGCTCGAGGGCGACAAGCTCGACGAGGCCAAGGCGCGGATCGACCGGGCCATCGCGGCCGAGCCCGAGAACAGCGCCTTCCGCGACACCGCGGCGGTGATCGCCTACGCACGGGGCGACCTCGACGAGGCGCGGGTCCAGGCCCGGGCTGCAGCTCGTCTCTCCCCCGACGACCCGTATCTGACGTGGCAGCTCCGCCGTATGGAAGGTCGGGAGAAACCATGATCCTCGCTCTGCTTGGCTTCCTCTGGGCAGGCGAGCCCACCGCGGAAACACCGCCCCCCGACACCGCCAGCGTCGCGGCGGTCTACGACGGCGACACGATGACGCTCTCCACCGGCGACCGCGTACGCCTGCGCTGGGTGAACACCCCGGAGCTCAAGCCCCTCGAGGCCTACGGCGTGGAAGCGCGCGAGTTCGTGGCCGCGATGGTGCTCCAGAAGAGCGTGCGCCTGTTGTACGGCCACACCACGCGCGACGGCTACGGGCGCCTCCTGGCCGGCGTGGAGCTCGATGGGAAGAACCTCTCGATCGCCATCCTCGAGCAAGGCCTCGGGCATCTCTTCGTCATCCCCCCCGACGAGACCGACCTCGCCCCCTTCGTCGCCGCGCAGGAGAAGGCCCGCGCCGCACGCCGGGGCATCTGGTCGAGCGAACGTTTCCAGGGCGTTCTGCACATCACGTCCTTCCACGCCAACGCCGACGGCGACGACCGCAGCAACGTCAACGGCGAGTACCTGCGCATCTGCAACGTGGCCGGCGAAGCCCAGGACCTCGGCGGCTTCCGCATCGCCGACATCAGCGG
>SXON01000193.1 GCA_005778355.1 Pseudomonadota bacterium | reverse complement strand
GTGATGGCGGTCATCACGGACTTCGCCGCCTACCCACGGTTCGTGCCTGAGATGCTCGAGTCCACGGTTCTGCGTCGCGACGGGGCCGCCTGGGTGGTGAAGTTCGCCGTGCGCGTGGTGCGTCGTATCGACTACACGCTCAGGCTGGAGCAGATCGGCGTCAACCAGCTTCGCTGGTCGTTGGTTGAGGGTACCTTCCGGGCCAACAACGGCGGCTGGGACCTCGCCCCGCTCGACGGCGGTGCTCGCACCCACGCCGACTACTTCATCGACCTCGACGTGGGGATGTTTGTCCCCGGGAGCGTGATGAAGACGCTGGTGGAGAAGAGTCTTCCGTCCACCCTCGCCGCCTTCAAAGGCGAGGCGGAGCGGCGCGGCTGAGGGCGAGCTGGCTCGTCCCCGTGCGCGACGGCGCGCGCTGGCTCGGCGAGGCGATCGACTCCGCCCTGGCCGACTCCGAGCCGGGCGACGAGGTGGTGGTGGTCGACGACGGCAGCCGGGACGATCCCGCCTCGGTTTTGCCTCGCGACCCGCGGGTGCGTCTGCTGCACCAGCCGCCGCGCGGCATCGTGGCCGCCTTGGAGCATGGACGGGGCGTGGCCAACGGGGAGCTGATCGCCCGGCTCGACTGCGACGACCTGGTGCTCCCCGGCCGACTGGCGGCGCAACGGGCCTTCCTCGCTGAGAATCCCGGCGTGGCCGCCGTGGGCGGACGGGCGAGGGCGGTCACGGACGACGGCGAGATTCCTGCCTTCATGGCGCGCTATGTGGACTGGGTGAACTCCGTGCGCCACCCGGCGCGCGAGATCCTCGTCGAGTCCCCGATGTTCCACCCGGCGAGCACCCTCCGCGCCTCGGCGCTGCACGCCGTCGGTGGCTGGCGGCACGGCGACTTCGCCGAGGACTATGACTTGTTCCTGCGCCTGCTGGGGGCTGGTCACGGGCTCCACAATCTCGACCGGGAGGTGCTGGCCTGGCGCGACCGCCCCGGGCGGCTCACGCGGACCGATCCCCGCTACGCGCGAGAGGCGATGTTCCCGTTGAAAAGCGCGTGGTTGGCGACGGGACGCCTGGCTACTCGTCGTCGCGTCGCGGCATGGGGAGCGGGCAAGGCCGGAAGGCCCTGGCTCGCCTGGCTCCGCGCCCAGGGCCACGATCTCGTTGCCGTGCTCGACATCGGCGCGGGCAGACGTGGTTTCGTGTCGCGACAGGGCGTGCCTGTTACCCCGCCGGAGTCGATCAAGGGATTGGACTTCGACCTCCTCCTGGTGGCCGTGGGATCCCGTGGGGGCCGCGAGGAAGTGCGGGCGCGCATCGCATCGCTGCGGCCGGAGCTCGAGGAAGGCCGCGACTGGTTCGCCGTGGCCTAGGAGCCCGCTCACGCGGCGAGGGCGGCCAGCAACTTCTTGTGGATGCCCCCGAAACCACCGTTAGACAGGACGGCCACGACGTCCCAGGGCAGGGCGTTGGCAGCGACGACGGCCACGATCTCGTCGACCGTGTCGTAGCCGAAGGCCTCCTGGCCGCGGGCGCGGATGTCGCTCACCAGCGTGGCCGACTCGAAGCGATCGTCCTCCGCGATGCGCCCCTGGTCGTGCGCGTGGGCGATCACCACCACGTCAGCCGCGCCGAAGGCTGAGGCGTAGGCTTCCTGGAACACCTTGCGTCGCGACGTGGCGCTGCGCGGCTCGAAGATCGCCCAGAGGCGGCGCCCGCCGAAACGCAGCCGAAGCGCCTCGAGGGTCACCTTCACGGCCGTGGGATGGTGCGCGAAGTCGTCGAGCACCGTGATGTGGCGCGGGTCGCCGATCACCTCCTGGCGACGCTTCACGCCGAGAAAGCTGGCAAAGCCATTCGCGAGTTGCGCGGGCGTGAAGCCCTGTCGCTCGAGCGCGGCCACGGCCGCGACCTGATTGTAGAGGTTGTGCTCGCCGACCAGGATCGACTCGAAGCTGCCCCAGGGGTTTCCCTCGTGCAAGACGGTGAATTTCTGCACGCCGCGGGCAGTGTCGACGGCGTCGATGCGACCATCCCACGTCTGGCCCTGACCGTAGCGACGCACCTCGCATACCGCGTCCAGGCAGACGTCGCGCACGTTGTCGTGGTCCCACCGGGCCACGAGGCAGCCGTCGGCCGGCACGATGTCGACCAACTTCCGAAAGCTCGACTTCACGTGGTCGAGGTCGCGGTAGATGTCGGCGTGGTCGAACTCCACGGAACTGATGATCGCGGTCTTCGGGCGATAGTGAAGGAACTTCGGACCCTTGTCGAAGAACGCTGTGTCGTACTCGTCGCCCTCGATCACGAACTGCGCCCCGGTTCCCGTGCGGGCGGTGCGGTCGAAGTTCTTGGCGAGCCCGCCGATGAGAAAGCCAGGGTCCTTCCCGGCCGCATCGACGAGGTGCGCGGTGATCGCCGTGGTGGTGGTCTTGCCGTGCGTCCCAGCGACGACGATGCTGTGTCGCGACTCGAGGAATCGGGCGCCCAGTAGTTGTGGCATCGAGGCATACGGCAGCTCGGAGGCCAGCAGCGCCTGCGCCTCCTCGTACTCGGCGCGGATCACGTTGCCCACGACGACCAGATCGGGCCGGTGGTCCAGGTTCTTGGCGTTGTAGCCGATCATCACCTCGATACCGAGCGAGGCGAGGTAGTCGGACATGGGCGGGTACACGCCTGTGTCGCTGCCGGTCACGACGTAGCCAGCGTCTTTCAGCATCCCAGCGAAGGCGGCCATCGCGGTGCCGCCGATGCCCATGATGTGAACGGTCTTGACGGTGTCGGGCAGGGCGCCCTGGAGCAGAGGCATGGGGAGGGCCGGGGAGGGGACGCCCACGTATCGTGCAATGAGGGAAAGGCGCCCGCCGACACGCTACTTGAGCATGATGCTGCTCTCGTTGCTCGCCGCCTGCGACCTTGTGGAGTCCCTGCGCCCAGCGCCGCCGGTGGAGGTGGTCGCGGAGGCGCCGCCTCCGGTGATCGAGGCGGCCGTGGAGCCGCCGCCGGAGCCGGTGGCCGCGCCCTCCGCGCTGCCCCCGGGCGACCTCGCCACGCTGGTCCAGGTCGTGCCTGTCGAGGGCGGATGTGAGCTGGCCACAATCATCTTGCCAACGCTCTCGCGGAAGGTCGTGGCCCGGTTCACCACCTGTCCCACGCGGCTGCACATGGCGCCCGGCGCGCCCCGGTGGATTGCCGAGGGTATGTTCCCGGTGGAGGGCGACCTCAGGAAGGCTGTCCGCGCGTACCTTCTCAGCCCCGAGACGGGTGCGCTCGAGGCCATCCCCGAAGCACCACCGCTGCAGAACCGCGACGCTGAGGAGTCGCGACTGGTGCTGCGCCCCGACGCGGTGCTGCTCGAGCAGACGAACTACGTCGAGGTGCCCGGTGAGTGCGAGGGCGCCTGCCAGGAGGTGGGCGCGAGAGGGCGCTGGCGGCTCGGCGCGAGCGGCTGGGAGGCCTCGAAGGGCGAGGTGTCCGAGTCTGCCGCGGTGCTCGACCACTTCGAGAGCTGGCCGTCGATGGATTGGATCGGCGAAGCGGCTGTGGTGGAGCAGCTCGGCGCCCTCTCGGAGGGGCCGTCGCGCAGCGGGTGGCTCCTCCACCGGCCGACCGACGCGTCAATCCCGAGCCTGGCGGCGGGGATGGAAGGGAGCGGCGAGGGCGAGCGGATGTACGGCCCCGTGCTGGTGGAAGCGGGCGAGACCTGGGTGCTATTGCCCGAGAGCAGCGGGGACGACGACCGCATGCACGTGGTGAAACACTGGGTGCTCCTCGGCAACGCGAAGGCCACGCGCGTGTATGACCTGCGCGATCGGTCGATCGCCGCCCGCCTGGACGGTCTGCTCTGGCCCTGGCCGCAGAACGTGCCGATCCCCACGCGGGTGATCGCGCCTAGCGCCCCGCCAACCAGGCTCTAGTACGCGGCGCCACTTTGGGCGGCAGCGTTACGAGGTGTCGCGACAGAAACTCCACGTCGTCCGGCTCGTCGATGTCGTACCAGAAGGGCAAGACGCGCACGCTGCGGCCGAGATCGAGGGCGCGCTGGTACTGCCGGGCGAAGGTGTCCGCGCTCGACCACGGCACCAGCTCGAAGACGTCGGCCGGATCGGACACCCCGACGAGCACGTAGCCGCCGTCGAAGGCCGGGGCGATCACCACGTCGGCCGTGGAGGCGTGGGCCTCGTGGAGCACTGCGGCAGGCAACGTGGGCGCGTCGGTGCCGATGGCCACGCCGCCGTCGCGGAGAGCATGGGCGAGTTTCCGGCCGAGATCGCCTTCAGCCTGCGCTTCCCACTCACAATCGAGCGTGCGCACCCAGGGGTGGTCGGCCTTGCCCGCCAGCGCGACCCGGAACGGGAGGCCGGTGCCGCGGACGAGGTCGATGACGTCACCCGTCATCGCGGCCGCGAGGTGCGCCGCGCCGACCGGGCCGAGAGCGGCGACCAGTCGCGTCTTGGTGAGGCCGGGCTCGGGCACCCGCGCGAAGATGACGATCATGGCTCTATCTCCTGTATTTCCAACAAGCGTAGGTGATCTTCGCGCCGGCGCGGAGCACCCCGCTCACCGTGCCGCTGATCTTCGACTGGCCGATGCGCGGGCGGCACCGCACCGGCACCTCCACCACGCGCAAACCGTGGTGCAGCGCCTTCATCTGCATCTCGACGTTCCAGCCCCAGGTGAGGTCACTCATGCCGAGCTCCACCAGGCGATCGTAGCGGATGGCGCGGAAGGGTCCCTGGTCGAGGTAGCGGTGGCCGGTGTCGAGCCAGATGAGGAAGTTCGCCAGTCGGTTTCCCACCACCTGCTGGGGGGTGAGCGCCCCGCGCTCGGCGAGCGACAGCCGTTCCCCAAGCACCATGTCGGCCTCGCCGCGCTCGATGGGGCCGAGGAGCTGGGGCAGGTCTTGGGCGTAGAAACTGTGGTCGCCGTCGAGCACCACCACGACGTCGGGCGGGTTCGTCGCGAGCGCACGAATGCCGTGGAGCACTGCGCCGCCGTAGCCGCGCTGCGGCCAGCGCACGACCTCGGCGCCGTGGGCCTCGGCGACCGCCAGGCTGCGGTCGGTGCTGCCGTTGTCGCAGGCGAGCACGCGCAGATCACGCGGGAGCGCGCCGAGCACGAGGGGCAGCGCCTCCTCCTCGTTGAGCACCGGGATGAGGACCGCGACGCGCATCGGGCGGCCCGGTAACCCTCGCGGCATGGCAGAGCGTACGCGCGTGTTAGCGACCGTGCCGATGTACGCGCTCTTCCTCGCCTTGTGGAGCTCCCTCGCCCTGGCCGTGGAGTCGCCGGTGCGCGTGGAGGTGGCCGACGCGATCGCCTCGCCCGGGGCCGAGGTGCCGATCGCCGTGCGCCTCGCCATCCCCGAGGGGCACCACGTCTATGCCGATCAGCTCGCCATCGACGTGATCGACGCGGCGTCGTTGTCCGTTGGCGCGCCGGTCGAGCCGGCAGGCCGCCTCCAGGCCGACCCGGCCAACCCCGCCAAACAACGCGAGGTGTACGAGGGCGACGTGGTCGTGGAGCTTCCCGCCCGGATTCCGGCGGATGCGCGCGGCTCGTACGTGGTCAAACTGCTCGTCACCCACCAGGCCTGCCGCGAGGGCCTCTGCTACCCGGACCGCGCCGACCGTCTCGACGCGCGGGTGACCGTGGCCGGCGTGGCCCCAATCCCGGGCATCTCGGCGGCGATGGCGCAGGAGCCGGCGGAGGAGCTTGCAGTCACCTTTATCGGGCAACCTGGGGCGCCCGGCACGGCGACCATCCACGTCGACCTCCACGGCGAATGGCACATCAACAAGATGTTCGTGTCCACCACCCTTTTGGAACCCCAGGGCTACACGCTGGGCGAGATGCAGCTCCCGGCTGGGGAGAAGACCGGCAGCGAGGCCGATGGTACGGCGCGAGAGGACTTCGTCCACGACTTCGACATCGTCGTCCCCGTCAGTGGCCCGGAGGGCGCCGCGACCCTGACGATCGACGTGGGCTACCAGGCCTGCAAGGGCGTCGCGATTTGCCGGATGCCCACGTCTGAGGCGGTGAAGGTGCCGGTCACGCTCGGCGCGGGCGCCGCAGCGGGGATGACCGCCGTCGCCGCGTCGACGACCGCGCCACCCGCTGGGGAGGTGGCGCCGGCCGCCAACGGCGACGCCTTCGCCGAGGCCGCGTCGCAAGGTACCTTTGCGCTTTTCCTGTTCTGTTTCCTCGGCGGCGTTGCGGTGTCGTTCACGCCGTGCGTGCTCCCGATGGTGCCCATCACGCTCGGCATCATCGGTGCCCGGGGCAACAGCTCGCGGGTCGAGTCCGTCCTGCTCTCCGGGGCCTACGTGCTCGGCCAGGCGCTGGTCTACACGCTGCTCGGCGTGGTCGCCGGGCTCAGCGGCGCCTTGTTCGGGAGCTGGCTGCAGAACCCCTGGGTGCTCGGCGCCTTCGGCGCCTTGTTCTTCGTGCTCGGCCTCTCGATGTTTGGCTTCTTCGACATCCAGGTGCCGGGCTTCGTCCAGAGCCGCATCTCCGGCTACGACAAGCGCGGCGGCTTTGTCGTCGCGTTCGTTTTCGGCCTCATCGGCGCGGTTCTCGCTGGGCCCTGCAGCGGTCCAGTGGTGATCGGCATCCTCGGGGTGATCGCCACCGGCTCCACCTCTTCGGGGGTGGACAGCAGCATCGTGGCCTACGGGGCCACCCTGATGTTTGTCTTCTCCCTCGGCATGGGCACCATCTTCCTCGTCGCCGGGGCGGCGAGCGGCTGGATGCCCAAGCGCGGCGCCTACATGGTGCTGGTGAAGAAGAGCTTCGGCGTGGTGATGTGGCTCGGCGCGATCTACTACGCGGCACCCTTGTTCTCGATGGCCCAGACGGCGCTGCTCACGGCGGCGGTCCTCGTCGTCACCGGGGTGTTTGCCTGGCCCGACCCGGACGACGGCGAGGGCTTCTACGCGCGTCGTCTCCGACAGGTGTACTCGGTCACCGGCGTGCTCGTGGGCGCCTACCTCCTGGTGGGCACGCTCATGTCGGAAGGCTTCATTCTGCCGCCGATGCGGCTCGGGAGCGCCACCGCCGCTGAGGCGCCGAAAATCGCCTGGCTGCGCACTGAATCCGAGGGCCTCGCGGCCGCAGAAACGGCGGGCAAGCCCCTGATGATCGACTTCACCGCCGAGTGGTGCGCTGCCTGCCACGAGATGGAGAAGTACACGTACACCGACCCCGGGGTAATCGCGGCCGCCGAGGGCTTCGTGCCGGTGATGATCGACTGCACCTCGAAGGCCGACCCCATCGTGAAGGCTGTCCAGGAGAAGTACGGCGTGCGGGGCCTCCCCACGGTGGTTTTCGCGCTGCCCGACGGCACCATCCTCGGGGGCACGGTCGGCTTCTACAAGGCCGACGAGTTCAAGGACTTCATGAACGCCGCGCTCGCGAAGGCTGGCTAGCGCGTGTCGCGACTGCGCCAGCTCTGGGCGGAGTGGAAACCGGCCGAGGTGAAGGCCAAGCTCAAGCAACTCGCGGTCGACTACGGCGGTCTCGCGCTCGCGGTGTGGTTCGGGGTCTTCGGGCTCACCTTCGCGGCGGTGGCCACGCTGGTGCACCTCGGCGTCGACTGGCCGTGGCTCACCGAGAGAACGGGCAGCGCCGGCACGCTCGTGGCCGCCTACGCGGTCACCAAGCTCTTGACGCCGGTGCGCCTCGCGGTCGTGGCCGCGATCTTGCCGGCCGCAGCTCGCCTCCGCGACCGGTCCCGGCTGCGGCCCTGATCCTGGTCCTGTTCGGTTGCGACCCGCCCGAGGTGGAGCAACACCGCTGTCTCGGTCCCGTGGTCGAGCTCGTGAAGTGGCGAAACGCCGAGAACCCGGCGCTGGCCGCGGGCCGCACGACCCCGGCGGCGCTCGCCCTTGCCGAGGACGGGAAGGTGAGCGAGACGGTCGCCCTCCTCCGGTCTCGTGAGAACTGCCAGGAGTTCTGGCGTTTTGGCCTGTGGACCACGCCCGACACGCCGGGCGCGAT
Organism: Pseudomonadota bacterium; assembly: GCA_005778355.1. GTDB lineage: Bacteria > Myxococcota_A > UBA796 > UBA796 > SXON01 > SXON01. The sequence goes on along the minus strand of SXON01000193.1, from coordinate 12,103 downwards.
CTTGCGTGATCGCGCCCTGCGCCAGGCCCTTGATCTGCCGCCCGGTGAGTACCCCGTGCTGGCACTGCCCGGCGAGCCAGACCCCTCGGCCTCCACGCCTCCGCGATAACGGCGCGGAATGGAAACGCAGTTCGCCGAGGGACAGATGGTGGTGGCGCTCGGGCTCGACGGGCGCGTGCGCGTCCTCGCGGTCGAGCTCACCGGCCCCACCGCCGAGGCCGTCTCGAGACACCAGCTCGGCCCGGGGGCCGCGAAGCGCTGCGCCGAGGGCATGGTGGCCTCCTGCTTGCTGGCGGCGCACGTCAAGGGTGAGGAGCGGCTCACCATCGACGTGCAGAGCAAGTCGCCCCCCTTTGGCTTCGCTTGCGACGTCAACGGGGACGGCACGCTGCGCGCGCGCTTTGGCCCCGCGGATCTCCGCGACCAGGCCGAGTTCTTCGGCATGATCAGTGCCATGAAGTCTCTGGGACGCCAGCAGCTCTACCGGGGCATCGCCGAGGTGGAGGGGCAGACGGTCGAGGGCGCTCTGCAGCGTTTCCTGATGGAGAGCCAGCAGGTGGACAGCCGGGTGCGTTTGCTCGCTGAGCTCGACGACGAGGGCGCCGTGCGCTTCGCCGCCGGCATCCTCGTCGAGAAGCTGCCCGCCTGTGATCGTGATGAATTCAAGTCACTTGTGGATGAACCTCTGTACGATGACTTCAAGGGCGTGATGACGTCGTTCGCCTTCGGCGCGCTCGGCGGCCAGCCGGTGGAAGTGCTGGGGCACAGCGCGCTGGCCTTCCGGTGCAACTGCTCGCGGCTCAAGGTCACCCAGACGCTTCGCGCCCTCGGTCGCGACGAGATGCAGTCGATGATCGACGAGCAGGGCGGCGCCGAGGTGACGTGCCACTACTGCGCCGAGGCCTACCGCTTTGATGTCTCCTCGCTCCAGGCCATCATGGCCACGGTGGCTACGGGCTGATCTTCTCGGCGAGGATCCTCGGCGTCGGACCCCATTCGATCTCCGTCCACGCGCAATTCGGGTGGGTGTGGCTGCGCCAGCGCGAGAGGGACTCGCCCGACAGCGCACAGAGGGTGGCCGAGATGACGATCTGGTGAGTCACCACCGCCACGCGCCCCTCCGCGCCCGCCGCCACCTGGGCGAGGGCCTCGAGGCCGCGGGCTTGCACCTCGTCCATCGTCTCCCCTCCAGGAAGGCGAACGCCTGCGGGGTCGGTGCGCCACGCGAGCAGGATGGGCCCGTGCGTGGCCATGAGCTCGGTCTCGCCGAGGCCGTCGAGCTCGCCCTGGTCCATCTCCGTGAGTCCGTCGAGGAGCCTGGCCGCCGGGCCACGGAGCGCCGCCGCCGTCTGGCGGGCACGCGCGAGGGGACTCGACCACACCGCGTCGACCGCGCCCAGGCGCTCGCCGAGCGACGCGGCCTGGACGAGGCCGACCTCGTCGAGAGGAATATCGGTGCGCCCGAGCACGCGACGTGCCGCGTTCCATGCGGTCTGTCCATGACGGATGAGGTAGAGCTTCAAGGGACGATCAGGCATCGGCGCGGTGCGTACGGCGCGGGGGTACGATACGCGCGCAACTCGCCCCTATCGCCATGAGCACCCAGAAGAAAGGTTTCGATCCGCTCGCCAGCCTCTTCGACATGCCCGCGCCCGACGAGGAGCGGCGCGTGGAGTTGAAACAGGCGCCCGCCCGCCCCCCGGCGCTGGGCGACGACGTGCCGGTGCCCTCCAATCTCAAGAACACGGCGGCGGTGCCCCCGGCGTCGGACATCCCGCCGATGCCGGCCGCGCGCGCCGCCACGCAGGCTCCTGGGCCAAACCCAGCGGAGCTCGCAAAGATCCTGGCCAGGGCGGCGGCCGCGAAGGCGGAGGCGCAGAAAGGGCCGGCCGCCCCACCGGCGAAGGCGGGCGGGACGCCGATGCCTGCGGCGCTGAAGGCTCCCGCGCCACCGGTCGCGCCCAAGGGCGCGCTCGCCAAGGCGCCGCCCCCGAAAGCCGCGCCCCCTGCCGAGAAGCCGAGCTTGTCCAGCCGGATCGGCGCTGCGCCCCCGCCGCGCAAGGCGATGAGCCTCGACGAGGCCCTCGCCGCTGCCCGCGTGGACGAGGAGACCCGGAACAAGGCGCCTGCCGCGCCGAAGCCCGTCGCCGTCGCGACCGCAGCCCCTGTCGCGCCGGTGGTCGCCGCCGTGCCCGTGGTTGTCGCGCCGCAAGCCCCTGCGGCGCCGTCGCCGAGGCCTGCCGCGCTCACGGCCGACCAGCTCACCGAGGTGGTGAGCGCGCAGATTGCCGCCGTCGTCCCCGAGGCTGGAGCCGTCTATATCGCCAACGCGCTCCTGGTCGACGACCGCGCCGTGCTCACGGCGCTCTGGAAGGCCCACCGCGCCCGTTTCGCCAACCAGGGCGACATCGACGCGGCGGTGGCCTGCTCCGCGGTGGTGCGCGCGCTGGGCGGCGTGGCCCTCGGACAGCTCGCGGTGGCGCACGCGGTCACCGACAAGACCGACTGGCTGGTGTGGATCGATCTCGACCGCGGCCCCTTCGCGGCCTTCCGCGACGCCCGAAGCCTGTTCTCGCGGATCTAGGTCCATGCCCCGGACGGCCGCGTCGCCGGTCGGCGGGATGCCCGCCCGCGAGGCGGTAGTCGTGGCTCTGAACGCCGCATAGAGAGGTCGGATGTTGGCCTTTTTGCTGGCGTGCACGGGCGGGGGGGCGGTGGACGCGAAAGACGCCGCGACCGGCGACACGGGCGAAAGCGTGGACGTCGACTCGGGCGCAGACGACTCCGGCCCACCCGATTCCGGTGACACGGATTCCGGCGCGGCCCCCTGCGGGGAGAGCTGCCGGTACGCCGGCGACCATCCACTCGACGAGGCCTTCGCCGTGCTGACCGGCGCTTTGCGTGCCGACTACGCCGGGCACTCGGCGGCCGTCCTCGACTTCAATAGCGACGGCGCGGCCGACGTGCTCGTGGGCGCCCACCACGCCGACGACCCCGGCACCGATGCGGGCGCCGCCTACTTTGTGCCCGGGCCCATCGCCGGGGCGGTCAGCCTCGCCGACTCCCGGGTGGTGGCGCTGACCGGCGCTCGGCAGCTCGACGAGTACGGCAAGCACGTCGCCGCAGGCGACGACTACGACGCGGACGGGCTCGTCGACGCCCTTGTCGCCGCCGAACAGGACGACGAGGGCGAGGAACGTGCCGGCGCTGTCTACGTGATCCACGCCAGCGTCATTCGCGCCGGTTCGGCTCGCGACGTGGGCGTCAAGTTGCTCGGTGAAGGCAACAGTGACAGATTCGGCCAGTCCGTCGCGACCGGAGGCGACCTCACCGGAGACGGTCTTCCCGACGTGGCCGTCGGCGGTGGCGGGAACGCCTATGTGTTTGCGAGCCCCTTCGGTGCCGATCTCCCGGCCTCGGCGGCGGCGGCGCGCCTCACGCCGGAGAACGCGGCGGCGGGCGACGCGGTGGCCGCGGGCGACCTGGACGGTGACGGCGTGAACGATCTGCTCGTCGCGGCCCCAGCCGACGACGCGGGCGGCACACAGGCGGGCGCGGTGTACCTGCTCCACGGGCCCGTCGTGTCGATGGGCCTCGAGTCGGCCGACAGCAAGCTGGTATCGCCAATCTCAGGCGCCAATCTCGGCTATGGTCTCGCGTTCCTCGGCGACACCAACGGCGATGGCCACGACGATCTCGGCCTCGGGGCGCCGGTGGCCGACGGAGGCGACCTGAGCTCGGGGGTGGTGTACGTGCTCGCCGGGCCAGCGCCGGTAGGCGTCGCGAGTGATTGGCCCTCGGCCACGCTCGAGGGGGTGGCGCACACGGACTTCGCGGGTCGCTCGGTTGGCGCCCCCGGCGACCTCGACGGCGACGGCTTTGCCGACCTCGTGACCGGCGCCGACTCGGCCACCGGCGTCGTTTCTGGGAGCGGCCTCGCGTACGTCGTTTACCTGCCGCTCGTCGGCACAGCGAGCCTTGGCGACGTGGGGGTTCGACTCCTCGGGGTGGCCGAGAGCAACGGGGCCGGCAGCTTCGTCGGCGGCGCCGGCGACCTCGACGGTGACGGCCACGGGGATCTCCTCGTCGGCGACTACCAGGCGAGCTTGACGGGCGACGGCGCCGGGGCTCTCTGGCTCTTCTCCGGCCGTCCCTGACGCACGCGCTGTCGCTGCAGCGCGCCGACGGGCTCGCTCGCGCCGCCGATGGGGACGCCAGGGGCGGCAGGACCCACTGGCTGAAGGCCAGTGCACGTGACTAGGCCGGTGCAAACACCTGAGTTGACGGGCCCACTGCCTGCGAACAAGGGGCTGGTGGGGCCGTGCGCGAGTCGAGGTGCTAACCCCGTGAAACCTCGGTGCGCCCAAGCATCATGAGGTCGCGACACCCCGTGAGGACCATCGCCATCCGGAGCTCGGCGAGGAGTGTCTCCAGCGCGCCGAGCAGGTGCTCGTAGCCAAGCGCCTGTGCCTGCAAGAGCGGCCGCGCGAGCCCGGCGCAGCGGGCGCCGAGGGCGATGGCCTTGGCCACGTCGAGACCGGTCGCCACGCCGCCGGTGGCACAGATCTCCACCGGCAGATCGCGGGCCGCCTCCACGCAGCGCGCGGTGGGGATCCCCCAGTCGCGGAAGGTGCGCGCGGCCGCTTGCTGCGGGCCCTCGGCGCGATGCATCTCCACCGCCACCCAGCTCGTCCCGCCGGCGCCTCCGACGTCGACCCAACCCACGCCCACCGACAACAGCCGCTCGATCACCCGTCGCGACAGCCCAGCGCCTGTCTCCTTCACGACCACGGGCGCGCCGAGCTCCTCGACGACCCTGCGGATCGTGTCGAGCCCGCCGCGGAAGTCGCGATCGCCCCCCGGCTGCGCCATCTCCTGCGCGGGGTTGAGGTGCACCGCGAGCGCGTTGCTCCCCGTCTGATCGAGCAACTCGCGCAGCTGCGCGGTTGGCGTTTCTCGTGCTTGTACCACGCCGATGTTGGCCACGAGGAGCGCTGTCGGCGCCACGTCGCGCACCGAGTAGCCGGCCTCGATGCCGCGCACGAGCAATGGGCGCATCGAGCCGAAACAGAAGCCCAGGCCGAGCGCCTCGGCGGCGCGGGCGAGGTCGCGGTTCACCCGCTCCGCCCGCGGCGTGCCGCCGGTCATTGCCGCGATCACGATGGGCGCGCGGAGCCGGTGGCCGAGCCAGAGGCAAGAAAGGTCCAGCTCGTCGGCATGCAACTCGGGGAGGGCGTCGTGAACGAGATCGATGGCCTCGAAGCCGGCGCGCTTGTGCAGGAACCCCACGTCGCCCTCGGCACACAGGGCGAGGTGGTCGGCCTTGCGGGTGGCGATGTCGGGGGCGGCGGGCATGAGGCGGCTGCCTATTCGGTTAGCCCTCGGGCAGGGAGCCAGCCCATGATCCTCATCCTCCTCGCTTGTTTCTGGAACGGCGACGACGACACCTACCCCGAGGCCTTCGCCACTGTCTACTGCTCTAGGTTGAACGAGTGCTATCGCGGAGCCTACGAGGAGGAGTACGACGGCGAGATGGACGAGTGCATCGACGAGGTGACCGACGACGTCGAAGACTGGGACGACTGCGACTTCGACGAGAGCAAGGCTGAGGACTGCCTGGAGCAGCTGCGTTCGGAGAGCTGTGGCGACTTCTATGACGACGACCACGAGGACTGCTGGGAAACCTATGAGTGTGGTCGAGGGTAGGCCCCGTCGGCGATCCGCAGCGGAATGAACTGGGGACAAACCGCGGCGAAAGCGGCCAGTTCCGCTGGTCCCGGGAAGATCACCACCGCGATGTCGCCGCCGCCCGCGCCACTTGGTTTCGCCGCGCCGTCGAAGCGTGCCGCGAGACGGTCGATCTGCGCGAAGGCGTCGAGATCGTAGGCGATGCCCGCGTCCCGTGTCATCGCACGGAGTAGGGCATAGTTTTCGCGGAGAGCGCGCACTGGGTCGGCGCCAAACTGCACCACGATGTCGCGACTCTCGGCGACGAAGCGGTCGCGACCAGGCCAAGCTCGGTACTGCTTGACTCGCGGTCCGGTCGATGCCGACTGGCCGGACCACACGGCGCCAAACGACGGTGCGTCCTCGGCGGGGGCAGGCCGTCGAGAGAGGTCGAAGCTGCGGAAGCCGCCGTGGATAGCGGCGTACACGTCGATGCCCGAGCCGCCCCCCTGGACACGCTCGTGCACGGCGTAGGCTCGCTCAGCTGGGAAGCCCGCGGCCGCAGTGGCGGCCACGGTCGCGGCGGCGGACCCGCCGAAGCCAGGTTTGCCCGGCAAACCACGCACCGGGTGGTCGTCGCTGAAGGCGTAGTGCGCCGTGGGGGCGCCCACGAGGGCGGCTCGGACGAAGCTGTCGTCCCCTGGCGTCGTGATGAGGAGGTGATCGCTGGGCTCGACAACGCAGGCCACGCCACGGTCGACGGCGGCCACGAGCGCCGGGGCCCCGTCGAGCACCGCGTATTCTCCGGCCACGACCAGCTTCCCCGGGGCAACGACCCTCATCGTCACGCAGGGCCGTTAACGAGCCGCGCCGGCCCGCCCGGGACAAGCACCTGCACCCGGTCGGCCACCGCGCCGAGACGCGCGGCCACCTCGGCGGCGCTGCCCGCCTCGCAGAGCACCTTCACATTGGGCCCCGCGTCCATCGTCCACGCACAAGGGATACCCTTCTTCCGCAGCGAGGTGACGGTCTCCTGGGCCCACACGCTCCCCGATTTCCAATACAACACCGGGGGATCCGCCGCCATCATGCTGGCGTGCATGCGAAGAGCAGAGCGCTCCATGATCGCTCCGAGCTTCTCGATGTCACGACTCCGGATGGCCGCACGGGCTTCGGACACGTCGAGCGGCGCGCTCGCCACCCAGGCCGGGTAGTACGGCGACGTCTCCTGGGTGCGCTTCATGCCCTCGCGCGAGGAGATCGACTTGGGACCTCCGTCGAAGATGGCCACGACCATGCGCACGTCCCACCAGTCGACCGGCTGGATCTCCCAGGCGTGGCTGTCCATCCCGTCGGGACGCTCCCCGGCCCGCCACTCCACCCAGCCCCCGAAGATCGACCGCGCCGCGCTGCCTGAGCCCCGTCGCGCCAGTATCGAGAGTTGCTCGGCGGAGGGTTTTTGCCCTGCGGCCGCGGTGGCGGCGAGCACCAGCGCGGCGAAACCGGAGGAGGACGAGGCCAGCCCCGCTGCCGTGGGAAAGTCATTCGCGGTGACGACGCGCGCGCGGGGGCGCCAGCTGTCGACGAGGTCGAGCACGGCGAAGACCTTTCGGGCCTCGTCGGCCGAGGCGGGCCCGCCGTTCATTATCAACTCATCGGTCGCGACACCCCATTCCACGGTCGTCCGCGTGGAGAACGGGGAGAGTGTGAGCGAGATCGACGGGACAGACGGCAGGTTCAGCGCCCGATCCCGCTTGCCCCAGTACTTGCAGAGGGCGATGTTCGGGTGGGCGAGGGCGGTGGCAGCAGGCACGTCGCGGCCTTATCAGGGTGGCCCCCCGGAGCGTCGTTTGCGCCTTCACTACAACAAGTTCTCCCGCGCCACCCGCGTGCGTTGGCTCCTCGAGGAGCTCGGCGCCACCTACGAAATCAACGAGGTTGCGTTCGGCCCGGATGGCACACAGTCCACCGGCCACCTCGAGGTGCATCCTCTAGGCAAGCTTCCCGCCCTGACCGACGATGATGGCACGCATCTGTTCGAGTCCTCGGCCCTGGTCCTGCATCTCGCCGACAAGTACCCCGGCCTCGCGCCCCCCCTGGGCACCTCGGCCCGCGGGCGCTACTACCAGTGGGTGGTGTACGGTGTGGCCGAACTCGAGGCGCCGGTGGCCGACTTCTTCTTCGCCAATCGCGTGCCCGGCGAGCAGAAAGACGCCGCGCGGATCGCCAAGGCGCAGTCCGCGTTCGACAAGGTGGCCACCCCCGTCGAGGCGGTGCTCGGACGGCACGAGTGGATCCTCGGCGCCGACTTCAGCGCCGCCGACTGCGTGGTGGGCGGGGTTCTCACCTGGGCGGATCGCATGGGCATGTGCGAGAAGTTTCCTAACATCCACGCCTACGCGTCTCGCTGTGCCGCGCGCCCTGCCTTTTCGCGCGGGCGTCAATGAGCTTCTTCGCCTCGGTGCTCTTCAGCTCCACGGCGGCGGCGGCGTCGCTCGATGGGCTCCTGGCGCGAGGCGAACTATCGCTGCTCGAGACCTACCCCGATGGCCGGCTGAAGCAGGTGACGGCGATCGCGAGGCTGCAAGCTCCGCTCGACACGGTGTGGTCGGTGCTCACCGACTACGCCGCCTACGAGTCGTGGATGCCCCAGGTGCGCGACAGCACGCTCGTGAGCTCGGATGGTCAGACCGCGATCGTCGACTGGACCGTCGGTGTGGTGGGCCCCGACATCCAGATGCGCCAGTCGCTCGTGGCCGACCGCGCGGCCGGGACGATCATCGCGAAGCACGTGTCGGGCGCGATGGCGGGCTCCTCCTGGGCCTGGAAGCTCACCGACGAGGGCGAGCGCACGCTTGTGGAGCGCACCGTGCGCCTCAACGTGGTCGACGGCAACTGGCTCATCAAGCAGGTTGAAGACGAGCACCACACGCTCGACTACGGCATCAACAGCGCCGCCGGCGTGGTGGAGCTCCGGGGGTTGTCGCAGCGTCTGGAACGCTGACCGGGTCGCCGGCGCGTCACCCGCCGAACGACACTGCGTACACCCGGTCGTCGACCAGTCGCGACGCGGCGTGTCGCACAGCGTCCTCCGTCTCAGGCGTCACCAGTGCAATCGCGATGCCACCGCCCCCCGCCCCGGCCAGCTTCGCACCCTCCGCGCCGGCCGCCTCCATCGCCCGGCAAAGCTCGTCCAGCTCCCGGGTCGACACGCCGATCCGGCGCAGGAGCCAGTGGGCCTCGTGCAGGAAGGGGCCCACTGATCGGCCGAGCGCGAGGCGCGCCGCCACCATCTCGCTCAGCGCGCCGATGCGCAGGAGCTCCACCTCGGGCTTGCGGTCGCGCACCCCGGCGACCATCTCCGCCGTGTCGCCCGGTGCTCCTGTGTTTGCCACCACCAGCCGGATGGGCGTCGCGACACGCAGAGGCGTCGCGCGCTCCCCGCGCCGGTAGATGACCGCGCCGCCCATGGCGCTCACGGTGTGATCGAGGCCGGAGGGGTTCCCGTGGAAGACCCGCTCGATGGCCATGCCACGCTCGAAACACTCCTCGAAGCTGGCGACGCGTCCTTCCCGGCGGGCCGCCGCGCGCACAGCGGCCACGGCCAGCGCGGCCGACGAGCCCATCCCGCAACCCGTGGGCAGGTCGCTCGAGATCGACACCCCCACCCCCTCGGGTGGCACGAGCGTGGCGAGCGCGTCGGCCAGGCGGGCGTCCCAGATGTCGGTGTCTTCCACCTCGCTGCGCCCCGGCCGCTCGTGCAGCCGCACGGTGGTGAACAGGTCGACCGCCGCCGCGATGGCGCGGTAGCCGTAGACCACCGCGTGCTCGCCCACGAGGATCACCTTGCCGGGTGCTCGGCCCTCGTGCGTGCCGGGCCCGCCGGTCGGCACGGCGACGGGCCCCGTCCGCGACACCGCCGGATCACGCGGGAAGCGCACCGGTGGTGGACGGCCTGCGCCGCTCACGCCCGTAGCGCCTCGATCGCCCGTCGCGCGCGCTCGACGGTGAAGTCGTGGCTCTCGCAGAGCGCGTGGACCACGGCACCGAGCTCCGTGGGGCTTGCCCCCGCGCCAATGGCCACCGAACGCGCGTGCATGCGCATGTGCCCGTGCTGGATGCCCTCGGTCGCCAGGGCGCGCAGGGCACCAAGGTTCTGGACCAACCCGACGGCGGCCATCAGCATCGACAGGTCGCGTGCCCCACGCACGCCCGCCAGTCGCAAGTTCGCCTGCACGGTGGGGTGGACACGGATGGCGCCCGACACCGTGCCGACCTGCATCGGGACGGCGATGTCGCCTCTCAGGCGGTCGCTCTCGGCATGATAGCGCCAGGTCGTGAGTGGCCGGTACTGGCCCGAGCGAGCTGCGTAGGCATGGGCCCCGGCCTCGATGGCGCGCCAGTCGGTGCCGGTGGCCAACGCCACCGCGTCGATGCCATTCATCACGCCTTTGTTGTGTGTCGTGGCCCGGTATGGGTCCGCGTAGGCGAAACGCCAGGCTGCCGCGATGCCCTCGGCCACCTCGCGGCCATCGAGCTCGTCTTGCGAGAGCCGCGCCGCCGGGATCTCCACTCGCGCGCGCGCCACGCGGCGATCCGCAAGGTTCGAGAGGATCCGCAGCCCAACGTCCCCCCCGGTGATGGCCGCCAGCTCCGGCGCCAGGCGCTCGGCGATGGTGTTCACCATGTTTGCGCCCATCGCGTCGACGCAGTCCAAGTAGAAGTGCAGCACGATCATGGGCTCGGGCTCGAACCCAGGCTCGTCGTAGCGGAGCTCGCGCACATCCATGCCGCGGAGGCCGCCGCCAAGCTCCGCGAGCTGGGGGTGCACCCCGGCCGCCAGCGTCATCAGGCGAGGCAGCTCGGCCCGGATCGCCTCTGCGGCGCCGTCGCGACATCGTGAGAGCTGGACCTGCCCGATCATCACGCTGTCATCGCACTCGGCCTCGATCCCGACGGGCTCCCGCGTGAGCCTCGCCATGTTCGACACCGCCGCCACCACGCTCGGCTCCTCCACCACCATCGGCACGAGGCGATCCTCGCCGTTGAGCCTGAGGTTGACGGCCACGCCGGTGGGCAACGCGAAGAGCCCGACGACGTTCTCGATCATCGCGTCGGCGACGGGGAGAGACAGCCCGCCCTCGGGGGTGAACGCCAGGCCGGCTTCGCTGGGGAGTCCTGCGTGGCTCAAGGCGGCGGCGCGTCGTTCGGCGACGGGAAGACGAAAGAACCCTGGGATGCGCGAGGTCGCCACGCGCGGGGACTAACAAGATACCCGGGGCGGATGAGCGTCCTACTCCTCCTGGCCGGCCCTGCGTGGGCGGGCGACCTCTTGATCGTCGGGGCTTCCTACGTCGACCGCAATGACGTGGAGGTGATGCTGGAAGATCTCCTCGACGAGGGGAGCGGCGCAGATCGCTCGGTGACGGCCCTGTGCGAGAGCGGCATGACCTGGGCCGAGCACGTGGCCCGGATTGGCAGCGACGAGACCTGGACTACCACCTTGCGCGACACGCCTTGGACCGGTGCCTTCCTCCACGAGTTCGCCGACGTGGCCGATCAGCCCGTCGACAGCGAGAACTTCCTCGCCAGCCTCGCCGCCGGGCAAGAGCTCGCGGCCTACCTCGGCGGCAACGGTGCCGCGATCTACGTGTGGCTCACCTGGGGCGACCGCAACGGCGGCCCGCACTACGCCGACTACACGGGGATGCAAGACGCGCTCAAGACGGGCGCCGAGACCTACGTCGCCACCTTCAACGGCGATGGCTACCCCAGCTACGTGGCGCCCATCGGCGAGGCCTTCCGCTACCTGCACGACAACGACGCCGACCCGATGGCCGCCGACGCGCTGTTCACGCTGCTGTACACGTCCGACAACCAGCACCCTACGCCCGCCGGTTCCTACCTCGCCGCGCTGGTGATGTACGCCACGCTGGTTGGCGAGTCGCCAGCTGGACTCTCGGCGCCCGCGAACGTGGCGGCCGCGATTGCGCCTGAAGACGTCCTGCGGCTCCAGGAGGCCGCCTGGATCGCGATCGAGCAGACCGCCGCCGAGGGCTATGCCTACCCCTGGCAGGGGGGAGGGGACACGGGCACGCCCGACACGGGAACCAACGACGACAGTGGCGACGACCCCGGCTCCACCGACAGCGGAGGCGCCGACTCGGCCGAAGACGCGGGTGAAGGCGACAGCGGCGCCCCCGATACCGGCGCCCCGACCAGCGAGGAGTCGAGCAACCCCGACGACAGCGACGACCGTGGCTGCGGCTGCAGCGGCGTCGCTGGGGCCCCCAGCGCCCCCGCCGCCGCGTCGCTCGTGTCCGGGGCCCTGGCCCTGATCGCGGCTCGCCGCCGAAGGTAGGCGCCCGACATCGACAGCGCCAGCGACAGCGACAGCGACAGCGCCAGCGACAGCGACAGCGCCAGCGACAGCGAC
>SXON01000192.1 GCA_005778355.1 Pseudomonadota bacterium | reverse complement strand
TCTTGTTGGCCGAGCCGCCGCCCTTGGTGATGAAGAGGAAATCGTAACTGTCGCCGTCGGTGGCGTAGAGTTCCACCTGCCCGGGGAGATTGGTCCCGGTGTTCACCTCCTCGTAGGTGCTGAGCGGCGCGAGCTGTGAGTACCGGAGATTGGTCTCGGTGTAGGTGCGGAAAACGCCGCGGGAGATGGCGGCCTCGTCGCCCCCGCCGGTGTACACGCGCTGGCCTTTCTTGCCGATGACGATGGCGGTGCCGGTGTCCTGGCAGCTCGGCAAGACCATGCCGGCCGACACGTTGGCGTTCTGCAACATGGTGCGCGCGACGAATCGGTCGTTGGGGCTGGCCTCGGGGTCCTGGAGGATGGCGGCCAGCTGCCGAAGGTGCCCGGGACGGAAAAGATGCGAGATGTCGCGAATCGCGACGCGGGTGAGCTCGGTGAGCACGTTCGGGTCGACCACCAGCACGTCGCCCCCGCGGAAGGACTCGACGCTCACGCCGCCCACATCGAGCTTCCGGTACGGGATCTCGACGTGGTGCGCGTGGGGGAACATCGGCTGGAAGGCGAAGTCGGGCATGGGCTCCTCGCGGGGCACGAGGGCTAACCCGGGGGGGCCGCAGGGTCTGCGCCGGTAGACCGCCGGCTACCCGGCAAAAGGAGTAGCAGCGGCGAGGACCCCTCCTCGCCGCTGCATTTTGCCCCTCGTCTCCTCTCTCCCGCGGCCTCTCCGCCGCGCTCTCCGTGACGTTTCTCTGTTCGGCAGGGTAGGCCGCCCCTTGAGAGTAATTTTCGCTCGCCGGAGAAAGAAGTGGCAAACGGACAGTTCGAGCTTGAGGATCTGGGTCGCGTGCTGGTGCCCTCCGGCCCGGCGCGCTGGGGCGACCGGGTGGTGTACGTGCTCCGCCGCACCGACAAGGAAGGCCAGCGCTACAAGACCTCGCTCTGGGCGGTGCCCGCCGCTGGCGGCGAGGCAGTACGGCTCACGGCCGGCGAGCACGCGGATCACCTGCCGATGCCCGGCGACGAAGCGCTCTACTTCGTGAGCGACCGCGAACGCGGCGAGCAAGTGTGGCGCCTGCGTCGCGACGGTGGCGAGGCCGAGCGGGTGACCTCGCTGGGGCATGGCAGCATAAGCGGCGGCGCGCTGTCCCCGGACGGCAACACACTCGCCCTCGTGTTCACCGCAGCGTCGGCGACTGTCGTCCTCGCGACGGAACGCCTGTCCCGGCCCGGCGGCGACGACGGTCCCGCCGAGTTTGCCGGCCCCTCGGGCGAAGGCAAGTTCGAGGAACTGGCCTCCGCTCCCGTGGCCCGCGTGTACGCGCGCCCGCACACCCGCACCGACGGCGCGGGCTGGGAAGCTGGTTTCGTGGCGCACCTCTGGCTGGTCGACATCGCCACTGGCACGGCACGTCGACTCACCTCGGGCCCGGCCAACCACGGCGCGCCCGCCTGGGGTCCCGGCGGGAAATACCTCGTCGCCACGCGCACCGGCGTCCCTGGGTGGGACCGCGACCCCACGCGGAACGAGATCGTCCGCGTCGATCTCGACGGCGAGGTCAGCATCATGTCGCGACCGGAGGGCTACGTGGAGACCCTCGCCGTCGATCCGGCCGGCCGCGTTGCCTACAGTCACGGGGCGCCCGGCGACATGTGGGGGGCCAAGAACCCGCTCCTTGGCGTGATCGACGGCAGCGGTGCGCGACTGCTCGGCGCCGACCTCGACCGCCCCGTCGGCGACCTCGCCCTCGATGACCTCGCCGGCCTCGCCTTCGTGCCCTGGCCCCCGCTCTGGGACGGCGATGGCCTCGTCGTGACCGTCACCGACGGAGCCAGCGCTCGCCTCTGTCGGTTCGGACTCGACGGCACCCACCGGTGGCTCAGCGCCGCCGGGGCATGCTCCGCCATGCCGGTACAAACGCCCGCCGGCCTTGTCGCCCTACACGGCTCGCCCTCGCAGTTCGTCGAGCTTGCCCGGGGGGAGGTCCTCGTCACACGGCATAACGAGGCGCTGGCCACGGACGTGTTGCCCCGCCGTCCCGAGGAGGTGTGGGTAGAGGTCGATGGTGTGAAGGTTCAAGGCTGGTACCTGTCGCCCCGGCGGCGCACGTCCCCTGCCCCCGGCATTTTGTATATCCACGGCGGTCCCCACGCGAACTATGGTGCGCGGCTGTTCTTCGAGATGCAGTGGCTGGCCGACCAGGGCTTCGCGGTGACCTGGACCAATCCACGCGGCAGCCACGGCTTTGGCGAACAATACAACGCCTGCGTGGATCCCCACTGGGGCGACATCGACAGTCGCGACCAGCTCGCGCTGGTGGAGCACATGGCGGCGCGTCCGGAGGTCGACGGCGAGCGCATCGGCGTGACCGGCGGCTCCTACGGCGGTTTCATGACACTCTACCTCGCCGCCCACACCCGCCGGTTCAAAGCAGCCGTGGCCGACCGTGGGCTCTACGACTGGTCGCTCGACGCGGCTGGCGGCGACTTCGGTCACGCAACGCCGGAATTACTCCACTGCGACCTGCCCTGGCGCGACCCCTCGGGGATGTTGCGATACTCGCTCCTCCGCGTGGCCCACCAGGTCGAGATTCCCTTTCTGGTGATGCATGGCGATCTCGATCTGCGTTGCGACCGCACCCAGGCCCTCGCGCTCTACGAGACGCTGCTGCGAAAGGGCGTCCCCACCGCCCTCTGTTTGTTCCCCGAGGAAAACCACGGGATGAGCCGCGGTGGGCGGCTCGATCGGCGAAAGGAGCGCATGCGCCAGATCGAGGCGTGGTTCCGCCGCTACTTGTAGTTGACGGCCGGGACTCGCGTGCACAGCTAGCCGCGCGTGCCCATCGGATTCCATGTCGTGCTTCGCGCCATTGACGACGCCGTCTTGGCGTCCAGTGCTGCGAAACGTCGTCTTTTCGGGACGGTGATGCTCCGCGTGGGGCGTCCCCACGGTCTCTTCGGCTTCGGCGTGGCCGACACGCATGGCCACGCGGTGCTCACCACCGCCTCGCCCGGGCGCTTCGTCCACGACGCCAAGCTGGCGATCGCGTGCGCGCTCGAGGCGGACCTGGCGGCGCCCTCGGTCTCGGCGATCCGCGACACCTGGCACGCGGAGAACGTGATCGGCTACGTGCACCGACAAGACAAGAAACACCAGTCAGACCTCGATCCGTTGCGCGAGGGGACGAGCCTCCACGCGCTCCTGGGGCTGCACCCCGACGGCGTCTGGATCGCTGAGCGGGTACGCAAGCTGGCGCCTCGGCTCCAGCGTCGCGACCTCTTGGATCAGCTCGGCGTGGACTCGCTCGACGAGGCGGTGCACCTCGACACGCTGGCGGACGCAGCGGCAGGCGCGGCGTGTGTCGCGACACTGGAGGGCCGGTGCGCCGAGGTGGTTCGCGCGCGCCTCGCGGCCGTCCACGCTGCGTTGGAGCACCCGGCGCCGGCGGTGGCGAAGGCCCTGGGGGTCACCGACCGCGCTGTGCGAAAACTGCGCCTGCAGGCACCCGAACCGGCGATGGTCCGCGCCGTGCGCCTACAGATGGGGCTCAGGGCGGCGCTCGCGCGGACAGCACGGGTGGATTTCCTCGACGTGAACTCGGACCGTTAGCGGACCGGCAGACACGGGCGCCCGCCGTTGCCGAGGCGAGACCTGCGGAACCAAGTTGAAGGCTCGGCGGCGAGGGGTGGACTTGGTTCCACAGAAGGGGCCGAATCGGAACCAGGTCGGGGGCTCGAGCGTCGAGCCACGGAGTTGGTTCCGGAATTGGCGCTTGGCCCGGAACCAAGTCGCGGGCTCGGTCGTGAGGGGTGGACTTGGTTCCGCGGGGCTGCCGGGGTCGCCATCGGAGCCACCGAAGTGGCCCCCCTCGATTACGGCATGGACGGATTACCTAGGTGTGCGGCTGATACATGAGGCACCGCTCGACGCTTCTCGATGCACACAAAAGTTGAATAGTTCGATTTTCGAAAGTATTCTGAAAACTGAATAGTTCACGGACCCACCAGCACTCCCCACCCCGCAGCAAGCCCAAGCTTGTCCCTCGGTAACCCCCGGAATACCCACCCCCAATGGAACTCGCCGCCTCGTTCGTCGCCGCTTTCTTGGTCATGGCCTCCGTCACCACCTTGATCGGCCGTGTCCGCGCCGACCAGCGGCGCATGGAGCGAAAGCTCGACCGGCTGCTCGCGCAGGCAGGCCTTCCCATCGAACCCGCCGTGTCCGCCAGGGTCCTAGAACTCGCCACCACCTTCCGCCAGGCCGAGGCGATCAAGCAGTACCGCGCGGAGACCGGGGCCGATCTCGCCGAGGCGAAGGCCGCCATCGACGACGCCGTGGCGAATCACCGGCGGCGGGCCGAGTCGGCGGCGCCCCCCGCGGCCACGCCAGAAGGCCCCGCACTCGGCACCTGAGCGCGAGCTCGCCGAGGCCCTCTGCACCGGGGGCCAACCCGAGCTGAGCTACGGCAGCTGCTTCACCATGTCGCCATAGGTCTCGGGGCGACGGTCACGGAAGAACTGCCACACGTCGCGCACCTCGCGGATCATGTCCAAGTTGCAGTCGGCGGTCACCAGCTCGTCTTCGGTCTCGCTGGCACACGCCATGAACTCGCCGCGCGGGTTGCAGATGTAGCTCGTGCCGTAAAAACGCCCGATCCCCCAGGGGGCCTCGGTGCCCACGCGGTTGCTCGCCGCCACGAAGTAGCCATTGGCCACCGCGTGCGCTGGCTGCTCGAGCTTCCACAGGTACTGCGACAGACCGGCCACCGTGGCCGAGGGATTGAACAGGATCTCGGCGCCGTTGAGCCCGAGCAGGCGCGCCCCCTCGGGAAAGTGCCGGTCGTAACAGATGTACACGCCAATCTTGGCGTAGCGCGTCTGGAAGGTGGGATAGCCGAGGTTGCCCGGCTTGAAGTAGTACTTCTCCCAGAAGCCACTCGTCTGCGGGATGTGGTTCTTACGGTAGATGCCCAGCGTGCTCCCGTCGGCATCGAGCACCACCGCCGTGTTGTAGTACACGCCGGCCATGGCCGCCTCGTAGATGGGAACCACCATCGCCATCTGGTACTTACGCGCGTAGGGGCGCAGCCGCTCCACGGTGGGGCCGTCCGCCGGCTCGGCGGCTCGGTACCAGCGTTTGTCCTGGCTCGGGCAGAAGTAGGGGCCGTTGAAGATCTCCTGGAGACCGAGGATCTGCACGCCTTGCTCGCCCGCCCGCTCGATGAAGGGCAGGTGTTTCTGGAACATCGCCTCCTGAATGTCGGCCACCGGGACGGACTCGTCGTTGACCGGGTTCCCCGCCTGGATCAGCCCCACCTTGACGATACGAGGCATAGTAGCTCCCTAGTAGAACTTCGACGTGCGCGCGGCGGCCGCGTGGTTGATGTAGACCGTCTTGCTCTCGGCGTAGAACTTCCACGCCTCGGGGCCCATCTCGCGCGGGCCAACGCCCGTTTTCTTGATGCCGCCGAACGGGAGATGACCCTCGCCCCCCATGGTCGGGGCGTTGATTTGCGTCATGCCCGTGTCGAGCCGCTCGATCACCCGGAAGGCGCGCGACAGGTCGCGCGTGTACACGCTCGACGTGAGCCCGAACTCCACCGCGTTGGCGGCGGCGATGGCCTCGTCGGTGTTGCCCACCCGGATCACCGAGAGGGAAGGGCCGAAGATCTCCTCAGTCGCCACGCGCGCGTCGGCCGCCACGTGATCGAACACCGTGGGCATGGGGAAGTAGCCCTGGCCGAGCTTGTCGTGCGTGCCGCGCATGCCGCCGATGCGGATGACGGCGCCGCCGTCGCGGGCCACCTCGTTGTACGACAGCACCTTCTCCATCTGTCGCTCCGACACCGACGGCCCCATCGACACGCCTTCTTGCAGGGGGTGCCCAGGCACGATGGCCTCGGCGAGCGCGACCACCCGCTCCACGAAGGCGTCGGCCACGGCGTGATCGACGATGGCGCGACTGGTGGCGGTGCAGCGCTGCCCGGTGCTGCCAAATGCCCCTTGCGCGCAGGCGAGCGCAGCGGCGTCGACATCCGCGTCGTCAAACACCAGGATCGGGTTCTTGCCACCCAGCTCGCACTGCACCGGCTTGTGCAGCCGACCACAGGCGGCCTCGATGCGCAGGCCCACGTCGGTGCTGCCGGTGAAGCTGATGGCATGCACCTGGGGGTGCTCGATCAGGGTGATCGCGGGCTCCGCGTCGCCGTGCACCACGTTGACCACGCCGGCCGGAAAGCCGGCCTCGGTGCATAGCTCGCCGATGATCGCGGCGGTCCACGGCGTTTCAGGCGCCGGCTTGCGCACCACGGTGGTGCCCGCCACCAGCGCGGGCGCGAGCTTCCAGAGCGGGATGCAGACGGGGAAGTACCAGGGGGTGATGAGCCCGACCACGCCGTGCGGGCGCCACATGGTGAAGGCAAAGGTGCCCGCAAGCTCACTCGGGACGGTCATACCCGCCATGCGCCGCGCGTCGCCCGCAGAGAAGATCACGTAGCGAAGCGCCTTCTGCACCTCGCCCCGGGCCTCGGCGATGATCTTGCCCTCCTCCAGGGCCAGCGCCCGGGAGATCTCCTCGGCGCGGGCTTCGAGCACGCGCGCGAGCTTGAATACGAGGTCGCCGCGCACGGGCGCCGGGGTGCTCGCCCAGGCGGGGAAGGCCGCCTGTGCCGCCGCGATGGCCGCCTCGGCATCGGCGCGACCTGAGCGGGGCGCGGAGCCGAGCACGGAGCCGTCGGCGGGGCAAGTGTTGACGAGCGTCTCGCCACCGAGCGCGGGGACGGCGCGACCGCCGATCAGGTTCTGGACATGGACCATGGGGCGCGAATCCTATCGCAAAACGCCTGCAAAGGGCTGGCGCGAAGGATGATCGGCGGCAAAGCTGTACGGCCCCCACCCCGGGATCATCATGCTCGCCCTGCTCCTCGCCTGCGAAACCGGAACCATGGTCGTCGACAACGCCGAGGAGGCCAAGGACGACACGGCAATCGACGACACCGACACCGGCACCGGCGGCGATACCGCAGAGGGCGACGACACCGCCGACAGCGCGCCCCCCGAGCCGGTCACCGACTACTCGTCGTACACCGGCTACCGGCACTTCTACGCGGAGGTGTGGGGCTACGCCTGCGACACGACCGTGGAGGAAACCGGCACCGAGCTCACCGAGGGCGGTGCCTACGACGCGCTCGCGGCCGAGTGCCCCTCCTGCACCAACTTCTACGAGAACGTGCCGCTCGACAACACGATTTGCGACGACATCTACCCCATCGAGATCGGCACGAGCTACCGCGCCATCCTCTTCACCGAGACCGGCGGCGTCGCGACCTTTTACTCCTACTCGGAAGACAGCGGCACGGTGGAGATCCTCGGTGCGGACAACGGGCTCGAGTTCGACGGCGAGACCGTCGGCTTCGACTACACCTTCGAGTACCTGGTCACGTTCGCGGTGGACGGCGAGATGTATTTCTCGACGTCCATTCCCGAGTGAAGCGCGTCTCCCTGCACCGGGGACGGGTGGGCGACTTCGGCATTGAAACCGTGACGTTGCCGAATGGCGTGGTGGTCGACCTGGAGATCCTGCGTCATGTGGGGGCGGCGGCCGTGGTCCCCTTGCACGACGACGGCACGGTCACCCTCATCCGGCAACACCGGCACGCGGCCGGCGGCCTCATCTGGGAGATCCCGGCCGGCAAACTCGACCCGGGCGAGGCGCCGTCCGACTGCGCGCGACGCGAGCTGGAGGAGGAAGCGGGCCTTCGGGCCGGGGCGATCCGTCCCCTCCCCGCGATCTGGACCACCCCGGCCTTCACCGACGAGGTGATCCACCTCTTCGTCGCGACCGAGCTGGCGCCGGTGCCCGCTCGCCTGGAGCACGACGAGGTGATCACCGCAGCGCGGATCCCGCTGGAGGAAGCACGACGGATGGTGCGCGAGGGGGAGATCCGAGACGCGAAGACGATCTGCGCGCTGATGCTCTGCTGACCGGGTACGCTGGCGTATGCGTACGCTCGTCCTGCTCCTGCTCGCCGGCTGCCTGACGGACGCCGAGAACAAGCTGATGTCGGACGCCGACATGGCCCCCGAGGAGGCCGGCGACGCCGAGGGCGACGCCGACACCGACACCGATGCCGACGGCGACAGCGACGCCGACGCCGACGACACCGCCCCGCCGGAGACCGAGGACGACCCCTTGCTGTACAGCCCGGCGGTGACCGACCAGTACCTTTTCGTGGTGAACCCGAGTCGCGACACGCTCACCCGGGTGACGGTGGACGACCTGGCGGTGCAGACCGTGGCCGTGGGTGTCACCCCCACCACGGTGCTCGCCACGGCTGACAGCCTGGCGGCGGTGGTGCTCAACGAGGGCGACGACAGCGTGTCGATCGTCAAGGGAAGCACGCTCGAGGTCACGACGATGGCCGTCCGCGACGGCCTGAACCGCCTGTCGATGTCGGACGACGAGGCCTGGGCGATGGCCTGGCACGACCCCGGCTGGCCTTCGAGCGGCAGCACCGACGGGGTCACGTCGTTCAACGAGGTGAGCCTCGTGCGCATCGACCCGGCGGAGCACGTGCCGCTGGTGGTGGGCTACGAGCCCCACGACGTGCGCTGGACCCCCGACGGCGCCCGCGCCGTGGTGGTGAGCGACTCGATGCTCTCGGTGGTGAGCCTCGACGACAACCCGGCGGTCACGCTCATCCCCATCGCTGAAGACAGCGACGACGCGCCCGAGGCCGAGGAGGTGGAGCTGTCGCTCGACGGGCAGTGGGCTTTCGTCCGGCAGTTCGGCGTGGGCGGTTTGCTCGCGGTGAACCTCGACGACGAGACGGTCACCACCCTCGACCCCGGCGGCGTGCCCACCGACATGGACATCGACCCGAGTGGCACCGCCCTCGCCGTGCTGGTGCGCGCCACCCACGAGGTCTTGCGCTACGACCTCGATGATCCGCTCGCGGCGCCGACCGTCATCGAGCTCAACACCGAGGCCGAGTACGGCTCCCTCGCCTTCGTGGGCACTGACGGCCTCGCCGTGCTGTACACCAACGCCACCCTCACGCCCTCGCTCGCGGTGTGGGATTCGGCGAGCGGCGTCGTGTCAGAACGCACGCTAGTGAAGCCGGTGTCGACCGTGGGCGTGCTTGATGGCTACGGCGCTGCGCTGGTGTTTCACACCGAGGAAGACCAGGACGGCCTCGATCGCGACGATCCCTTCTCTGGCGAGAACGCGCTCACGATGCTCGATCTCGCCACCGGGGGCAGCACGCCGCTGTTGTTGTCGCGACCGGTAGTGGCCTGGGGCGCCACGGACGACGGGCGCTGGGCCTTCGCCGGTCTCGAGGGCGCCGCGAAGCTCGAGCTGCTCGACTTCGCCACCCACTTGCCCGAGGAGATCGAGCTCGCCAGCGCGCCCACCCACGTGGGGGCCTTGCCCGGGCGCAGCGTGGGCTACGCCTCGATGGAGCACGAGCTTGGCCGCATCGGCTTCTACGACGTGGAGAGCGGCGAGATGGACACGCTCACCGGCTTCGAGCTCAACAGCGAGATCGATCACTGAGCACGACGCCGGTGTCGCGCCACGCCCAAGGCGCTGCCCCCGTCCCCTTGGTC
This sequence comes from Pseudomonadota bacterium, assembly GCA_005778355.1. Lineage (GTDB taxonomy): Bacteria > Myxococcota_A > UBA796 > UBA796 > SXON01 > SXON01. The sequence goes on along the minus strand of SXON01000192.1, from coordinate 15,359 downwards.
CAACGCCGCTCCTTGCCTCGTGGCACGGCTCGTGCTCTACACCCCGCCGACAGGAGTTCCCTGATGCTTCGATCCACTCTCATCGCCCTCATGGCGGCGGGCTGCAGCGACTACGCGACGAGCGAGATGGCGGGTGACTTCGCCGACACCGCCAGTTCCGGCGACTACGACGAAGACGGCGACGCCGACGCCGACGCCGACGGCGACACCGACACCGACAGCGAGAATGAAGACGACTACATGAAGCTCGCGCCGGCCGCGACCGACGCGTACGTTTTCGTGGCGAACCCCGGTCGCGACACGGTCACCCGCATCGCGGTGAGCGACCTCGCCGTGCTCACCACCGAGGTGGGCCACATCCCGTCCACGGTGCAGACCACATCCGACTACTCGCTCGCCATCACCCTCGACGAGGGCGACGACAGCGTCACCGTCATCGCGGCGGAGACGATGGAAGCGGTGAGTGTCGAGATCCGCGACAACATGAACTCGCTCTCGCTCTCCCCAGCGGGCGACTGGGCGATGACCTGGTACGACCCCGACAAGGAGTCGCTCGGCGACAGCAACGGCGTCGTGAGCTTCAACGAGGTGAGCTTCATCCGCCTCGACCCGCCCACGCACGTGCCCATGGCCGTGGGCTACAACCCGAAGGGCGTGCGCTGGAGCGACGACGGCAAGCTGGCCATCGTCGTGAGCGATGGATCGCTCTCAGTCGTCGACCTCACCGCCGCCACTCCGTCGCCTACGCGCATCATGCTCGCGGAAGACGAGCTCGATGCCCCGGTGGCCGAGGAGGTGGTGCTCACTCCCGACGGGCTCTACGCCTTCGTGCGGCAACGCGAGGTGGAAACCCTGCAGATCGTGGATCTCGCAGCCGGCACCGTCACCCCGGTCGACGTGGGCGAAGACCCCACCGACATGGACGTGACACCCGACGGCCAGCGCCTCGCGGTGGTGGCCCGCAGTGCTCGGCAGATCTGGAGCTACGACGTGGACGACCCCTTCGCCACGCCGAGCCTGCTCGACTTCCCCTCCGACACGGCCTGGGGTGCCGTGAGTTTCGCCCACGGCGGCGACACCGCGATCCTCTACACCTCCTCGGCCCTGGTCGCCTCGCTCGCGGTGTGGGACACCACCACCGACCTCTTCGACGAGCGCTCGCTGATCAAGCCAGTGAAGACCATCGCGCTCTCGCCCGTGGGCGACGTGGCGATGGTGTTTCACACTAAGGAAGACGCCGAGGACACCGACCCGAGCGAGGAGTTCTACAACGAGTGGGCGGTCACGCTCATGGAGACCGACGGCCTCGGCGAGAACCGAATGGTCGTGGAGGCGGAGCCCACCGGCTACTCGGTGACCGACGACGACCGCTGGGGCTTCTACGTGATGGAGGGCGTGCCCACGCTGGAGGCCTTGTCCTTCGAGTCGCTGCTCCCCGAGCACCTCAAACTCGCGAGCGACCCGGTGTTCGTGGGTACTTTGCCCGGCCGCACCCTCGCCTGGACCTCGCAGCAACACGAGCTCGGCCGGATCAGCTTCTACGATCCCGACGCCGACGAGCTCAACACCATCACCGGCTTCGAACTCAACAGCGATATCGAGCACTAAGGAGTCACGACCATGCTGCCCCTTCTCCTCCTCGGTTGCGACCCCTGGGATCTCCCAGATGGCGGCTACCAGTTCATCGAGTCCACATGGGATCCCTCGGTCGTGGCCGCGAGCGACGGCGTGTACGTCCGCCTGCCCCACGCCGGGCAGCTCGTCCGGGTGAAGCCCGACGGCACCTGGACGCAGGTCGACCTCGACGGCGCCACCCCCGAGAAGCTCATCCCCACCGACAACGGCAACGGCCTGTTCGTGGTGGCGAGCTGGCCCGTCTGCGACGACGACGATCCACTGATCGTCAATGTCGACGACTGCCCGAACGACAAGCTCAGCACCGAGTACGAGGTGGAGCTCGTGCAAGACGGCCAACGGGTAGGCAACGCCGCGCTCGAGGGCGTGGCCCCCCAGATCAACGCGGCGGTGTACAGCCACGACGGCGAGACTGCCGCCTTGTACCTGGACTACAACGGCGAGGAGATCGTGGTGGACGGCTTCGTCAACCTCAACGAGGTGGCGTTCGTCAACCTCGGCGACGGGAGCGTGGACCGCGTGGCGGTGGGCTTCGCCCCGGAGACGATCTTGTTCACCAGCGACGACAAGCGGGCGGTGATCCTATCACGTTCGCAGGTGGCCGTGGTGAACCTCGGCAGCGCGAGCGAGGACTGCGAGGCCTGGGACGTGTGCGTGACCTACCCGCTCACCCTCGACGCCGACCAGGCCGTGGTGCCCAACAACGTCGTGCTGGTAGGCGACGGCAACTACGCGCTGGTGTCGATCACCAGCAAGAAAGACGTGTACGTGCTTGACCTCGTGAACGAGAGCATCGACCTGCTCGAGCTCGACAGCGTGCCGAGCGCGATGGCGGTCGACGAGGCCAACGACCGCACCATCTTCGTATACGACAGCGCCGCCCGCATCGACGTGGTCGAGCACGAGTTCTTCGAGGTGTCGAGCTTCACCACCGATGAGCCCGCCACCTCGGTGGTGGCGACGGACGTCGGGATGCTCACCTATAACGACCAGAACTACCACGACGTGGTGACGTTCGACGCCGCCACCGGCGACTGGCACGAGCAGCGCGCCGAGAACCCAGTCATGGAGTTGCTCGTGGCTGAGCACTACGCGGTGGCGACGATGCGACCCGACAACTACACCAGCGGCTCGGGAACGAGCGCCTTCTACGACGAGAACTACGGCTTCGGCATCTTCCCGCTCGCCCCGGTGACCGGGGACGACCCGCGCGACCCGATCGCCCTAGTGCTCGAGAGCGAACCGGTGGGCCTCGCGCTCTCCGCCGACGACAAGGGTGAGTACGCGCTGCTCTTGCTCGACGGTGTCGACACGCTCTTGAAGGTGAACCTCGACAATGCCAGCGCCGACGAGATCTCGCTCGAGGCGCCGCCCATCGGCATCAAGAGCTCGCCCGACGGGCGCTTCATCGTCACCGGCGACACCGGCGTGGGCATGCTGAGCTTCGTGGATCCCGCGGACAACGGCGTGGTCACCGTGGCCGGTTTCGCCACCTCGGGGCTCGCCAGCCCCGCCGTCCTCCCCCGTCGCGAAGAGAAGGAGTAAGTCATGCTGAGCCTCATCCTCATCGGGCACGCCCTCGCCGGCGACCGCGAACTCGACGTCCATGTCAGCGTGCAGGGTAGCGACGACCCAGGCTGGAACTACCTCTCCGAAGACGGTCACCTCACCAGCGTGGGTGTGCGCGGCGGCTACCCCCTGCACAAGCACCTGGTGCTCGTGGGCGGCTGGGAGCACGGCGCCTCCGGCATGGAGTTCAACGCCTACGACGACACCGGTGACGACGGGTCGGAAACGTCCTTCCAGACCGGCAGCTACATGAACCAGTTCCAGCTCGGCGTGAAGTCCGGCTGGGGCCCCAGCAACTGGGCGAAGTTCTACGGCACCGTGCAGGCCGACATGCTCTACGGCATCGTGCGCATCGACGACGACCCGAACGACGACGAGAACCCCGGCCAGGTCGAGGCCACCGGCGTGGGCTTCGGCGTGCTCGGCGCGGCCGGCTTCGAGACGGCGGTGCCGCTCGGCAAGTCGGGGCTGTCCCTCGCCTTCTACGGGGAGCTCGGCTACACCTGGCTGGCGCCCACGAACATTGGCGAGGTGGCGACGATCCAGATCGACGGCGTGTCAGGTCGAGTGGGGACGGGCCTGCGCTTTTAGGCGGGAACTCAGGATCCAGAGGCCGACCAGCGTGACGAGGATCGAGCCGTACTGCGCCGGGGTGAGCCCGAAATAGCGGGCGTCGCCCTCGCGGTTGCGGAAGAAGTCGGACACGAAGCGCGCGGGACCGTAGAGCGTGGCGAGCCAGCCCACGAAGTAGCCCTGTGGGCGCGGTTTCTTGTCGAGCCAGGTGAAGAGGCCAAACACGCTGATCGACCAGATCGCCTCGTAGAGACCGAGGTCGTGACAGGCCACGGTGGGGTTGTTGCCCGGGCACATCCCGTACACCCCGAGCCAGAAGTTGGTGGGGTTGCCCGCGTGGTCGTGCGCCGAGAAGCAGCCCATGCGACCGAAGAACCAGCCGAGGGAGAGGCCGATGGCCAGCGCGTCGGCGTGGGGCCAGAAGGGCAACTTCTCCCGCCGGAAGAACCAGATGGTGAGCCCCACGCACATCGCGAAGCCGCCGTAGGAGGAGAGCCCGTGCCAGAACTGCAGTAGCGCCGGGATCTCGTCGTTCGCCGGGCGACGGAGTTCGGCGAGCGCCGCGAAGAACTTGCCGAAGAGCTCAGGCTCGCCGGCGAGCTTGCCCGGGTCGTACATCAGGATGTGGCCCCAGTGTCCGCCCACGAAGACGCCGAACACCAGCCAGCCGATGAGCCGGTTGATGGCGTCGGCGCTGCCGCCGAACTTGGTGGCCTTCTGCTGCGCCACGTGCCCCCCGGCCACGAAGCCGATGGCCACGAGGATGCCGAAGGCGTGGATGGGGAGCGGGCCCAGCTGGAGGACGGGCTGCTCGAAATAGGGGATGAGCGGGTGCATCGGCTGTGGCCGCTAACCGGACCGCAACCAGATAGATCGCGCGGCATGGCGGTCATCAACTTCGCTCGTCGCGAGATCGAGGCGAAGATCGTGTACTACGGCCCGGCAATGTCGGGGAAGACCACGAACGTGCAGGTCGTGCACGGCATCATTCCCGACGCGCAACGCGGCGACTTGCACTCGATGGCCACCGCCGAGGAGCGCACGCTCTTCTTCGACTACGTGCCCATCCAGCTGGGGCAAATCGCCGGGTTCACGGCGAAGTTCAAGCTTTTCACCGTCCCCGGCCAGGTGTTCTACAAGGAAACGCGGCGCGTCGTGCTCCAGGGCGCCGACGCCGTCGTCTTCGTGGCCGACAGCGCCCCCGACCGCGGAAGCGCCAACATCGACGCGCTGATCGACCTCGAGGAGAACCTGCGCTCGCACGGGCTCGACCTCGCGAGCATCCCGCTCGTGATCCAGTACAACAAGCGCGACGTGGCCGACGCCCGCAGCGTCCAAGACATGCAGACCGACCTCAACCCCTTCGGGGTGCCGCACGTCGAGGCGATCGCGGTCCAGGGCGTCGGGGTGCTCGACACGCTGCGCGCCATCACCGACCTCACCGCCCAGCGGGTGCGCGACAACCTCGCCGGGCGCCAGACGGCGGTGTCGCTGAGCGCCGTCGAGCGGCAGGTGGCGGAAGACGACGGCCAGGTGATCCGCGAGCATCTCGAGCGCATCAAGCGCGTGCGCCCCTACGAGGAACAGCGCGGCGAGAAGCTCAAGAGCGGCGGCCACGTGCAGCAAGGCGAGGTGGATGCGTTCCTCCTGGCCAACGTGGAGCGCGCCGGCGAGTTCCTCGATGGCAAGGACAAGGGCGACGCCAAGGCGGTCGTGACGAAGCCGGCCGAGCCTCCCTTGGGCGGAGCGAGCGCCGAGGTGTCCTTCAAGTCGCAGGGCCCGAAGCCGCCGCCGCCGCCGCCGAAGGTCGACGCGCCCACGCCCGCGCCCGCGAAGCCGGTCACCCAGGGTCCCACCGCCACGAGCGTGGCGGCCCAGCTCGCGGCACAACGAACCGGCATGCGCGAACTCCCACCGCCACCGCCGGTGCCGAAGGAAGAAGCACGCAAGTTGCCGGAAGGCGTGCCCATGGAAGCGGTCATCGACCCTGCCCTCTGGGGCGGCGCCGTCGTCGAGAAGGTGGTGGGCGTGAAGACCGAGGGCGGGCCGCTCAGGCTGGAAGTGGTGCTCAAGCGCGGCGGCGAACGCCGTACGCATGCAATCACGCTCGCCGTGCGAGAGGCCGCGCCCACAGCGACCCCCGAGGCTGGACCAGGCTGGCTGGGCGTCGTGGGCTCGGGCGTGGTGCTGGGCGGTGTTGGGCTCCTCCTGGGGATCGTGATCGGCTGGTTCGTCGCCAGCCCATGAGCTGGAGCGAGCCCTCTGTCGGCGGGCGACGCTGGGCGCTGCGGCCATCGCCGCTCGGCGAAGATCGTCCCGTGGCGGCCCGGATTTTTTCCGCGCGCGGGGTTGACGAGCGCTTCTTGTCGACCGGTCGCGGCAGCCTGCTCGACCCCGGCGGCATGCTCGGCCTCGAACGCGCCGTGTCTCGCATCGACGACGCGCGGCGCCGAGCCGAGCCCATTCGACTGGTCACCGACTACGACGTGGACGGCACGACTTCGTGTCTAATTCTGCATGCCGCCCTCGATGTGCTCGGTGGTGCCGAGCTGAGCTACCACATCCCCGACCGGTTCACCGAGGGCTACGGGCTGTCGGTCTACGCCGTGGAGAAGGCCGCTCGCGACGGTGTGCGGTTGCTTGTGACCGCTGACATCGGCGTGCGAGACCACTTGGCCGTGGCCCGGGCTCGAGAGCTGGGCCTCGACGTCATCGTGTGCGACCACCACCTCCCGGCCGGCGAGTCGGTGCCCGAGGCGGCCGCTGCCGTGCTCTGTCCACCGCAGTCTGGCTGTGAGTACGGCAACAAGGCCCTCGCCGCCTGTGGCGTGTCGCTCAAGCTCGCGACGGCGCTGCTCGACTCGCACCCGCGGCGCGACGCGATCCTCGGCTCGATGCTGAAGCTCGCGGCGATCGGCACCGTGGCCGACATCGTGTCGCTCGCCACGCCCGAGAACCGGGCCATCGTGCACCTCGGGCTCGAGGCGCTCAACGCCGGGCCGCACTCTGCGGGGCTCGCCGCGCTGCTCGACGTGGCCGGCGTGAAGGCCGGAGAGATCGACACCACCGCGCTCGGATGGCGCGTGGGTCCCCGCATCAACGCCGCAGGGCGCCTCGCGGACGCCACCGCCGTGGTGCGCCTGCTGCGTGAACGCGACGACGCCACCGCGCGGGCGGGCGCCGCGCTCCTCGACGAGCTCAACCGCGAACGCCAGCAGATCACCGGGGAACTCTTGGAAATGGCGCTGGCCCGGGTGCCCGACCCGCTGCCCGCCTTCGTGGTGGTGGCCGGGCCCGAGGAAGAGGGTTTCCACCGCGGCGTGGTCGGCATCGTCGCGGCCAAGCTGCGCGAGAAGCTCGGGCGGCCGGCAGCCGTGGTCTCGGTGATCGGCGCGGTCGCGACCGGGAGCATTCGTTCGCTGCCGGGGGTGCACGCGGTGCGCGCGCTCGACGCGGTGTCGGCCCACCTGCACCGCTACGGCGGTCACGCGGCGGCGGCGGGTTTCTCTTGCGACGCGGCAAAGCTCGAGCAGGTGGCGCGCGGCCTCGCCGAGTGGGTGGAGAGCCATCACGACGTCGACGAGCTCGATGAGATCGCCATGGTCGACGCGATCGTGAGCCCCGCGGCCTGCGACCGGCGCCTCGTGGCCGACCTGTCGCGACTGGAACCCTGCGGCAAGGACAACGAGCGACCTCGACTGGTGGTGCGGGGCACACCCGAGCGCGTGCGTGTGATGAAGGACAAACACCTCGGCTTCTCCCTCGGCGCCCTCAAGGGGGTTTGGTGGAACGCAGCAGAGCACCGGGACCGTTTGACCTCGACGCGCGAGTTCATGGGCAGCCTGAGCCTCAACCGCTGGCAGGACCGCGAGGAGGTACAGCTGGTGGTGGAGGACGGGCGTTAGTCAGCGCGCGCACTCGGAGAAGCCTTGCCTGTCACCCTCATCACCGGCGCGTCGACAGGGATTGGGGCCGCGCTGGCCCTCGAGCTAGCGCGGCGCGGTCACAGCGTGGGCCTCATCGCGCGACGCAGTGAATTGCTCGCCGAGCTGGCGGGGCGGATCGAGCAGGCCGGCGGCAAGGCCGCGTACGCAGCGGTCGACGTCACCCGAAAGGACGACCTGGAAGCCGCCGTCCGCGAGCTCGAGTCGCGACTGGGACCGTGCGATCTCCTGGTGGCCAACGCCGGCTCGGGCACGCCCACGCACGCGAAGAAGAACCCGGTGGCCGACATCGAGTGGATGATCGACATCAACGTGCGCGGCGTGCTCTACGCCGTGGGCGCGGTGCTGCCGGGCATGGTGGAGCGCAAGCGCGGCCACGTGGCTGCGGTGTCGTCGGTGGCTGGCTTCCGGGGACTCCCCGCTCATGCCGGCTACAGCGCCAGCAAGGCCTACGTCACGACGATGTTCGAGTCCTTTCGCGTTGACCTTCGACCGCTCGGTATCGCCTGCACCGCCATCCACCCCGGCTACATCGACACGCCGCTCACGCGGAAGAACAAGTTCTACATGCCCTGGCTCATGAGCGCGGAGAAGGCGGCGAAGATCATTGCGGACGGGCTCGATCGTCGCAAGGCGGAAGTCACCTTCCCCTGGCAGATGTACCTCTTGATGAGCTTCGCGCGACTGGTCCCGAACTGGATCTATGACCGGCTGGTCACGCGGGCAGCGCCCGGGAAATGACCGCGTGGCTGCTCGTCGCGGCGCTGGCCCTCGGCGACGACGGGACGGGGCGGTGTGTGTTGGAGCGGGACCCGGGAATTCGGCCAAGCGGCGATGATCTTGCCCTGGCCCGGGAGCTCGACCGCGCCGGCTTCCCGGCCTCGGCGGGTTTGTTCTACGCGCGGGCGGCCTGGTGCGAGTGGGCGCTCGGTGACAAGGCCGCGGCGCTCGCGACGATGCGCAACTCCAAGGACAAGCGTGCCGCCGCCGACGCCGCGAAAATGGAGCGCGCGATCACCGGAGGCTGAGTCCCCTAGAGGCACGTTTCGCGCAGGCGACGGCAGGGGCGACGCGAGCCACGGGGGTCATGCCTCCCAATTCGAGACACCCGGCGTACCCATCCCACAAGAATTAGGACAGATCCGGGGCCTGGGGCGGTCGGCGGGCGAAGGGTGTCCGCGAGAATGACGCTTTGTCCGTTGATCGAGCACCGCCACCTCCGCCCGAGTCCCATTTTTTCCCCGATGACCCTGGAGAGTGTCTCGATTTCGAGAGGATGACACCCCCTGCACCACTGCGCGGCGCCGCGGGGCGTTGTCGTGACAACAACACGATTGGGGGCCGCCCCTCAGCTCCTTCCAACCACCCAACACGGAATCGTGTAGCATCCACCCATGCTGTTGCTCGTCGCGTTCGGCTTGATCGTCGTCGCCGTGGGCTGGTGGCGCTGGGGCTCGCTCCGCGCCACCCAGGATCGGGAACGCGAGAAACTACGCACGATCGGAGCGGCGATCAGCGAGGTCGCCCGGGTGCAGGGCTTCGGCTCGCTGGCGGGCTCGGCGCCAGACTTCGGACCGCCCCCGGTCGATGGCACGATCGACTACGGCGACGACCACGTGATGCGCATCGACGCCGACCCGGGGGTGGCCGCCGCCGCCAACAAGGTGACCCAGCGCGACTCGAGCGACTAGCCGACCGCCCTGCCGCCATAATTGTCGAGGGGGAGAGGCCAGAGACCTCTCCCCCTCGGGGGCTTTGGTGCGGAGGAGGGGACTTGAACCCCTACGAGTTTTACCCCACTAGGTCCTGAGCCTAGCGCGTCTGCCATTCCGCCACCTCCGCAGATGGGGGCGCCGTTCTAGTCCCCGGGCGGAGCACCGTCAAGGCGCCACACCTCCCACTTCTTCTCGGCGAAGAGGCGAGTGGCATCGCGTTCCAGGGCGCCGCGCAACGTGTCGCGCACCGCCACGAACTGCGAGCGCCACTCCCGCTCGGGCAGGAACTCGTAGGCCTTCCGCAGGAACTTGATGTCGCCCACCAGCGCGTAGCTCACACCTCTCGCTCGCAAGGCACCCACCACGTCGCCGCCGGAGCTCACCACGAAGCGTCGCGTAGGCGTGTGGTCTTCCACCGACCCGAGGATGTAGTCCTGCTCAACGTAGTAGCCGTGCCACGCGAACAGGAGCGCCACGCGCGCGTCGCGTGGCACCTCGTCCCGCAGGTAGGCGAGGGCCGGCCACGCTGGAATTTGTCGCGACAGGTAATCGTCAGCGCGCTCCCGGCCCGCCACCACCGGGAACTGGGCCTTCGCCTCGTCCAGGATGGGGCCGAGGTTCCGCGGCACCGACGCCAGGGCGAGCGCAAGGGCCACCCAGCGGAGCCGCGCCCCAGCACCCACCATGAGCGCGACACCCGACAACGGCAGCAGGAACCGCATGATCTGCGCTGTGGATCCCCACGTGACGAAGCCGACCACCAGCACCGCGAACCACGGCCGAAGCTTCCGGTCGCGCCACGATGCCCACAGGGCGCCAAAGGCGACCGCCGCCCAGCCCCAGGCAAGCTGCCCGTAGAAGGCGAAGGTGTCGAGCCGGGCCCTCGCCAGCACGTTCCACGGCAGCAACATCGCGTCTACCCAGCCGTGGCCCACCCCGTACTTCTCCGGGTACATAAAGCGGAATCCCTCCACCTCCGGCCAGCCGGCATACGGAAACAGCGGATGAAGGCCGCTGGCGACGTTCCGCAGCAGCCAGGGCGCGAGCAGCAGCGCCGCCACCGGGCCCACCACCCACATGCGCGCGCCTGCCAGCAGGACGACCATCGCGACAGCAGGACCGGCCGTGAACTTGGCACAGAGCGCAAGCCCAAGGAAGATCCCTGCGAGCAGCCCAGTGCCCTCCCGGGTCAGGTAGGCGCCCAGCAGGAGCCAGAGTGCCGCGGGCAAGTCGTTGTAGGCGAGACCGGCCTCGTGCAGGAAGGTGTACGAAAGGCACAAGACCAGCGCCGGGACAGCGCCGCGACCACGACCGAAACGTTCGTCGGCCATCTGCCAGCCCCCGAGAACCAGCGTGGCGGCGAGCACGAGGTGAACGAGACGCACCGCAGGGAAGCCACCCGCCGCGTGCAAGGCGGCGTAGAGCGCGTGCAAGAGCTGGGGACGGGATCCGTCGGGGTAGTCGAAGCCCCCCGAGAAGCCTCCCGTGTCCGCGATGCGACGGGCCACGGCAAGATGCTGGTAGATCTCGTCGGTGTCGGTCGGCGGGGCCAGCGCCGCCAGCAAGGGCGCCGTCGCCAGGAGCCCCACCACCGGGATCGCCAGGGGATGCCGCAGGAAACGAGGCAGGCGCATACGCCAACGCCGAGCTTCCCGCAGCGAAATCGCCACCGGAATCAGGAGGCCCACCCGGAGGAAGCCGACACCCAGCGCCGCCTCCAGCGCGCACACGGCCGCCAGCGCCCCGGTGCCCAGGCTCACCTGAAGCACCCACGCCTCACGCCGTCGACGCAGGGACTCAGGAAGCAGCAACCGTCCCAGGAGCGTGGCGATCACTACGGCCGCGATGGCCACCGCGACCGACATCCAGACCGTGGGGCCGCTCTCCACGCTCACCCGCCCGCCACGGTAAGCGTCGCAACCGCCCGGCGCCAGATCCACGCCCCGACTAGCCAGAGGCCGAGGGCCCAGCCCGCCTGGGTGAGAAGTGTGAGCCCCACGTGCTCATCGCGCTCCAGAAAGACCCTCGCGGGCGCGTGGGCCAGCATCGGGAAGGGAAGGAAGCGCAAGATCGACTGCAGGCCCTCCCCGTAGAGTTGCACCGGGATGAGCGCCCCGGAGAAAACCGACACCAGCGTGCCCTTCAGGTGCGAGAGCCCGGTGACATTCCCAAGCTTGATCGCGGCCATCCCCACCAGGAATGACAGGCCGAAGTTGACTGCGTGACCCAGCACCACCGACACCGCCCATAGCGGCCAGGCAGCGGGCGAGGGCCAGCGCACCGGCACGAAGAGCGCGCACGCGAACAATAGCGGTGCGGCCTGCAAGATCGCGGCGGCCCCAGCCCGCCCGAGATCGCGCGCGTAGAGAAAAGCCTGTAGCGACCCCGGCCGCAAAAGGTCGGCGGCCACCTGCCCGTCGCGAATACGCCGCCCGAGGTCTTCGTTCACCCGCGTCGCGATCACCGCCACGCCGGTCCAGGCAACAACCACGTAGGCGAGCATGTCGCCCGAGGGCACACCGCCGATCTCGCTCCGCTCGTGGGTAGCGACAGTCCACAAGGACAGGTTGAGCGCAGCGACGATGAGCGCAGAGAACAGTTGGATGGCCGCCTCGGCCCGGTACGCGAAAACATGCGCGAAGCCGATGCGGAACGCAGCGACGAGGGCGCGCATCAGGCCCCGTAGGCCCGCGCGACCAGCGCCTCGATGGGTGCCTCCTCGACCGACACTTCCCGGACCCCGGGGACGGCGAGCACGGCGCGCAACACCCTCGCGTCGGGCTCAGCGGGGTCCAGGGCCACCGCCAGCCGACCGGGTCCGGCCTCGTACGCGCCGGGGATCAGCGTCCCCGGCTCCACCTCGGCCACGACTCGGCGCTGCCCTCCCAGCGTCGAAACCAGCGCGTCGAGCGGGCCATCGTGCAGCAGTTTCCCTCGCGACATCAAAAGCACGCGGGGGCAGAGCGCGGCGATGTCGCCGAGGTCATGCGTGGTGAGCAGGATCGTGGTGCGCCCCTCGTCGCGCAGGTCGGCGAGGAAAGCGCGCAGGCGGAGTTTCACCGCCACGTCGAGCCCGATGGTGGGCTCGTCGAGCACCAGGAGGGGGGGCGCATGCAGGAGCGCGGCCGCGAGCTCGCAGCGCATGCGCTCGCCAAGTGACAGCTGTCGAACGGGCGTGCGCAGCAGCGGGCCAATGCCGAGCGTATCGTCGAGTCGCGACAACCGCGCACGATACTCGACGGGGGGTACCTCGAACATCGCCGCCAGGAGGTCGAATCCCTCGATCACCGCGAGGTCCCACCAGAGCTGGGTGCGCTGCCCGAAGACCACCCCCATGCCACGCACGTGTCGCTCGCGCTCCGCCCAGGGGTCGAGCCCGCCCACGCGGATTGTCCCCTCGGTTGGCTGGAGGATCCCGCAAATCATCTTGACGGTGGTGGACTTCCCCGCGCCGTTCGGACCCAGCAAGGCCACCGCCTCGCCCGGCGCGACGCTGAAACTAATCGCGTCGACCGCCGTGGATTCCCGAGTTTCCGTCCGGAACAAGTCACGCAGAGCACCGCCGAGTCCGCGCGAGCGGTCTCTGACGACGAAGCGGCGAGTGAGGTCGAGAGCGCGGATCACGGCGGGCGGGGGACGGAGAAGCCCGTAAGCGGAGTTCTGTGCCCCGGCGACGTTGCCGCCATCGGGGTCGGGACCATTCCTCTAGGCGCGCCGTTACCGTCGCGCTCCAGCCGCCAACCCGGACCCATAGGCGGGCCACCCGAGTCCCTATTTGGCGTTGCTCCCGAGGGGGTTTGCCTGGCCGACCCTGTTGCCAGGGCCGCCGGTGCGCTTTTACCGCACCCTTTCAGTCTCACCGGGGCGTTGCCGCCCCCCCTCCTCGCCGCGGCGCGACCCGGGGGATGGTCGCGGCAAGTTCGGGCGCCGCCTCTCGGCGTGCGGGCGTTCTGCTCTCTGTTGCACTTTCCTCCAGCTCGCGCTGACCGGGCGTTACCCGGCCTCGTGCCCTTTGGAGCTCCGACTTTCCTCGAATACCTGTCGCGAGCGACAAGTACGCGCGGTCCCGTGGGCTTCTCCGTCCGACCGGCAGCCTAATCACTCGTAGAGCGGGAGGACGGCGTCGTCGACCTGCGAGCCCCGGATGATGCGTACACCCGCGAGGTCGGCCTCGAAGGTGTAGCTCTGGTCGTCGAGACCGCAGTTCGAGCTCTCGATGTCCTGCTCCACCAGGATCCGGCCGCTGAACGTGTCGTAGCTGGTGAAGGAGGCCGTGATCGTCTCGTCGTTGACGAGCTCGTACTCGCAGTCGCCTTCCTGGGCGCGCACGCTACTCCACTGGTCCACATCGAGCTGATAGTTGGCCAGCGAGCCCTGGTAAACCGTGCCATCGACATCGACGATGGCCGTGTTGCCGCCGGTGCTCATCAGGTCGGCGACAGCCTGAAACTTGTCGCCGGGGACCAGCCCGAACTCCTCGTCGGCGTCGGTGATCTCGTACTCGATGAGGTAGCTCCCATCGAACACCGAGCCGCAACCGAGCAGCAGGATCGCCATCATTCCGACGACTCCACCATGGTCTCCTTGGTGTAGCTGTCGCGACCCGAGAGTACGCGATAGGCGGTGAACGGCGTCTCAGTGAAGCAGTCGTAGTCGTCGCCGCCGACCTCCTCCGCGTAGTCCTCCTCGATCACCCCCTCCATCACGTCGCCGCTCACCACGGCGTCGAAGCGAGCGCTGTCCTGGACCGACACGTCCACGCCGTCGATCTCGCCCTCGAGAGACTCCTCGTACGAGGCTTCAAGTTCGTTTCCGGCGGCCACGCCCACCAGCGCCTGGCCCAGCATCACCGCCACCTGCCCGTTACCGAGGCGGTAGATGTCGACCACCACCCCGGCGTTGCTGTCGTACTCGTCGTCGTCGGCGCAGTCGCCGTTGACGTCTTGCGACGCGAGGTCGGGTACCAGGTACCAGCTCCCCTCGAAGGGGGAGCAAGCGACCAGCAGAGCAAACAACAAGGCTTCCTCCTCGCAGTATCAGGGCAGGATGTAACCGCCACAGCCGACGCACACGTGCACGGCACGGTCCTTCTGCGTCTCGACGAACTTCTGCGGCGGGATGCGCATCGCACACACCGAGCAGCAGCCGTCGTCGACATTCACCAGCACCGCGCGCGTGCGACGACGCAAGTCGTCGTAGTGTTGCCGGTAGGCGGGGGGTAACTCCGGCGACACCGCCCGCTGGTGCTCAAGGGCGGCGGCGAGCTCCGACCGAATCGGCGCGTCACGAGCGCTGAGCTTCGCTCTTGCCAACTCGAGGTCCGCTTGCCTCGCGACCAGCTCACGACGCGAACTCGCCAAGACCTTCTCCGCGGCGTCGCGCGTTTCCATCAACTCGAGCGAGCGCGTCTCGAGTTGGTCGATGATCGCGGCGCACTGGGCCACCTGTCGCTCAGCGGAGGCGTAGTCGCCGGCGCCGGTGTCGATCAGGGTCTGGGCGCGCTTCTTCTTGTCGACGTAGTCCTCGAGCTCGCGGTCAGTCGTGCGCTGCGTGGCCGTCACGGTCGCGACAGCGGATTCACCCGACTTGACCGTCGCCTCGCCTCCAGCCGCCGCCTCACGAGCCAAGCGCACCGCAGACGACAGGGCTTCGTGCTCGCCGCGCAGCGCGTCGATCGCGCGGTCAGCGGCGTACAAATTTGAGATCGCGACGAGGTCGGCGTGCACGTTTTCCCGGGGAGAGAGTAGGCCCGGCTGGGTTTGAACCAGCGACCAAGCGGATATAAGCCGCCTGCTCTGACCACTGAGCTACGGGCCCGGCGGCCAGAGTCTAACCACGCGGACTCAGGACTCCATGAAGGCCTTCAGCCGCTTGCTGCGGCTGTGATGACGCAACTTGCGCAGGGCCTTGGCCTCGATCTGGC
>SXON01000191.1 GCA_005778355.1 Pseudomonadota bacterium | reverse complement strand
GCGACGACGAGGGGAACGAGGGCGGCGGAGAGGGCGGGAGCGCCAGCGGGACGGCCGGGAGCGGTGCCGAGGACAGGACGGGCACTCCCCCGACCACCACTGACACGAAAGACTTCTCGCAGTCTGCGCCTCGTCCACGACGAGGAGGTCCACGCCGATGTCGTCCCACGCGACGCCGGGGTCGTACTCCCAGCCCTCGGCCAGCTCCATCTGCTGCGCGACCCACGCGGCCACGCCCTCGCGGAGGATGGCCTCGTCCCGCTCGGAGAGCTTCTTGCGCTTCGCCGCGTTGCGACGGCGCAAGGCCACCTCGCGCTGGATGGCCTCGGTCTTCTCGGCGTAGGCGCGGACGGCCTGCTCGTTCATCCGGGTGCGGCCGAGCGCCGTGTAGGTGAGCAGCACCACGTCGTACTCCCCGGCCTGGAACCGGGTCCACTTCTCGGCGCGCTCCTGCGGCGTGTCGGTGTCGCTCGTCGCGAGCCCCTTGCGCTCGCCGCGGCTGATCGTCTTGCGCTTCGACCCGATGACCGCGACCCGGTAGTCGGGGAGCACACGTCGGATGTCGGCCTCCCACTTCCACACGATGGAGTTGGGGACGAGCACCACGGGGCGCTTGCACCACCCCTCCTGCCGGGCGCGCGCGAGCGTCGCGATGCCCGTGTACGTCTTGCCGACGCCCACGTCGAAGGCGAGGAGCCCGCCCCGGTTCGCCAGCACGCGGCGCGCCCCGGCGACCTGGTGGGGATGCAGGCGCGGCCCGTCTTTCTTCCAGCGCGCGATGGCCAGGGGCTCGGCGGTGTAGCTCGGGGCGACGTAGCCCCGGAACTGCCGGTTGTAGGCGTGCTCGACGGCGAGGCGGCGCTCGGGGGTGGCGCTCACCCAGCCCTTGAAGCTCGCGTCCCACTCGGCGGCCTTCTTCATCCGCAGCTTGTCGATGTCCTTCTCGCCCTCGTCGTCGAACTTCTTCGACGGGCTGAACATCGTCTTGTCGTGGTTGATCCAGCCGAGGATGAGGAGCACCTCGGGGTGCATCTCCCCGGCGTTCTCCTTCTTCGACATCTGGTCGTACTGCCAGCCCCTCGGGGCGACGAGCCCGCCCTGGCGCACGAAGGTCACGTCGTCGTAGCCGGTGTACGTCGCGTTCACCCACTGCGACACGAGGTCCAGCGGCAGCCAGCCCTGCCGGGCCGAGACGCCCTCGATGTCGTCGAAGATCGCGGGCTTGATCGCGTCGAGGAGCCGCTGGACCTGGGCCTTCGCCTGCGCGTCGTCGGGGCGGCGCATCGGACCCTCACGCTCGGCCTTTGCGGCCGAGCTCCGGGCCCGGGCTTCGTCGCCCTCGCGCCCGTGCCGGGCGCGTCCCTCGAATGACTCGGGACCGTGCGACTTCACGTGCATGGCGATTCTCGCCATGCACCGGTCCATCTTCGGCCAGAGCGCGCCGGTCAGGTAGACCTCGGCGGGGAACAGCTCGTCGAAGCCGTCGCCGTCGAGGCACCAGCCCGCGGCCAGCACCTTCGCGCGGACGGCGTCGGGGGCGTGGGGACCGCCGAGGCCCGCGTGGTAGTCGAGCAGCTCGCGGACGGAGAGCCTGCGCGCCGTCCGGTAGAGGTGCTCGGCCTGCGCGACCACGTCGTCGGCGCGGCCGGTGTAGCGGGGCTCGAACACGGGCGGCTTGTGACGGAGCCCGTCGATGAGGCTCCCGGCACGGTCGAACGCGGAGAGGAACCGCTCGGCCCCGGTGTTGCCGCCGCGCGCGAGCTTCACCAGCTCGACGCTGGCGTGGGGGTTCCCGTTCGTGGCGTGCCAGGCCGTGAGCGCGGCGTGCAGCTCGGGCCACAAGAGCGGCGGCTCCTCAGCGAGCGGGGCCCCGCCGGGGCCGTAGGACCCGGTGGGCGCGAGCGTGTTTGAGGCGGCGACGAGCGCGAGGTACTTGTCCACGCGGAGCCCGAGCAGGACCGCGCTGGCGAGCTCGCGGGGGAGGTTCGCGGTGTCGGCCTCGGTGACGCGCGTGACGCCCACCCGGCCGCTTGCGCCGCCCTCGGCGGCCTGCTTCCCGAGCGTCGGGAACGCGATGACCCTGCAGTCGCCGCACATCGGGCGCTCGACCAGCTCGGGAAGGCCGGTGAACTCGCCCTGCACCTGGTAGCCCCAGCGGGGCTTCGCGGACTGGTCGTCCTCGCCGTGGTCCTCGCCGACCTCGCGGCCGAGGACGTGGCGCGGGAACGCCTTGAAGTAGCCGCCGGAGACGATGGCCTCGTCGCCGGGGTCGATGGCGTCCAGCTCGCCGCCGCGGGCGCGAAAGAACAGGAGGTCGGTCACCAGCATCGCGCCTGGGAAGATGGCCTCGCGGCGCCTCTCGTTGATGGACGGCAGGCGGAAGGCGGCGGACAGGTGGTGGCGACGCAGCACCTTCGTCCGCAGCTCCACGAACTGCGTCGTGCGGCTCGTGAGGAAGCCGCCGGGGACGAGGAACACGCCGAGCCCGCCCGGCGCGAGCAGGTCGAGCGCGCGGCGCAGGAAGTAGTGGTAGGCGAGCTTCTCGCGGTAGCTCCGGTCGGGGTCCTCGGCGATCGAGGCCCCGCGCGCGCCGTACGGCGGGTTGGACACGACGAGCCCGAGCCGACCGGCGGCCCCCGGCCCCTTCTCGCGCACCCAGCGCTCGAAGGGCGCGTTGGTGAGGTCGAGGTCGGGCCGGAGGGCCTTCAGCATCAGCGAGGAGAGCGTGGACCACTCGACTGCGTGCCAGGTCAGGCCGGGGACGGCCTCGAAGGCGCGGATGAAGCGGCCGATGCCCGCGGAGGGTTCGAGCGCGTGGACCGTGTCGCCGTCGTGGGGCAGCTCCCAGGCCAGCGGCGCGACGACGCGGGCGACCTCGCGGGCCACCTTGCTTGGAGTATAGAACTCGTGGATCAATCCCCTTTCCTCGGGGACGGGGAAGCCCGCGGGGAACTTCGGGGCCGCGTGGGCGATGGAGAGCCCGCCCCAGCCGGAGTACCCTGCGAGCGTCGCGCGCTCGTCGGCGGTGGGGACTCGCCGCTGGGCGTAGAGGCTCGCCGCCGTCGCCATCGCGGCGATGTTCGCCGCGGTGCGCTTCGCGGCGGTCCAGAACTCGGGGATGTCCTCGTCGGGCGTGAAGGAGCGATTCGCGGATTCGAGGCGTTGGAGAAGCGACCCCAGGTTGTGGGCGAGGACAGCCTCGAGACCCTGCCGGTTCCGGATC
The DNA here is from genome assembly GCA_005778355.1 of Pseudomonadota bacterium. Classification (GTDB taxonomy): domain Bacteria; phylum Myxococcota_A; class UBA796; order UBA796; family SXON01; genus SXON01. The sequence goes on along the minus strand of SXON01000191.1, from coordinate 42,175 downwards.
ACAAAGTCGTCGAGGTAGTCGACGTCGATCCCGGCGGGTAGGCGCGTGCGCACGATGGGCACGACGGCATCGAGGAGGCGGGCGGCAGCACTCATCCCCACGGGGTAGTCGCGGGGAAGCTGCTTGTGGAGCGGGTTTCGCTTGCCGCGCGGGGGTTTTGGTTTCCGCGCGATGCTCACGGGGGACGGGACCGCAGCCACCGGAAGCGGGCACGTGGTAGCCGGGCGCCTGCCCGGCTACGGTGCATCCGCCGCGGAGTTCACTAGGATGTACTGCAGAGATGAAGTTGAGCAGCTCAAGGTGGTCCGCTTGGCCTCGTGGAGGGAGCGGTACGGCACCCAGCGCAGCTCGGGGCACGGCTGCGTGCGTCGCCTGCTGCCTCGCACCAAGGAGACGCGAGCGCTCGTGGCTTCGCTTCAGCTGCCCGAGAGTTGCGATTGGGGCTGCATTCGGCCGCCATGGGCCGACCATGCCGATCTGTGGCTCCGCGACGGGCACGTCGTGGCGTACACTTCGCAGCCTTACAATTGGAACGAGGAGAAGGAAGCAGAGGTGGCGGCGTGGTGCATGCAACTCCGTCTGGCCGTGGCCTTCAGCCACGACGACTCGTGGCACCACCCCGGAGGCACCACGGTCGTGACGATTTGCCACCCCCGGCACCCGCTTTAGTGTCCGACCACCTGTGACTCACCAACGAACGCAGTCCCATGCCGAATCTCGTCGATCAACTTGCCACCTTCCGCGTCGGCTACTGCTTCCAGTCGGTCGACGACGGGGCCGGCTACTACGAGCACCTCGCAGCCGCGTGGCGCGCAGTGTCCGCCGCCGTCCCCTGGAAGGCGCTCGAACCCGGGGAATGGGCCTTGGTCCCGATCTTCTCCCGCAGCTTGGTGGATCGAACTCTCACTCTTTCACCTTTCCGGCACCCTTTCGTTGAAGTGGTGACGTTCGGCCTGCCCTCGCATCGCGTCGCGGCGCGGGTAGAGGCGAAGCTTGCCGAAATCGCGCGTCCGGGCACACTCGGGGTGTGGGCGGACCCTCCGCGCCCCGACGAGCCGTCTCTACCTTTCAGCGTCGATGGGTTCATCTCCTTCGACGCAGTGATCCTAATGAGTCGCGATGGCCCGCTCGCCAGGCGGGGTTTCGATCCCGACGTTGGCCTTCAGGTGGTCACCGCCGCGAACGAGGACGACGAGATCCTGCTCAACATGGCGACCGCCGACGTGACGACCCTGCTCCCGCACCTGATCAAGCTGTACGGGCGCAATCTTCGCACATGGATCAACGAGCCGCGTCGGAACGCCGAACCGAGTGCGCTCGTCCAGCACGCGCGGGAACTCCTGTGGGCTGACGCTCCCCTGCTCGCGGCGCTGGTCACCGGCACGGCCGTGGAGTGCACGCTCCGGAGGTGGCACGCCGCCACCCGCGGGCCTGGGCTCAAGCAGAGAATCACAGCCGGCGGCTGGCCGAACAGGCTCGACGAGCGTGCGCGGGAGCGAGTGCGGGACGCATCCGTCGCAAAGAAGCCGCCACTCGCAGACCTGATCGACCTCGCCGAGGTGGCGACGCACATCACGGCCGCGGAATCGACCCGCCTCCATGACATCCGCATGGCGCGAAACCGGTGCGCCCACGCGGTTGAATGCGACGACTCCGAGGACACCTCCGCCGTCGAGGGGAACATTGTCTGGTCGGCGGATTTCGTGCGTCGCCGGTGAGTTGCCGGGCACGTCTGGTGGCTGAGCGGTGCGGTGGCGGAGCGCAGACGGCGGGGTTAGTGCTCGGCCGTGGAGAGGTTTGCTACACCCGCGGAAGTCCAGAGAGTGCTCCCACCTGGCCCGCCGCGCGCCCACCTACGGCCGCTGCGCTCGCAGCGAGGCCCCGCCTACACGATCGCTTGGTCATACTACATGGCGAACCGCCGGGTGTGTTTCGATTGGTGGAGCCGGGCGCGGGATCTGGCGCGGGCCAATCGACTCATAATGCGCAGTGTTTCCGGTCCCTGGGATCGGCGGCCGCGGCCACGCGAGGCGACGTGGGTGGACGGGTTCGCGTTCATCGCACCTATTCCGGGCCTCAGCTGCAACGACCTCTACGAACTTGAGCTGTTTCAAGACACGGAACAGGATCTGTTCCAGGCTGAGTTCGTGAGGGAGCTCTGGCCGGGCAGCGGCCTTGTCATCGACCTGGAGTCGCGACCGGAGTTTTCCGATCTAGCCAAGGACTGGGTTCGGGCTCTCGCTCACCAAGCCTTAGTTCGCGGACTCCGCGTGTGCGCGGCTGACTACCCGGAGTCGCGCTACTTTCCCTGGCGCATCGCGCTGCTTTCACATTGGAGCGCCGCCGAGCAGGAGTCAATTCGCGCCGGCGAACTGGCCTTGGCTCGCCTCACTGAGCCACCTGCGGAGCTGGATGACCCCTGGGACGGGGTGCCTCTGATGACCGACGCCGACTACGCTGAACTGGCCGGGATGACTCTGGTGCAGTGGCTGGGCACCCAAGATCGTGATTGAGAGCGTCAAGGCGCATCCGGCCGACCAATCTTCTCGATCAGCTCCCGATCCCTCTCCGACAACTCCACCTGCACCGTGACCTTCACCCCCTTCCCGAGCAGGTAGGCGCCCCACACGAGCGCGCCGTAGGGCCCGAGCGAGAGCAACAGGTCCGCGTTGGGCACCCCGGTCGAGTTCGCCACCGGCCCGACGACGCCGCCATCCTGGGCCATCGCGACCGCGCACGACACGAGGATGAGCACCGGCCCCGTCCAGAGCAGCGCCCGCCTCACGATCCACCCATCTGCGCCGCCGCCTGCTTGATGGCGTCGGCGAAAGCGTCCACGAGGAGCTTGTCCTTGGCGGGGTCCACGTCGGCGCCCTTGGGCTTCCGGGTGCGCTTCGGCTTCTCGGTCGCCGCCGCCATCGCCGGCGCGGCGGGCGGCCACGCCGGCTGCATCGACACCACCGCCACCGGCGGCTTCTCGCGCCGAGCGATCCCGGCCGCAACCTCATCGGCGGAGCGTGGCGGCTTCGCCAGCTTCTGCTGCCCCGCCGCGCACGACTTCGCGGCGCGCGCGGCGGCGAGCGACACCCGCTCGGAGATGCGCCGCAGCGTAGCGACGATGTCGGGCTTCTCCCCTCGCTTGATCGCCTCGAACGCCTGCTCGTAGGCCCCGGCAGCGCGGCGAACATCCTCCAGGGCCGCCGTTTTCTCCTTGCCTTGGCAGAGCGGTGACGCGACCAGCGACTGGGCGTGGCGGATGAGCTTCCCGGCCCTGCCGAGCAGGTCGGGCGCTTCAGTGGAGCCCCACAGCGACTGGGCGAGTTCGCCCAGCGCCCGGGCCTCCTTCTCGGTGGCCGACGCGATGTTCGCCGTCGACAGCGGGCACGATGGCGATGCCGGCGCGGGGATGGAAGCCAGCGCGGGCACCACCTCGAGCCCCGGCATCGCACCGAGCCCGAAGGCCGTCGCGACATCGGCCGAGACGCTCGCAGCCGCCGCCTTCCCACGGGTGAGCGCAGCGGCGTGCTTGGTGGCCTTGCCCTTGTCGCGCTTCCCGAACTTGGCGACGACTGCGCCCACGTCGTTGACCACGGCCCAGCCGTCGGCCAGCTCCACCGCGCGGAAGGTTGAGCGCGCCTGGTACCGGCCCGTGGGATCCTTGGGCTCCCGCGGCGGGGAATACGGGTGCTGCGCGGCGTACGCGGCATCGACCGTGTTCCGACGACGGGTGTCGCGGAAGCTGCACGCCTCGCTCACCAGTCCCACGACGAGGCCCATCCCGGCGGTGATCGCCTCGGCGAGAGCGCTGCGCTCGATGCTCTCCGACTTCGCGGCCGAAAACCACTTGCCGACGCGCTCGAAGGTGGCAGTCCACCGGCCGTCGGGACCGGAGTCGAGCTTGAGCACGCCATAGCTTGCCACGCGACGCTCGAGCGTCATTCGCGGCTTTCCATCGTCACAGTGTAGGTGGCCCGCCCACTTTCCCTTGAGCGTGGCGGGGCCGGCGGGCGGCGGGTTCGCCTTGAGCTTCCGCAGCTCGGCGACGGCGGCCGCCGGGTCGGCGTCCAACTCAGGCGCGTGCGACGGCGCGAGCCCCAGGTCGGTGCGCCACACCTTCGCGGGCTGCTTCTTCCCCTGGTGGACAAGGACCGCCGTGTTGTCTCGCGGACGCATGACGAGCGCGACTTCGCCGCCGCAGCCACGCCCGTAGGCGAGCAGCAGGCGCGGGACGTCCTCGTCGGCACCAACGATGTTGAGGCGGAACTTCTCGATAGTCATGGAGTCCTCCGTGACGCGGACGAGTACAATGGAACGATGAGCGAGGAGGCCAGCCGGAAAGGACTCACCATCGGCGTATCGGATTGGGTCGTGCGCGGCCGAATCTTCGCGAGCTTGCGCCCCGGCGAGATCTCCGTGCAGGTCGTGTGGCCCAAACCGGGCGGTGAGGCCAACGGCGGTGTCTTCCCGGTTGCCACCGAGATCGTGGCCGTCGACGCCAGGATGCCGAACACCCCGGTGTGGATTGACGCGAGCGGCGAGCACCGCGCTGCCGTGCGCGTGTGGCGCAGAACCGACGGAGGGTAGCAGGCCTTCATGGCTCAACCCTTCCCCAGCTTGGGACCGAAGTAGACGGCCGCCCCGGCGAGGCCGAGCGCCGCGAGGAGCCAGAGCAGGCCCGACCCGCCCGACTTCGCGGCGTCGTCGACCGGGGAAGAAGACGGCGCCGTGGCATTCACCCTGACGATGGCCTCGGCCAGCGACGGGTCCCGCTCGAGGAGCGCCACCTCGTCGGCGAGCACCTGAGCCTCCTTGAAGTGGACGACGGCCCACGCCACGCCCGTGACCGACACCGCGATGACCGCCCCAGCCACCGCGATCACGACGATCACGACCGGAGCGACGCCGACCTTGATCGCCTGCGGCTTCTCCGCGTCGGAGGCGGGACGTTCGTAGGCGGCGTAGCCCTTGGCGTGCGCGGTCCACGCCGTGAGCAGCTCGATGGTGCGCTTCAGCGCGGCCGTGAGCGCCGGGTCGCCGGGCTTGTGGGCGAGGGCGACGGTCGCCCGCACCTGGGCGCGGATCAGCCGCGAACCCGTGTCAGCGACGAGCGCCCGGTAGGCCGCGACGACACGCGCGAGGGCATCGCCCTTGGTCGCGACCGACGCCTGCACGCGCCCGAGCGACTCCTCCGCCGTGATGCGCATCGCCTGGATGCGCTCGGCAACGGCCTCGGCGCTGACGGGGAGCGTGGACACCTCAGCGCCCCCGGCAGTCGTCGCAACCCAGCCCGGCCGCAGCGGGCTGGGCCGGGGCGGGCTGAGCGGCGGGCTTGGGCGCGGCGGGCTTCGGCGCCAGAGCCTTCTGCACGCGGTCCTTCACCGCCGGGAAGAGCAGGAGCGGCAGGATGCCGACGTTGTCGCCGGCGACGCGCTTCGCGGCGGCATCCGAGACGATCTGCACGATGAACAGCCCCGGGCTGACCGTCGCCACCATCGCGCTCTGCCCCGACTTCGCCTGGATGCGGGCACCGTCACCGAGCGGCTTGTGCGGACCCCAGGCGGGAACGAGCAGCTTCCCGGCCTTGACGAAGAAGCCGGGCTTCTTGGCCTTGGGCGTGGCAGGCTCCACGCCAACGTGACGGTCGAGCCAGTTCCCCTCGCCCTCCGCCGCATCGGGCTCGTCCGGCTCGTCGAGCTCGGGGTCGTCGTCGCTCTCGCCGGGCTCGGTCTCGGGGATGTCGTCGAGCGCCGCGTCCATCTCGTCCTCGCCGGGCTTCCTCTGTCGGCGCGGCTTCTTGGGCTTCCAGCCCGCCATCTTGAGATCGCTCATCACGACCCGCAGGTTGGTCTTCGCATGGCGCACCGCGCCCTTCCACCCGAGGGGCTGCCGAATCCGCAGGTGTGCAATGCGCTTCTTCAGCGCCCGAGCCTTCCGCAGGAGCCGACGGATCTGCTTCTGCCGCCTGGTGAGCTTGCGACGCGGCCCGGCGAGTTCGCCGAGCACCTCCGCGCCGAACGAGATGTCCACCAGCTCGCCGAAGTCGACGACGGTGGCGGGGATGTAGCGGGACGGGCGGATCATCGGGTCTCCCGGCGCCGGGCGCGGCGCGAGCGGTGTGGACGGTGGGGGTGGGCGTCGGGCGCGCGGCGCAGGCCAGCGAGGCGGACGCGGGTGACGATGCGCTCGTGGCACTCGCGACCGTCGAGCCGCTCGGGCAGCATCCCGAGGCGCGCGGAGGGGTCGTCGAACCAGATGGTGCCGTCGATCACGTAGCGCACGACGCAGTGGTAGAGCCCGTGCTCCCCGTGTCGGAGCGTGGTGGTGAGCGCCACCTCGGACGGGATCGAGGTGAGCCCCAGCGCCCGCGCCTCGGCGTAGCCGGGGTCGGCGGGCGACAAGGCGCGCCAGCCGCGCGCGAGGAGTTCCCCGGCTCGAGCGGCGGCCAGCGCGTCACAGTCTTCCCACCCCTGGGCCAACAGTTGGATGAAGTCGGACCAGGTCTCCTCCTCCTCGCGGCCATAGCGAACGCTCGTCTCGTAGAGAAGCGGCAGCGAAGGCCGCTCCCGCAGGAGGCGAGCGTTGCAGCGCGCCAGCCAGTTGAGCAGGCTGACGGCGTCGCGTTCGTTGAAGGTGAGGGCGACCGTGATGTTCACGAGGGCGTCCGGGCAAGGTTGGAGGGGGTGGGTCAGGTAGTGGCGAGTTGGAAGGGGCCGTTCGAGATCACGTCGACGGTGCCGTACACGCTGGGCGCGGTGCCGCCGCCGAGCACGAGCCGCGCACGGACGTAGGGCAACAGCGCCACGCCGCTCGACTCGACCACCTCGGCGTAGGTGCCCGCCGCCGTGCGCTGGGTGCCGCTGGCGAGGTCCATCCAGTTGACGTTGTCGACCGAGCCCTGGATCACGACCTGCGCGGTCGGCGAGGTTGCCCCGCCCGAGAACGTCAGGCTGGTGACGAACCGGAAGTCCTGGATGTCGTCGGTCTGCTGGTCGGCCTGGTTGGGCAGGATTCGGTAGCTCGGGCCGTTGGTGGTGGCGGTGACCGCCGCGCCGACCGCTAGGTTCAGCAGCTTCGAGGTGACTTGGTTGGCGTAGCAGCGCATGGGCGGGCCTCAGAGGTGGAGGAGGAAGACGAGCCGCCAGGCGTAGGTGCCAGACGGGAGCACGAGTCGGATCGAGGCGGCGTCGCCGATGGGCGCGCCGGGCTGCGGCTGGGCGCTCCCGGCGTACCGAGCGCGGGCCGTGGCGTTCGCGTCGAGAAACTCGATGAAGGCGGTGGAAAGGAGCGTGTTGTCGGAGAGTTCGAGCCGCGCGAACTTGGCCCACGGCGGCGGGACGACGTTGACGTTGGCGGCCACGTCGGTGATCGCGCCCCGCACCGTGAGTTGGTTCTCGGTGTGGCACTGGCCGTCGGCGATGGCCGCGCGAGCGGTCACCACGGCCGCGGTCGAGAGGTTGCCACCGAACACCTGCAGCATCGTGGCGTGGACGCAAACCCGCGTGGAACGCGGAACGTCGAGCTGCGCTTCGCGCTGGGCACCGCCCCCGCCAGACCAGACGAGACGCGCCACCCAGGGCGTGCTCTCGTCGGACCAGAGGTCGAGGATGCGCCAGTCGCCGTCGCCCTGGCCTTCGGAGTGGGCCGTGAGCACCTCGCCTTCTGCCCCGGCCGTCCCGGCGACCGTCGAAGCAGCGAGCTTCGCGGTGCCGGAACGTCGGGAGAGCTTGCAGGCGCCCACAGCTCACCCCTCCCGGTCAGCAACGCGGCGTCTTGACCCGCGCGCGGCCGTAGAACGACAGCTTCAGCGCCGCGGTGGTCGAGCCCGCCGTGTAGTTGATGGTGACGGGAACGCCGGCCTTGAGCACCCGACCCCCGAAGGAGGGCCCGTGGTAGGCGGACGGCGAGATCAGCGCGGCGTCGAGGCTGTCGAGGACGATGGGGTCGTCACCCGAGATGATCGTGGTGATCGTCGCGCTGGTGTCGCCCGTCGCGAAGATCTTGGACAAGTGGAGGCTCGTGCGCGGCGTGAGCGTCACGCTCATCGACTGCCCGACCGAGGTGGCGACAGTGCCGGTGACGGTGACGTTGCGCTGCACGATCTTTCCCTTCCGCGCCTTGCGGGTCTTGCGCTTGAAGGCTCGGTTCTTCTGCACGAGCCGCTTCTCGCGGGCGCGGAGGCGGGCCTGCCGACGCCGGATGCGGCGGAGCTTGCGCTCGCGGGGGGTGAGCCCCACCTCGTCGCCGAAGTCGTCACCGAGGTCGTCTCCGAGGTCATCGCCGAGGTCGTCGCCGAGGTCGTCACCCAGGTCGTCGCCGAGGTCGTCGCCGTCGATGTCCCCCAGCTCGTCGCCGAGGTCGTCGCCGAGGTCGTCGCCGTCGATGTCCCCCAGCTCGTCGCCGAAGTCGTCGTCGTCGTCATCGTCGCCGTCGAAGTCCGCGCCGAACACCGGGTTGCGGCCGAAGCCGTGCTCGGGGAGCGAGGCGCGGAAGGAGGTGCGGTCGACGAGGCAGCGCCCGTCGGCGGTGAAGGCCACGAGGGCCCAGATGGGTGCGGTGGTCATGGCAGTGTTCCTGTTGCTGTGCGGTGGGTGGTGGAAGCGGTGAAGGTTGGAGGCTCGGTTCAGCTGCGCTCGCGGATGAAGCGCCCGCGACGGCCGGAGGTCTCGTCCTCCTCCTCGCGGTTGCGACGGCGGAGTCGAGCGCGGCGGCGGCCGGCGAGGTCATCGCCCTCGGTGCCGGGCACCATGCGGACCATGCGCGCGATCTCGCCGATGTCGTCGGCCGCGAGCTGCGCGGGCTCGCCACGGGTAGCGGGGGCCGCCACGGGGGCCGGAGCCGCGGCCGGAGGCTGGGCGGGCGGCGTCGACGAACCGTTCTTCTTCTCGGCGAGCGCGCGGCCCGCGTGGCGACCGATGCGTCCGATGCCCACGGCCAGGAGGCCGTTGCCGATGGCCAGCGCGTGGCTGCCACCCTTGCCGGACATGGACTTGTAGAGGCCGTAGCCGCCCACGAGAAGCCCGCCGCCGAGGCGCAGGTCTACGGGGCCGACGTCCATCTTCTCCTCGCCGAAGTAGCCCTCGGCGAAGCTGGCCGCGAACACGGTGCCCTGGGTCTCGGCGGTCTGGAGCACCGCCTCGGCGAGCTCCTCGGAGACCTCGCGAGCACGGGCAATCCGGTTGCCCAGGTTCTTGGCCTGCGAGAGCGCCTCGTTGAGGACAGCGCGCGTCTTGGACTCGGGGACCTTCTCGCCGCTCATGGCCTTCTGCATCGCGGTGCTGGACATCGTGGGATTCCTCGTGGGCGTGGGGGTGGACCGGCGTGCCGGTCGGAGGTGGATGCCGGTTCAGCCCGGCGACGCAGACCATGTTGCGCGCCGAAAGCGAGGAGGGAAGGCAGTTTCACTTGCCGCAGCTTGCCGCATCGGGAGGGGTGGCGGCGGCAAGTGGGCGTGGAGCACAGGACGGCAACGGCACGGACGCAGCGCGAGGCGCGAGTGCCGTTAGATGGCGGCGATGATGCTGGCCGAACTCCGTGGCAAGGTAGGCGACCGGGTTCGCGGGTCCGAAGACGTCCTGACTTCCTACGCCTTCGGGGTCTGCGAGGCGCTCGACCCCGAGGAATTGCTGGTCCCGTGGTCGGCCAGAGCCGCCCGGCTCGATGGGCAGCGCCTCAGCCTCGCGGCCACCAAGGCGGCCTACGAGTTCTGGCCGGCGCTCGACCTCGCGGGCCAGGGCGTGGAACCCGATGTCCTGGTGACGCTCTGGGACGGTGCTGGCGTCGCGACTCTGGTACTCTTCGAAGCGAAGTTTCGGAGCGGGCCATCAGGATGGCCCACGGGTCCGGACGTGGATGACGTGACTGGACAACTCGGGCGCCAGTGGCTCGCCCTGAACGCGCTCGCCCCGCATGAGGCGCCCGGCGCGCCACACGCTGTTTCGCGGCGGGTGATCGTCTACCTCACCGCCGACGCGCGACGGCCCGACTTCGTGCTCGAGGGGATGGCCCGCGAAGTTGCGAAGGCCGGGCACGCCAGCGACGAGTTCCGCTCGGCGCTCTACTGGCTGAGCTGGCGCGAACTGTCGCTCCGGCTCCGCCACGCCCGGGCAAAACCTGCACGGACGACGGCCGTTCTCGCAGCCCGCCTCGACGCGGTTCTGGCCGAACGCGCGCTCTCGTGCTTCGGCGGCAGCCAGGAGCCCGAGGCGGGTCCCGTGCCGTGGAGGTACGAGCGACGCCCGTATGCGTTCCAATCACCGACCGCCGAACCCGCCCCCTGGAACTACCGGAGCCGCTGATGTCGAGATGGAACCTTCTCTTCGATGAACTCGACCGCGTCTACCGGGAGTGCGGGCAGCTGCTCCGCGATGCGGACGCACAGCTCGACGCTATCGACTACCGATGCTGGCACGCCTCGGCGAACCAGATGGGGATGCAGACCTCGCAGTCCATCGCGAAGCCGAGCGAGTGGTTCCCCCGGTGGCTCGTCCGGTTCTACGCCCACAAGGACGATGGGGAGTCGGCGAAGGGGCCCCTGGCGTTCGTCGCAGTCTTCCTGTCGGATCAGGCCGGTCGGGGCGACTGGAAATGGGACCCCCGCATCGAGGAGCCCTTGGTCGTGGCCGGTGTGATCGATGGCGACGGAAAGACGCCGATCAACTGGGCCTATTGGACGTGCAAGTGGTGGTTTTGGCTGGACGATGCCGAGATCGGCGGGGCCGTCTCCACGTTCGAGCCCGGTCCCACCCACAAGCAGAACTGGAAACGCATGAGGGCGTTCGCAATCCCGTTGAGCCGCGTGTCGGGCTTCAGCGAGCTGGAGGACCTGGTGGTCCAGCCCCTCCGGGCCCTCCTGGACGCACCGTAGGTCGAGGGGGCGTCGAACTCCGCGGAAAGACTGCGCCGGTTCAGCCGAAGCGCCGAGCAAAGCGCACCAACCCGCGCTCAAGATCCAGTGCCTCCACCGCGAACCCCGCCTCGGCCCACGCCCGCGCCTGCGGGTGCACCGACGTGGAGCCGTTGTCCCACCACTCCCGGTAGGTCCGCGCCGACCTCGGCAGCCCGCCCACGACGGCATCGAGCTCCTCGAAGCTGATGCGCACCACCGGCTCGCTGCGCGCCGCGAGGAAACGCCGGAGCGCGTCGTACTTGGCCATGCTCCTCCCTTACCGCGCCCGCCGCATGGGCGTGATCCCGCGAGTCGAGCCCCGCGTCAAGCCCTCCGACCCTCTCCGACCTCCGCGTCAACCACCCCACCCGGGCGCGTCAACCGCATCAACCCCTCGGCGGCAGCGCGGAAACGGTCGGCGGCAAGGCGGAAAGTGCAGGCGGAAAGGGCGTCAAGCCGTGGCGTCAAGCGCGGCCAGCACCGCGGCCACCATCGCGGCAACCGGCGGCAAGCGATTCGCCCTACCCTGCCGCAGCCTTGAAGCTACATGAATAACGTCATCACAACCATCAGGTATGACATAGGAATCGCCCGCCATGAGCGAATACGTCTTCCACGACATCGACCCGATCCAGAAGCGGCTCGTCATGCTTGCCGACGACCTCGGCTACCTCGTGCTCGCCGAAGTCACCGGCCGAAACACCAGCGAGAAGCTCGCCCGCGTGGACCTCACCCCCGAGGAGCTGCGTAGCTACCTGGTCCCCCCGCCGGCCAGGGCCGCACGCGACGATGATCGCGACGAAGACGAGCCCGATCACGACCCCGACAACCCCTGGGCCGACGAGAATGACGAGCCCGCGCCCACACTCGCGTCGGCCGTCGCGAGCGCCAGCCCCGTCGACCTCGTCCACGCGGGAATGCGCTGGCTGATGGAGACCGCGGGTGCGCAGATGAACTCGACCAAGCGTCGGAAGTTCAAGCTCTCTGCGTGGAGCCCGAAGGGCGACCGACTCCTGTTCAGCGCCCGCTTCTCCGCCGAGAACCCCGACTGGGACGCCTCGGAGGACGACGACGCCCCCGAGGCCCAGCGCCAGCCCCCGACGCTTGTGCCCGCGAGCAGCACCATCGGCGGAGCCCGCGCCGCTGCGGCGGCCAACAACAACGGCGGCGCCGCGCCCCCGCCCGAGCGGAGCCAGGCGCTCCTCATGCTCGAAGCGTTGCCAGAGGGGCGCGTCTGGAAGGCCCTCGGCGGCGGGTACGAGCACCTCCTCGGCCTGTACGAGCGCGGTTTCGGTGGGCTCTCGCGGCTCCAGAACGACGCGCTGGAGAGCAACAGCAAGCAGGGTGAACGGGCACAACGCCTGTCGGAGACGCTCGCGGAGCGCCTGGTGGCTGTCCGCCTCGGCGACGCCAACGACGCCCGCGAGAGCCGCGAGCGCACCGAGCAGGGCCGCGTCAACGAGGAGCTCGCCAAGACCTTCATCCAGGAGACGGGCGCCGCCGTGCGCGCCTACGCCGCCATGAAGGCTGGCATCCCGCCCGAGATGGCCGAGTTCGTCGACTTGCTCGCCAGTTCGCCGCAGCTCCGCGAGTTCGTCGCCAACCGCAAGGTCATCGCCATGCTTCGCGACGAGGGCATCCAGAAGGAGCTCATCGCCTCGCTCACCCTCGCCGCCAACGCGCCCGAGACCCCGTCCACCCCCCCGCCGCCACAGGACCAGCCGAAGGCGGCCTGAACAACCAGCCAAAGTACAAGGAGAAACTCCGATGCCGGAGAACGTCACCCGTCTGCCCAGCCCCCGCACGCCCAAGCTCCCCGAGTGGAAGAGCGTGATCGAGCGATTCTACGCCAACAGCTTCGACGCATCCTCGCGGGGTGCGCTCGTCGAGTCCATCGAAGCGTGGGCGTCGATGGACCCCGATGAACAGTCCTTCCACACCGCGCACCTCGCGTTCCGCCAGGTGCAGGCGCTCGGCGACATCCACGAGACGCTCAAGGGCATCGAGTCGGGGCTCGCCAACCTCGACCCGAAGGCGCTGCGCGCCCTCCGCTACCTCCCCGGCGTGAAGAAGGCGCTGGTGGTGATCGCGCGCGGCCAGCACGAGATGCTCGACCTGCTGGCCGAGGCGAACCCCGGCGCCGTCGCCGGGGACGACACCGATCCCGGTGAGGGCGACGACGACGACGATGACGACGGCGACGAGTACGACGAGCTGGCCGACGCCGAGGATGCCGACGAGGTCGAGGACCACGGCCACGGCGACGACGTCGAGAGCGTCGAGCCCGACGAGATCATCCCGCGCGGCGGGCGCCCCGGTGGCGCCCCGGGTGCAGCGTGAACCCGAACCTCGCCCACGAGCCTGGCGCGATCCGCGTGAACCTCACCCTGCCCACCACCTCGGTGCGCATCGGCCCCATCCAGTTCGACGGCCTCAAGGCGTTGCTCGGGATGAACCTCGTCGAGGTGCTCGCGCCGATGATGGTGGGGCCGAAGGAGCAGCGCCAGCTCGGCAGCGTCATCGTCGATGTATACCCCCTAGCGATTCCCGAGGGTGAACGGCTCTTCGTCCCGGTGAAGCTGCTCGGCGAGGTCGGGTTCCAGAACCTGCGCGGGGCGCTTCTCCTGGTGCTCCCCGCCGCACTCATCGACGTCGTTCGCGCGCAGCTCCGCGACGAGCTCGCGGACGGCACGGCGTTGGGGCCGCGCCTCGCGGTCGGCCCGAGTGGCGCGACGGTGAGCGGCTTCCTGATCGCCTTGCGCCCCGGCATGCGGAAGGCGGTGCCGCTCGGCTCGTTCGGCGAGCTCGGCATCGAGGCGGCCTGACCATGGAAACCGTGCTCTTCCGACAACACAAGGCCAGCTTCGGTCCCTACCTCCGCGCGCTCCGCACTGGGCGTGGGCTCTCGCTCCGCGACGCGGCCACGCAGCTCGGGATCACGTTCGCCAAGCTCCAGAAGATGGAGCGGGGTGGGCGCTTCCGCATCGAATCGCCCGCGCTGTTCGACGCGCTCGCCGTGCTGTTTGAACGCCCCGTCACCGAGGTCCTCGCCGCCGCAGGGGTGCGCTTCGACGCCCCTGCGCCCGAGCTCGAGGGCCCTACGATCTGGCGCTTCTCCCGCGCCGAGGGTTGGTCGAAGATCGCCGACTTCACCAGTGGGCTGAGCGAGAAGAACGACTGCGATGCCGACGTGACTGCGGCCGGTTTCAGCTACCGCGCGCTCGAGCTCGGCCACGAGGGCGCGCTCCACGTCGAGGTGCACCCCCGGTCGCACGGCGCCACGACGACGCATGGCTACGAGTACTTCGTATGGGTCAACCTCGGAGACTGGTGCACGCCCATCGTGGTGCCGGCGCTCCCCGACCTCGTCGCGCTGCTCAACGAGCTGAAGCCGCTCGCCGAGCCGCTCATCACCGGGATCACCGCCGCCCCCGCGGGATGGACCGCCGGTGGGAAGCGCGTCGCCGCCTTCGGGCTCACCCCCGACGGCGGCGCACTGCCGCTCGTGGCGGGAACGACGAGCGAGGACTCGGGGTTGGTGGTGGAGTTTGGGGGGTTGAGGGTGTAGGTGGACCCATCCCCGGCGGGGCAGAGAACGAGCGAGCGTCGCGGCACGACGGCTCCGGGCCACACACCCGGGCGCCACGGCAGTGCGAAAATAAATTTTCGCTGGACGCGGGCCAGAAAAAGGATCGTAGAACCGCCGCAAAGCGCTAACCCGCCATCGGCCTTCGCGCACCGACCCGACCGCCTGGGTGCGGACAATAGCCGATTCGCGGTTAGTTTTATCGCTTGGAGTCGCCGTGAGCACCGCCCAGAAGCAGCAGGAGACGCCCGCGCGCGGTCCCGCGAAGGGCGGCGCCTGGGACCGTGAGACGATGGACCGGCTCGACCGCGAGGGAGCGGAGGTGCGCCGCGCGCTCCAGACAAAGACCGACGCCATGCGGACGATCACGCCGGACGACCTCAAGTTCCGAAGCAGGTAGTGGCCGAGCACTTGCTCACGTACCGTCCGTTCACGAGGGATGATCTCGTCGCGTGCGTGCGCGACGCCTGCCGCGCCACGACCGACTGGAGCGCGGCGGTGCCCGATCAGGTGCGGTACCTCCTCAGCTACTTGAGCCATCCGGAACTTGACGCTCAGGCCATACTGGTCGAGCCGGAGTACACGGATCGGCACTATCTGGCCGAGTTTCAGGGCTATTACGCAACCGCCCTCCGGCCACCGCCGCAACGGTGCGTCCGGCTTCACTTCTTCCAGTGCGAGCTACCCTCCGATCTTGCCGGTCAGGTTGCCGGTGCAGCTGGGAACGAAGCCGAGTTCGAGTCGCTTCGAGACCACTATCAGGCTGCCTACCTTGGCTTCGTCGTCGTTCGCCCCCTTGAGAGCGCGCCTATCGGGAGGACGGTTCTCCGGGCGTACTCAGGCAAGCCCTCTCGGGAGTTCGGACCGAAGTCGCCCCCACACCGGGTGCACCTGCTCGGGATGACACTGAAGGCGCGAGGCGTGCAGTTCCACGAGCAAGATCGGGCCGTAGGAGCCTGCGCTACCGCAGCGGTGTCGGGCGCCCTGGCCGCGGTGATTCGGCGCGACGGCGGACGCTCGCCCACGACGCTGGCGATCACGGAGCACGCGAACCGGAGCACGCCAGAGGGCCGCGTGTTTCCCGCAGCCGCCGGACTCACCCGACAACAGATGATCGGCGCCATCCTCGCCAGCGGGTACTCGCCCGACGTCGTCAAGCCGAGCCGGGACGGCGACCAGCTCCTGCTGCTCGCCATGATGATGTACCTCCGCTCGGGCATTCCGGTCGTCATGCAGCTGTACACGGAGGGGACTACCGAAGGACACGCGGTGATCGCCGTTGGGTTCAGAACTTCCGACAGCGAGGAGCCGGCGGCCGACGTGATCGTCCCGGCCCAAGGCTCGTACGAACTCCGATCCCGCGGCATCACGAGGCTCTACGTCCACGACGACCGCCTCGGCCCCTACGCGCGGATGAAGTGGCAGGTCGAGGCCGAGAAAGATCCAGCCATCGCGTTCATTCCCTACGGTGAGCCCTTTCCGACCCTTCAAGACCCGGTCCACGTCTCATGCGCGATCGCGCCTTTGTACCCGAAGATACGCATGAGCGCGCTCGACGTGCTGGTACTCGCTGGCGAGCTGCTGCCCGTCGCCCGGAAGCTGGCAGGACCGGACAGACGGGATTCGGTGCTCGTCGAGCCCGCATTCCGACTCGCCGGCGACTACTCGGCAGATTTGCTCCGTCTGCCCCTCGATCGTGGGCGGGTCGCGGCGCTGGTCCAGCGACTCCGCCTGTCCCGCTACGTCGGGGTGATCCGCTTCCGGACGGGCGATGATTGGCTGCTGGATGTCCTCTGCGACGCCACCGACATCCTTCGGCCCATCCCCAAGTGGGGGCAGGTGCTCGCGGTAATCCCCGCGTCGGAGGACGAATTGAAGCCCGTGGCCACGTACTTCGCTGGCAGGGCACCTGGCGTTCTCGTCGGCTGACGGGCTCGCTCCGCGACCGCCCCGGCGTCAGCCCGTCGTGGACGAAGAGAACCGCAGCCGGAGCCCGCCCACCCCAAGCGCCCGCAGCCGCCGATCCACCGTCACCACCACCTCGTTGCCCACAACCTCCCGCGCGAGCTCCCGCGCCCCCTGGAACTGCAGCATCGCCGGCAGCCAGGTGTCGAGCGGAGGAGCCCCTGCGTCGCGGTGCTCCAGCGGCACGATCACGTAGAACCCCCGCCGGGGCGACACGAGCCGCCCCCGCTTCGCGAGGCGCAGCGCCGCCTGCTTGAGCGCGCTCATGCTCACCCCGAGCGCGACCATGGCCTCGTCGCGGGTGAACGTGAGGCGCCCCGCCACCTGCAGGTCGTCCACGAACTCGGCGAGCGCTCCCCTCTGGGCCACGCCGCTTCGTATCGTGATGCGAGACGATCCGGCATCCTCCTCCCGCCCTCTCGATCAGATCGTCTCGCATAGCCAGTCGTTCCCGCCGTCCCACCGCTTCGCGCCCGCGCAGATCGTCTCGCATTGCAAGCTCATCTGGCCATCCAGGCGAGCCTTGCCACGGAGTGAACCGCCAGCGCAGCCGCACGAACGCCCTCGAAGCCACGGCCCGGCGCCCCGCGACCCTACCGCGCCACCCCCGGCCGCCCCCTCGCCGACGCCCCCCGCGGGATCATCCCCTTCAACCCTGCCAACCGCGCGGTGGTCGGCTCCGCGGGCGAAAGCGCGACTGTTCGAACTTCATCCAGTACACCCCGCCATCTTGAACCCCCGTCCGAAAGGTCGGGGGTTCTCGTTTTTTCAGGGTCCGCTTCACCGATGGATTGTGCAAGTCCATCGAAGGGTTTCTTCCAGGCGACCTTCACCGAGTCGCCGCGGAATTCCGAGTTCAAGCAGAGGAAATTGAGGAACCGGCGCCGTTCCAGGGCATCCTGCGATTCGTACAGTTCGACCCCCATTCCCGCGAGTTCAAGCAGCGCCACGCCGAAATCGAGGTAAGCGGCGTCGGCCCGCTCGTGCTGGTCCATCTCCTCCCGCACGTGGGCCATCTCCTCGCGCCAGCCGTTGGACTTCGCGGTGTAGTCGTCGAGGGTGATGCGGCCATCGAGCCGGTCCTCGTACAGGATGTCGAGCCGGCCCTTGAGCTGGGCGTACCGCTTCTGAAGGCGCGCCATCGCCTCGGTGTGGAACCGGCGCTCGTCCTCGTGGGAGCTCTTGAGCGCACCGGTGAGCCAGTCGTGCACCGGGCCTTCGAGCCGGAGGCCTTCGAGCGCCTGCGTGAACAGCCGGCCGAGCGCCTCCTCTCGGATGTACTTGGGCTTTCGGCCAGCGCGCTTGCAGCCATCGCAGTGGTAGTAGATGTACTTGCCGCGTTGAAGCTCGCCAACGAGCATGCGCTTGTTGCCCTCGTCGCCGCAAGCGCCGCAATACACGAGGCCGCAGAAGGCGAACTGGTGCTTCTGGGGCGCGGGCGCGGAGGAGCCACGTTCTTCGCAGAGATACTGCACCTTCTCTGGAGCTGATCCGCAAGAGTGGACACTCTCAACGAGGTAGGGCGTCGCATGTCAAAGTCCCCCGACCCCAACCCGCCGCCGAAGGGCAAGGCCCCCCGGCAGTACAGTCCCGAGTTCCGCCCTTCCGCGGCCAAGCTCGTCCTCGAGGAGGGCAAGAGCCGCGCGGAGGTCGCGCGTGACCTCGGCATCTCCGGTTCGATGATCGCGCGCTGGGTGGAGGAGGCCAAGCGCGGTGGCGCGAGACCCGCGTCGGCCCCGTCGCCTGCGGCACGGGAGGAACTCCAGCGTCTCCGTCGTGAGAACAAGACACTGAGGATGGAGCGTGAAATCTTAGAAAAAGCCGCAGCCTTCTTCGCAAAGGAAACGACGTGAGGTTCACGTTCATCCGGGCGGAGAAGGCGACGTGGCCGGTGCGCGTCATGTGCCGCGTGCTCGGCGTATCCCCTTCGGGCCTCTATGCCTGGTGCAAGCGCCCGAACTCGCCACGGGTCGCGAGCGATGTCGCCCTCGGTGTGGCCGTTGCCGAGTGTCACGCCACGAGCCGAGGAACGGATGGAAGCCCAAGGGTGCATGCCGATCTTCGCGCGCAGGGGATCCGCGTCGGCCGCAAGCGCGTCATCCGCTTGATGCGGTCCAAGGGGCTCAAGGGGAGCAAGCGGAGAGGCTGGGTCCGCACCACCGAGGCCGACCCATCCGCCGTCGCCGCACCGAACCTGCTGGAGCGGGACTTTACTGCCTCAAAGCCGAATGAACGGTGGGTTAGTGACGTGACCTACCTTCGCACGCCCGCGGGCTGGCTGTACCTCGCAGCGATTGTGGACCTGTACTCGCGCCGTATCGTTGGCTGGGCACTGTCGCCTTACAACGACCGCAAGCTGGCAAAGATGGGCCTGCTCGACGCCCTGCGGCGCCGACGGCCGGGCGAGGGGTTCCTCCACCACACCGACCGCGGAAGCCCCTACACCAGCGCGGAATACCAGAAGTTGCTCGACGATAGTGGTGCGCTCTGTTCGATGAGTCGGAGCGGCAATTGCCTCGACAACGCGGCGATGGAAAGCTGGTTCGCGACGCTGAAGTCCGAGCGGGGCGAAGCCTTCGAGAGCTTTCACGAGGCTCGCCGACAACTGTTCGATTTCATCGAGGTCTTCTACAAGCGCCAGCGGCGCCACTCGGCTCTGGGCTACCTATCGCCGCCCGACTTCGAAGCGGTGGGAGTCGCCTGATGCGCCCTCCACAAGATTTCCATGGTTTATCCATAGAATCTGAGTCTCCCCCCTTGACCCCCCTCCTGGTGCCAGAGGGACCGCTTTCCCCTACACCCCAATTCCAGTGTTAAACGCTACCCTGAAATCGTCATCAACCCGTCCATCAAAACGGATCAGCTCCACGCGGTGGCCTTGCGGGCGCGCTGACGGATGGCGTGGGCGAGGGCCCGCCGGTCTCGGCGCACCACCCTACGAACGACTTCGTTCGACCGCGGGCGCGATAAGTACGAGTGCGTTATTTTTCCTCGGCGACAAGAACGATCTCGTTATTAGCGAGCGCGAGGTGCTCGTGAAGAGAGAGACGGGTCGGTACGAGGTCGCGGTCGCCGGAGGCGAGACCGTCCGCGCGTTCGTGCCGCATCCACTGCCGCCGGAGAATCCCGCGATCGACCTGTCGGGGTCCATCGGCGAGCGCCTTCGGATGGCCGAGCACTCGCTCGGAAGGCTGGAACTTGCCGGGGCGATGGTGCCGAACCTGGACTGGTTCATCTACGCCTTCGTCCGCAAGGAGGCCGTTATCTCGTCGCAGATCGAGGGCACCCAGGCGACGCTCGTCGACCTCTTGACGTACGAGGCCGCGGAGCCATCCGCAAACCCCGCCGCGCCGACTGCCGACGTCCAAGAGGTGTGCAACTACATCGACGCCCTGCACTATGCTCGTGCTGAACTGGCGAATCCCTACGCTCCGCCGCTCTCGATGCGACTTCTCAACGGCACGCACGAGCGCCTCATGCGCGGAGTTCGGGGGGCGACGAAGCTGCCGGGCGAGCTGAGGCGAAGCCAGAACTGGATCGGCGGCACGCGACCTGGAAACGCCGCGTTCGTGCCGTCGCCGCCTCATCTCCTTCCTGACGTGCTCTCGCCGTTGGAACGCTACATTCACGCCGACGACGACCTGCCGCCGCTCATCCGCGCTGGTCTCTTGCACGTGCAGTTCGAGACGATCCACCCCTACCTGGACGGCAACGGGCGTATCGGCCGACTGCTCGTCAGCTTGCTCCTCGAACACTGGAAGCTCCTCACCAAGCCGCTCCTCTACTTGTCGTTGTTCTTCAAACGACACCGGAGCGAGTACTACCGGCGGTTGAACGCCGTCCGCATGGAAGGCGACTGGGAGGGCTGGCTTGACTACTTCCTGCACGGCGTGGCGACGATCGCAGAGGAAGCCGTCGGAGGAGCACGGGATCTGTTCACCCTGGTCGGGACGGACCGCGGCCGGCTGATGGAACGCGACGACGCCTCGGTGGCGGCGCTCCGCCTGTTCGAGGCCCTCCCGAGAAGCCCGATCATCTCGACCGCGACGGTGATGAACGCGCTGGCCGTGAGTCGCCCTACGGCCGGGAGGGCGATCGATACGCTCCTGGCGGCTGGCGTGCTCATCGAGACCACGGGCAGGCGTCGGGATCGCTCCTTCGCCTACGACAGCTATCTCAAGCGCCTCCGTGAAGGGACAGAACTTGTGGAACTCTGACCTGCCGTTTTCGTCGGTCAGTTGGCGCTATCCCCTCCGAACCCGAAACCGGAACCTGTTGCCGCCGACCTTCACCGGCCGCTGGAACCGGTCGACCGTGACGACGATCTCGCCGCCGTCCCACTCCCGCTCGATCTCTCGCGCCCCCAGGTAGCGCAACATCTCGCCGAGCCAGGTGTCGATCGGTGGCGCGCCCTCGTCCCGGTGCTCGAGCGGCACGATGACGTAGAACCCTCGGCGGGGAGACACGAGCCGCCGCCGTTTCGCCAACCGCAGCGCCGCCTGCTTCAGCGCCGGCATGGTCACCCCGAGCGCGGCCAGCGCCTCCTCGCGCGTGAAGGTCAGGCGCCCCCCGGCCTGGAGGTCGTCCACGAAGTCGGCCAGCGCACCACGTCGAACCACGGCGCGAGCGTATCTCTATGAGAGACGATCTGATCGCAGCTGGAGCGCGTCGGCGCCGCGGCGCGATCACAACGTCTCGCTTGACGTACCGTTGTGATGGCTGCACGTGCCCCTTCCCCGGGCGCGGGTCGCCTTGCCCAACCTCGACCAGTCGCCCCGGAACCTCTCGGGAGCCCCAGCGCCTGCCCCGGGCGACCCAAAAGTCGGTCGTGCGCCGCCCGGTGCGGGGTATGACGAGTCCGATCACCCCCGACCTTCACGCGTCGGCGAGAGCGGCCTTCGAGATGACGAGCTTGTACTGACCCATCTGCACCCTCACCTCGGGCCCCGGCGCGAGGCAGAAAGTTCTTGCGGTTTCCAGTACCCGCCGCCATCAAGCATACGCCCACTTTCGACAAGTTCGAGAGTGGACGTTTCGCATTTTTCCAATTTGTAAGCAATGTTTCGCGAGTTCAAGTCTCGGTTGGATCGATGACGTCGGCGTCGCCGGATCTCACCCCCGCCAACGGCACGGCGACTGCGGCCGCGGACTCCGGAAGTTCCGCGAGCAGCACAGGTCGGTCCGGCGCTGCGACCTTGCCATACGCACCACCGAGCGGGTTGCTGTCGAAGCCGAACAGGCCCCGCACCGCCATCTCACGCCAGGGGTTCCGCAGATCCGCTCGGAGATCCGGCGCAAGGGCGGCGTGCGTCCGCACTGGCGAGGCGAGGATCGCGTCGATGGCGGCATCGTGCGCGCCCGGGTCAACAGCGACAGGCGCGATGCCGCCGCCAGCGGTGGAAAGCAATGCCACGTCGCCGTCGCCATCGACGGCGAGACAGTCGAACTCGAGACCCCTGAGGTCGTCTGCGGAGGTACCACCCACGCTACTGGCTCCGCGACGGCGCCCGGTCCCGCCAAAAGTTGGGCCGGCGCCGTGCGTGAGCGACCGCGAGAACGAGCAACTCGCCGTCCTCCACGACGTAGAACACGCCGTACGGAAAGCGGCGTACGAGCACGCGGCGGACGCCCTCATACACATGCGCGTAGGCCTCGGGCTGGCGTGCCGCCTTGCTGATCGCGGCTTCGACGCAGGCCACCAAATCGTCGCCGAGCCCTGGACGCTGCTCCTCGTACCACGCCCACGCTTCAACCAGCTCCGCCCGCGCCTCGGGGCGGAAGTGGATCCGCAGGCTCACTGCCGACGCCGCAACTCTGCCTTCACCTGCTCCCACGGGATCGCGGTCGACGGATCGGCGCGATGCGCGGCCAGCCGCCGGTCCAGCTCAGCCTCCATCTCCGCCGACACGGGGATGCCCTCGGGGTGTTCGGCGATGTGGTCCCACAGATCCTGCACATGCTGGATCTGCTCGGACGGGGTCATCTTCTCGAAGGCAGGGTCCATGCCGCGAAGTATAGCCGCGTGATCGCAGTCCGGCGATGGGAGCGCACCTGAACAGCTGTTGCCCCTGCGGCGCCCCCCGGGTTACGTCATCCCCGCACTTCAGCGTCCCAGCGTCTCTGCGAGAGCGACGTTCGAGATGACGAGCTTGTACTGACTCATTAGAACGCGAACCTCGGGCTCCGGGGCGAAGCAAAAAGTTCGAACTTCAACCAGTACACCCCGCCATCTTGAACCCCCGTCCGAAAGGTCCGGGCTTCTCCGCTTTTGGTGTCGCGTCCTGCGCTAAGTGAGCGCTCCGAGGACGGGCGATGACGAGCACCGAGGCGCAACTGGCGAACTTCATCGCGAGGTACGAGCCGACAATAGCCGAGCTCGGATTTGCACTCCACGCGAAGCTCCGCGCTCGTCTCCCCGGCCGCTTCGAGATTGTCTACCTGTACGAGAACCGGGGCGCGCTCTTGAACACCTACTCGCCCACCGAGCGCGGCTACGAGGGCTCGTGTTCCCTGGCGCTCTACCCGGACCGGGTGAGCCTACACTTCGGCCAGGGCGCGTCGTTGTCGCAGGCCGATTCAGGGGGGCCTTCTCCAGGGCCGCGGCAAGACGGTGCGGCACGTGGACCTCACGGCGGCCGCCGACCTCGACCGCCCCGAGATCGAGGCCCTGGTGGTGGCCGCGTTGACGCTGGCCAAGCTTCAGCTCGACCCGAACCGAATCGGCATGACGATCATCAAGGCCGACGAGCAGAAGCGACGCACAACGCGCCGGTCCTCAGAACCGCCAGCCCAGCATGACCCCAAGCGTCGGTAGGTGGACATAGCTTAGGAAGATCGTGTCTAGATCCTCCTCCCCCGCGGTGGTGAGCTCATCAACGGCGCCCTCCGCAACCCAGGGCACGTCGAAATCTGGCTCGATGACGGTGGTCGACGCGAGCGTGACGGCGGCACCGAGGTCGATGCGCAGGTGGAGTCCCCGGTACAGCCGGGCGTCGTAGCCCACGGTGGCATCGAACTGGTGGAGCGCGGCCGCGGCGGAGAAGCTGAGCCCACCATCCAGTGCCTCCGGGATCTCGCGTTGTGCCACCAGCGAGAGCACCTTGGCCCCGGTGAGGCCACCACCGAGACCCACGAACCCATACCCCGCTTCGAAGTTGAGTCCGTTGCGAGGGAAGGGGCGCCAGCCCAGGTGGTTGCGCACCACCACCGCGTCCTGGAGCGTGGCGCTCACGAGCTCCGCGTCGCCCTCGGAGTACCAGCCCTGCCCGACGCACACGGCGTTGATGGCGTCGAGGTAAGACTTGGGCAGGACGCCGCCCGAGAGGCTGTACCGGACGCGGCCTGGCCCCTCGACCATGAGCCGACCGCCCACGTGGAGGGGAAACTCGGTACCGGTGTCCAGCTGGAGGGAAAGGGGGAAGGGCACGGCGGCATCATCGCACGTCCGGCGGGGCGGAGGCCCACCGGTCGGCGCTAGGATAGGCGGCGCGCGCCCATGTTGCGAGTCCTCCTCTCTCTCCTGCTCGCCGGCTGCACGCGCGCCCTCGCCGAGGGCCCGGCCGACGAGGAGGCGAACGAAGCACCGACGGAAGGCGCCGACGAGGCTCCGAAGCCCATTCCGTCGAAGACCCCAGTGAAGAAGCCGGTGGAAACACCGAAGCCCGGCGCCGTCCCCACCAAGCGCAAGCCAGATCGCGAGGCGGGTCGCGACACCTATCTGCAGTCGTGCTGGCAGTGCCATGGGGAGACGGGCAAGGGCGATGGCCCGGCCGCCGCCGCCATGGTGGGCGGGGTGCCCACGCTCGTTCCGCTCCTCGAGAAGGGCGTGCCGGGCGACCGGGAGATGGACCGCCTCGTCGACCTCGTGCTCGACGGGAAAGGGCGGATGCCGGCGTACCGCGAGAGCTACGACAAGCACCAGGTTCGTCGTGTCATTCTCTACGCCACCGACGCGGTGAAGGGAAAGACCGAGGCGGTGGACGACAAGGCCAACGGCGCCGAGGAAGACGGGAACGAGAACTAGAGGTCCAGGCGCGTGCTCAGAAGCGTGCTCCAACCTCGGCGCGACCGGCCGAAATCACGCCCAGGCTGTGGAGGTCGACACGAGCGACAAGCTTGTCACCGGCGTACTGCCACCCGCCCCCCGGCAAGAGGCTCATCATGCCCGCCCGCAGGGCGTGCCCCTTGCCGAGGTCGAAGCTGAACGACGCCTCGACGACCGCGGGTGCCGCCGGGGACGGCATCGGCTCGACGAGCCCCCCGCCGACCACCGGCAGCACGGCGTCGAATCGCACCCGCTGCCACTGCGCCGAGTAGTTGACCCCAATCGCGTACGCGCCGTCGACTGGTCCGTCGGCATACCACTCGGAGAACGCCCCGGCAAATACTCCAAGTCGCGATACCTCCGACACAGGGAACGACGCGGAGGCGTCGAAGATGGCGGTGCCGTAGCCGTTGAGCGTGGCGCCACCGTAGGCCTCCAGATGGGTCCCCGGCGTGGGCGACCAGGCGACGCGCGCGACCGGCGCCAGGATCACGTCGAAGTAGGGGCCGCCGCAACCGCTTCCACCCTTGACTTGCAAGCACATCTCGGTGGCCATGTAGAGGCCAAGCCCGGTGCCAAGGGCGGCGGTCACCTCGCCCGCCGCCCTCTCGCGCGCCTCGGGAAGGACGAAAGTCCCGGCATAGCCGGTCGATTCAGCGGCAATGGCGACAGAAAGCACGAAGATCAAGGCATGCTCCGCTCACACGCACCGCAAGCCCTGTGCCAAAGCCCCCGATGGGCCGCAAACCACGAATCTCGCCGGAGGCTCGCACCGGCCGCGACAAGAATGTCACTACATCCGACAAACACTCGGGTGCGACTCGGCGCACGGCGCTGTCCCGTAGTCGAACTCGCCCGACATCCACGTCAGGCAGGTGCTGCCGTAGTCGTCGCCCAGCCACCAGTCCTCGAACACGGGCCAGGTGTAAAAGAAGGTAAGGTACACCTCCTCGGTCGTCGACGGGTACAGCAACGTGCCGCCTCGATCCTCGCAGTTGGCTTGTGCCGCGTCCCAAGTGCGCGGGTCGCGACAGAAGAGCAGGTCGTACTCGTCGATGCCATGGGCCACGCAGTCCTCGCAGCCCGCGGCGTCGTCCACCCAGCCATCGTTGTCGTCGTCTATGCCGTTGCACACCTCGTCGGAGACGGGCGCGTTGTCGTCGCGATCATCGCACGCGGGAATGCCGTCACCATCGGCGTCGGCGGCAGGGTCGCGCTCGCAGCGCACCCAGCTCTCGATGTAGTCGTGTCGCGACTGAATCCACGAAGCCAAAGCTTCAACGGTGGCGTCGTGCTCGGCCATGTCGAAGGTGCGATGAGGGTCGGCCTCCACCGCCGCGCGGATCTCGGCATCCCATGCGGAGAGTAGCGGCAACACGATTACCGGGTCCATCGCCGCGTTCATGGCCTCCACCTCGCTCACATAGACCGACCGCCACGCCGGGTCGTTCGTCACCTTCACGAAGTGTTCCTGCTGGAACAAGGCCGAGGTGTAGCCGGTGACGGGGTCGGAGTCGTAGGGGGTGATCTCGAAGGTGTCGTCCCAGTCCCAGGGGACGAACAACATGCCTTCCACCGGGTGATCGTAGAGATAGAAGTTGTGGGCGCAGCACCAGTAGCCGTCGTCGTCACCCATGACGCTCTCGGCGGCCCAGGCGCGCGTCCACTCCTGCACGTTTCCCAGCGGCTCCATGGTCGCGACAGCATCCGCTCGCCAGAAGGTCTCGAGCTTGGCGTAGTCAGCGTTCTCGACGTTGGTCTTGGCCTCGCTGCCGTACTTCCACAGCGTGCCCGTGGCCTGCTCATCGCCGAAGACGCGCTCCAGGTACTCGCGGTCGAGGTACTCGATGTGGGCGTAGGTCCCATAGAACTCGCCGTTGACGCTGAGCGTGGCGTTGTTCGCACACGAGGCCGGCATCTCGCCACGCTGGCGCATCACCCACCAGCCGAGGCGCTCGCGCAGCAGGGTCGGCTCGTACCAGGTGGCGTCGAGCACGATCTTCCGCTGGCCGTGGAAGCGCGCGTCCTGATCTTCCTCGTTGAAGCTGACGACGAGCTGGAGCTTCTCCCCGAACCAGGAGAAGCCTGGGTTGCCCTTGAGTCGCACCTGCACCGGCACCGTCTCGTCTTCGAGGGTGAGCGCTGCCGGGTGGTAGTCCTTGAGACCGCTCTGGTAGTCCGCCTCCAGAGCCGCCCATTCCGCCTCGTCGATCGCGAGTTCGTAGGCTGGGAAGTAGTCCTGGTGGTACAGGTCGACACAGCCGTGCTCGTCGCGATCCTGCCCGGTCTCCTCGCCGGTGTCGCTGCCGGGCGCGAGCTCGGCACTGTCGCCCGGCGGCGGCACGCTGTCGCGACCGGTGGGGATCACCGTGTCGCCGGAGCAGGCCAGCAGGAAGGGCAGCATGCGCGAAGGTGTCTCCCCGAGCACAGCCTGTCAACTGCGGGATACTCGGCGACATGATCCTCCTCCTCTCGCTCGTGGCCCTCGCCGCCGACCCCGCGGCCGGGAAGGCGGTGTACGAGGCCAACTGCACCTCGTGCCACGGCCTCGCGGGCGATGGGAAGGGCCCCGCCGCCATCGCCTTGCCGAAGAAGCCCACCGACTTCACGCAGGCGACGTACTGGGCCACCAAGACCGACACCGACGTGGCCGCGCTGATCCGCGCCGGGAAGCCGGGCACGCCGATGGCGGCGTTCACCCAGCTCACGGATGAGCAAGTGAGCAACACCGTCGCCTACCTGCGCTCGCTGAAGAAATGACCTGGTTCGAAGCTGTCGTCCTCGGCATCGTCGAGGGCGTGACGGAGTTCTTGCCGGTGTCGTCGACCGGTCACCTGCTCCTCGCGGAGCGAGCGCTCGGGATGGCTCGCTCCGACGCCGCTGACGCCTACGCGATCTGCATCCAGGCGGGCGCCATCGTGGCGGTGCTCGGCCTCTACCGGGCCCGCGTGGGACAGATCCTGCACGGCGTGCTCGGTCGCGACCCGGCGGGACGACGCCTGCTCATCAACCTCGTGGTGGCCTTCTTGCCCGCCGCCGTGCTCGGCCTCCTGTTCGACGATGCCATCGACGCCTACCTCTTCGGCCTCTGGCCGGTCGTGGCCGCGTGGCTGGTGGGCGGCGTGGCGATCCTGGCGCTGCGCGGTCGCTCGGGACATCGCGACCTGCTCGAGCTCGACCTTCGCACGGCCTTCCTCATCGGCTGCGCCCAGTGCCTCGCGCTCTGGCCGGGGACGAGCCGCAGCCTGGCGACGATCCTCGGCGCCGTGTTGCTCGGCGTGGCGCTCCCGGCGGCGGTGGAGTTCTCCTTCCTCCTGGGCCTGGTCACGCTCGGCGCGGCTACCGCCTACTCGGGGCTCAAGCACGGCGACGTGATGCTCCAGAGCTTCGGCGCGGGGCCACTGCTCGCCGGTTTTGCCGCCGCCGCCGTGTCGGCCGCGCTCTCGGTGAAGTGGCTGGTCGGCTGGCTCTCGTCGCACGGCCTCGAGATCTTCGCCGCCTGGCGCATCGGGCTCGCGGTGGTCGTGGCCGGCGCCATCCTCGCCGGCGTCTTGCCCACGGGTTGACCGGCCGGCCGCCCGCGATTAGCCCATGGGCTCCCCGCGCAGGGGTATAGCTCAGTCGGTAGAGCAGCGGATTCCAAATCCGCAGGTCCAAGGTTCGAGTCCTTGTGCCCCTGCCAAATCTCCTACCCCACGGTCACGAACCGCCGCTCCGGCAAGATCACCGCCGTGAGTCGCCCGCCGGGGATCGTCCCGGCGCCGGTGTCGATGGCCAGCACCGCGCCCGTGTCGAGCGGCTTCCGCAGCGGCACGTGGCCCATCAGCACGGTGCGGTCGAGCGGTAGCATGTCGTCGGGCTCGTTCTTCGGCCAGAGGAGCGACGCGGGCTTGGTGCGCGCCAGGTGCGGGATGACCTCGTGCGACGCCAGCCCGGCGAGCGACTCGGTGGCGGGCACGCCGGCGTGCACCAGCCAGTAGCGCTCGCCCATCACCTCGAGGTCGAGCGCCACCGGGAGCGAGCACAACCAGTCCCGATGGAGCGGGGGCACCCGCCAGGCCTCCGCCTCGATGGTCCCGGTGCTGCGCGACTCCACGCAGTAGGAGGAGAGCGTGGCCGCGCCGCCCATGGCCGGGTGCAGCGCGAAGCGGTCGAAGCCGTTGCCGCAGGCCCAGTCGCGCAGCCACAGGTCGTGGTTGCCGAGCACCCCGCGAGCGCCACGCGCCACGAGCGTGTCGATCACGCCGCGCGAGTCGGGACCCCGATCGCAGAGGTCGCCCGCGACCAGGATCGGCATTCCCGCCGGCAGTCGCGACAAGAGCGTGCGCAGAAGGCCAGCGCAGCCGTGCACATCGCCGATCACCGCCACCGGCTCGGCGTAGACGGCGGTGCCGATGGCCACGATCGGGGTCAAGGTCGCCAACACTGGACACCGCGCGGCCCCGGTCAAGGGTGTGCTACGGGCAGGCCCGATGATGCTCTTTTTTCTCGCTTGCACGCCGCCCGATCCGGTCGCGGCAGGCGACACCGCGTCGCACGCCCCTCGCCGCGCCCTAGTGCTGGTGCTCGACGGCAGCCGCTACGCGGAGACCTTCGGCACGGAGGCCAGCGAGGCCAGCAGCGTGCCGGGCCGGGAGCTCTTCGGGGAGTTCACCAGCGAGATGCTGCCCCGGGGCACGCTGTACACGGCGGCGGTGGCCGCCAACGTGACCGTCACCCCGCCCGGACACGGCGACATCATCACGGGGCGGCACAACAACCTCGCGCTGATGCCCGCCACGGGCGGTGCCGGCTACTACCGTCCCGAGTACCCCACGCTTTTCGAGGCGACCGAGGAGGCATTTCCTGGCACCAAGACGCACCTCGTGCGCAACACCGTGCACCTCGAAGGCCTGGAGCGGAGCCTCCATCCCGGCTGGCCAGAGGCCGACGGGGCCACGGCGATGAACACCCAGACCGAGCAAGACTCGAGCGACCAGACGGTCATCGACGCCCTCTACGAGGTGCTGGGGCGAAGCCGCCTGGTGGTGGCCAACCTCCACGACATCGACCGCGCGGGACACTCCCAGACCAACGAGAAGGCCTACGCGCACGGGCTCGAGGTCGTGGCCCCCGAGCTGACCACCCTCTGGGACTGGATCGAGTCCGACGCGAGCGGCGAGCTCGCCGGCAACACGCTCCTGGTCGTCGTGGCCGACCACGGGCGGCACGACTGGGAGGACGACGGGGGCGAGGACTGGGACTACCACAACCACGGCGACCAGTGCGTTGGTTGTCGCGACATCCCCATCTTCCTGGCTGGCCCCGGCATCCGCGCGGGGGTCGAGCTCGACACGCCGGCCACCCTGGAAGACGTGGGCGCCACCGTGGCCGCGTGGCTGCGCGTACCCTTGCCACACACAACGGGACGGGTGCTCGCCGAGGCGTTCGGGTCGGAGAGCTTCCCGGCGCAGGCGGGCACGGCCTGGATCGCGGCGGACGACGACGGAACCACCAGCACCGTCGCGACCGTGGAGTGGACGGGCGACCCCGCGCAGCGGGGCACGGTCAGGCGGGACGGCCTCGATCTCGACAGCAGCGCCTGGATCGCCGCCGACCCCGAGGCACTCGCGCTCGGCGACGGTACTGTCACTTGCTGGCGCGCACTCGCGGGCGCGCCGGATGGCCACGACTGGAACTGGCAGCCGCGATGCGAGGCTTCGATCGGCGGAGTGACGCATGATCTCGTGGTCCCGGCCAGCATGGCGGCCCCGTCGTGGCGGCCCTCGCTGGCGGCCGGGGCCGAGGGCGACGTCTCCTTTGCCTGGGCCGACAATCCCACAGCGGTGGTGGAAACGGCGGGGCTGGCGGAGGTCCGGGTGGCCACGTGGACCCGTGCCTCCGACTGGACGCCCAGCCTTGTCGGTAAAATTGGCGCCATCTACCCTGGGAATCCGAGCCTCGCGCGCGCGGGCGAGCGCCAGTTCGTGGCCTGGGCGGCCTCCGACGCCGCAGGCGACGCCGGCGATTCGATCAACCCCGCTCGCTACACGCGGCACGTGGAGGTGGCCGAAGTCGGCGAGAGTTTCACGGTGCTCTGGCGCGCCTACACCGAGCCCTGCCCCGCTGACGCCGGCTGCACGGAGCAGGAGCCCACCCTCGACGACGGCGGCCAGGACTGGGGACGCATGGAGAACCCGGCGCTCTCCGCCCGCGAGGACGGCCTCGATCTCGCCTGGTTGAGCTGGGGCGAGGGCGGCGCTACCGTGCACGTTGTCCGAAGCGACGCGGACTACGCCAACTGGGGCACCCCCACGCGGGTCGACGACACCAGCCGGGTGCTCGGTCATGTCGAGCCCCGTTGGCACGGCGGGACCCTCTACTACGCGCGTCTCACGACGGATGACACCGTGGAGCTGTGCGCATGGGCCGAGTCCTCGACCTGCATCGACACTGGCGCCAGCGCGATCACCGACCTCGCGGCCACGCGGGACGGCGTGCTCGCGTTGCTGCACCGCGACGGCGCGTGGGCGGTCGAGAGTTTCAGCCCCTGAGTTTGCGGCGCACTTTCAGGTTAGGTTCTCGACCGCCGTGAACCCCGACCGCATGATCGCCGTCTTCCTCGCGGGCGTGCTCACCGGCGGCGGCGTCGTGTACACCGCACAGTCCGGCGGCGGCCCGGGCGGCGGCGGGCCCGGTGGCGGTGGCGGTGCCGGCGGTGGCGGCGGCGGTGGCGGGGGTGCCGGCCAGATGCAGCAGGGCGGCGGCGGCAGTCAGAGTGGCGGCCAGGGTGGTGGCGGCGGCCAGAACGGCGGCGGCGGGCAAAGCGGCGGGGGCGCGCAGAGCGGCGGCGGCCAGCAGGGCGGCGGCCAGCAGGGCGGCGGCCAGTCCGCAGGCACCACCTCCGCGACGGCAACCACGAGCGCGGGCGACGAGAAGACGGTGACCACCGGCGAGACCCAGAACTCGGGCTCAGTCGAGGGTGGCGCTCGCGGCGCCCCGCGGCTCTTGAAGCACCTCAAAGACGCCCCGGGCCTGTGGAGCGCCCAAGCGGTCAACGCGAGAACGTCCGGCAAGGCCGATCAACTCGCCCTCGCCGACGAGATCGAGGCCCACGCCAAGGCGGTGCCCGCCGCGTCGGGTCGGCTCCCTCCCCTCCAGGAGGTCACCGCCTACATTGTCGAGAGCCAGGCGCTCCTGGCCAAGATGTCCGCCGCCGGGATGGACGTGGAAACCATCACCTACCAGATCGAGCAGCTCACCAAGCCGCGGGCGGGCTCGAAGTAGCGACTACACCATGTCGGCGAAACGTCGCCGATTGTGCGCAAACACGCTGGCCCCCAGCGCCACGGCGATCCCCGAGGCGATCAGCGCATAGATCACCGTCGTGATGGCGGGCGGGAGGTGATGCCCGAGGAGGAGGCTCTGGTAGATGCCGATGTATTGGGCCATCGGGTTGGGGTAGAGCAAGAGCACGTACTCCCGAGGCCACGCCGAGGCGGGGTACACCACCGGCGTGATGAACATGCCGATGAGCAAGCCCGCGTTCACCCAGTGGTTCATGTCGCGGAAGTACACGGTGAGCACCGAGCACAAGAGGCCGAGTCCGAACGTGAACAGCGCCTGCGCCACGAGGAAGGGCGCCAAGAGGAGCGCGTGCCAGGTGAGCCCCTCGCCGATGAGGATGCAGAAGAACAGCAGCGCCGCGGTGCGGAAGCACTGGTTGATCACCGCCACCAGCACCATTTGCGCGGGAAGCACGATGCTGGGGAAGTTCACCTTCCGCACGAGCGAAGCGTGTTGCGTGATGGAGGTGGTCGCGCGCACGAGGCCATCGGCGAAGCTCGACCAGGCCGTCATGCCGCAGAACAAGAAGAGCACGTACTGGCTGGTGGACTGCCCCGCGTGGAAGCGAACCTGGAGGAGCACGTGGAACACAAAGGTGTAGGTGGCGAGCTCCAGGAGCGGGTTCACAACCGTCCAGAAAAAGCCGATTGAACTCCCAATGTAGCGGGTACGCAGGTCGGTGGCGGTGAGCGTCCACAGGAGCCGTCGCGATTGCCACAGGGCGGTGAGTTCGCCCCAGGCGCTCGGCGGCACCGGCTCAGCGAGGCTGGCTGTCACCACGCCCAATGTCCACGCTCACGCCGAGGCCACCCACGATCACGTTCGACGAGAGCTCGCCGTTGCCGACCACTTTCCCGGTGGTGACCGTCGTGGCGAATTGGTTGTTGAAATCCACGAAGATCGCCTGCTGCGCGTACCGGGAGTCCTCGATGGTGCGCGGGAAGATGAGCTGGTCCATGAACGATGCGTTCAAGGATACGCGCTTTCCGATCCGGGCGGTGGCGCCCGCGGCCAGCGCAAGCTTGGGACCGTCGACCATGAACACGCTGACGTAGTCACTCGGGACCGCGCTCGTCTCGTAGGCCACCCCGGCCCGCGCGCGCACGGCGGGGACGATGTCGTACTCGCCGCCGAGCCGCGCCGACCAGCTATCGACGAAACCCGTGGAGAAAGGCACGTCGTCAGTCACCACGATGGGCTCGCCCTTGAGCACGCCGTCCTCGCGCGTCGTGAGCGAGAGATCAATGTCCGTGATGCGGAGCGCCGACATCGCCGACCACTGGGTCCAGGTGCCGGCCACTTCCACGCGCGCGCGCTCAGAGGGCGCCAGCTGAACACCAAGGCGCGCGATCCACGGGAGGGTGGCGTCGACCGTCACGTCGTCGTCGGTGAAGGTGCCCGTGGTGAGCTCGGGGCGCACCAGGGTGTTGTCCTCCGAGAAGGTGACGGTCATCGACCCCTCGGTGCGGTAGTCGATCTGCGGCTGGACGGAGGCGCCGATGGCGAGCCAGGACGCGGGCTCCACGAGCACGCCCGCGTTCCACGACAGTCGTGCCGGGTCGACCGTGGACAGGTCCATGCGAATGTCGTCGCTCGGGGAGTCGGTGCCGCAGTTGTCGACGCTCTCCACGCACTGGATGGCGGTGATCGACTGGTTGACCGTGAGGAAGGTGTACTGGAGCCCGGCGCCCACGCTGAGCCAAGGGGTCACGCGCTGGGCGAGCGAGGGGCCCGCGTAGCCCTGGAGGACCGTGGAGGAGATGAGCGCGTAGCGTTGCGGCCCATCGGCCGGGTAGGCCAGGAGGGGCGAGGTGGGCAGGTAGAGGCCGAGCGCGAGTGTCGTGCCCGCGAGGACCGGATGGAGCGGTCCGAGCGGCAGGACCACCCCGCCCGCGGGCTCCGGCTGCGGCGGCGCCTCGTTCGCCACCGCCTCGAAGGTGTTCCAGCCGAGCTCGTCGGCGCGATCGAAGTCGACCGACTGGCTGATCGCCCAGACGTCGAGGGCCACCGTGGCGCGACCCACCCGCGACAGCGCGGCCGGGTTGTAGTACTGCGCCGAGATGTCGTCGGCCCCCGCCACGAACGCGCCCGCTCGCCCCTGGGCGCGCACCCCGGAGTCGAGGAAGTAGAAACCGGCCGCCTGCGCCGCCGCCACGAGGAGGATCACCTAGATGCCGGCAGGCTGCGCGGCGTCGCGGGCCCAACGATCGTCGTCCTCGAGATCGGTGAGCTGGCCGGTGAGGTCGTAGCTGTAGGCGCAGGCCGACTCCACGCTCAGCGTGCAGCCCGCGCTGTCGCAATCGTAGGCGCCGCGGGTGTTGGTGACGGGCTGCTCGTTGCCCATGCCATCGGTGAGCACGAGGTAGCTCGACGACGGGATCACGCCGTTCTCGCCGATCGTCATCGCGGCCTCGTTGCTCCACGTGTCGGACTCGTCCCACTTGTCGAAGCTCGCCAGGCTCTGGCTCAAGGTGCCCGTGAAAACCTCGTTGTTGAAGGTGCCTTTCACCGTTTCAGAGTACTGATCGTCGTAGGCCTGGGCATAGGCGTAGCCGCTGGCGTGGGTCTTGTCGTAGGTGCCGCTCTCCGAGCCCTTCCA
This sequence comes from Pseudomonadota bacterium, assembly GCA_005778355.1. Taxonomy (GTDB): domain Bacteria; phylum Myxococcota_A; class UBA796; order UBA796; family SXON01; genus SXON01. Next base: position 7,770 of record SXON01000191.1, on the reverse strand, counting down.
ACTAAACTCAGAGCTTCCATCCTCGTTGTTCTTGCCCGGGTAGATCTCCGTGCCCACGAGCAAGACGAGCCCCGCGCCCGACTCTTCCACGCGACCGAAAAACACGGACGCGCTCTGCGACGACGTGCTCTCCTCCACCCACGGGCTCTCCTCGGTGGCCGCTTCCGGCTCGTGCGCGCCAGCGAAGTTGTGGGTGACCGTCGTACTGCACTCGTCGCCCGTGGTGGGGGTGACGTCGAGGGTGAACATCCACACGCCCCAGATGGGCGTGGCGCAACCAAGGAGAAGGGCGAGGATCATGGGTGCCGGGGGTTAACCGGCACGACGCGCCCCGCTCACCCTAGTCCCTGAGCGCGGCGAAGAACTGCTGGCCTTGTTCCGAGGTCCCCTGGAACACGCCCGCCGCGCCGAGGCGGGCCGCCGCGAAACACGCGAGCTCGGTGGCGCCTGCGAGGTCCACGAAGACATCTGGCTCCACGAAGGGCGCCTCCTCGCCCGCAGGCGTGGCGAGCAACCACGAGAATCGGCGCTGCGTGGGGTGCCAGGTGCCCAGCGCGGTGGCGATCGACGCGCGCTCACCATCGTCGAGACGACTGGACTCGAACATCCAATCGCCCCGCGCGATTTGCCAGTTCCCCCGCACCTCCTCGATGCGCGAGGCCCAGTCGGCGAGGGCGCGGAGGTAGGCGGGGTCTTCCATCGGCGCACACTCGCCCACCGGTTGACGCAGCCTCTCCACGCCGTAGCCCTGGCCATCGTCGTCGAAGCGGAATGACACCTCCGGTTCGCCGCCTCGCTCCGCGTCGCGGGCGGCGCCGTCGCGCACAACGACCGTGTCGCGCACGAAGCCAACCGACACCTGCGAGAAGGCCTGGTGCCTCGGCAAACGTCGCCGCAGCTCGGTGAGAGCGGTCTCCAACTTGGAGGCGCCCGCCTCGAAGGCGGAGGGCGGGCCGCCACCCCGGGCAAGGCGAGGGGCATCAAGGCCCACCACGCGCACGCGCCCCTCGCGCAGCTCAGCGCGCACCACGAAGCGACGTAGACCGGCAGGCCCCGCGCAGAGGGCGAGCGCGTCGAGCACGCCCGCCTCGGCGATCAGCTCGTCGAGGCGCTCGAGGAAGGCGCGGGGGTCGTCGCCCGCGTGCTGGTCGAACCAGGGCACGGCCGCGCCTTATCGGGGACCAGGGGGATCCGGCAGGTGGAATGACCACCTCGGGCCCTCGATGGCCACGTGGACCAGCGTGGGGACCCCAGCGCCGCCCCCGTAGAGCGCGTCGCCCAGGAGGGGAACCCCGGCGAAGGCCGCGTGGGCGCGCACCTGGTGCATCACGCCGGTGCGAATCTCCGCCTCGAACCAGCCCTGGCCCAGGGGGACAATGCGCGTCCAGGCCGGCAGCCACTTGCCGCGATGGGCCTGCCGCGCGCTGTGCCGGACCAACACCCGGTCGGCCCGGCGGGGGTGGTGGGCGATCGGGGCCTCGACGGTGAGCGGGGCGGCGAGCGCGCCCTCCGAACGAAAGCGGTAGAACTTGCGCAGTTGGCGCCACTCCGCGCGCACTTGCGCCAGTGCCTCCGGGGTCTTGGCCACCACCAGGAAGCCCGAGGTGAGGTTGTCGAGTCGATGGGCGATCCCGCCCTCGAAACCGGCGGGGAAATCGGGAGGGGGGTTCACCGCCGCGAGGTAGCGTCGCAAGAGACAGTCGCCCGTTGGGTCGGCGTGGGGCGGGAAGACCGGGAGCCCGGCCGGCTTGTCGACGAAACGCAGATCGGCACACTCGCCCAGGATCACCTTGTCGCAGTATCCCCTCTCCCGGCCACGATACGAGGCGCCCGCTTGAAGTCTCTTGTCCTTCTCCTCGCGCAGTCGATCGCGCTCGCCGTGCTGCTCACGTGGCCCCTGGCCGCGCACCTGGGCACCGAGGCCGTGGGCAGCGTGGAGAGCGACACCGTCAAGCACCTCTGGAACCTGTGGTGGATGCGGCAGGAGGCGCTCGGCGGGACACCCGGGCTGCTCACCACGCTGGTGAACTTTCCCGAGGGCATGGAGCTTTACCCCATCGAGCCACTCAATGGCCTGGCCGCGGTGGTCCTGCCGCTCCCTCCGGTGGCGCTGTCCAACGTGCTCGCGCTCGTCCACGTGACGCTCGTGGGCCTGTGCACCGGGTGGCTCGCGAGCCTGGTCTCCGGGTCGCGACTCGGGGCGCACGCGGCGGCGGCGCTGGCGCAGGCGAGCAGCTTCGTGGCCTTCACGCTTCACGTGGGCGTGGGGGAGCTAAGGCAAACGTGGTGGATCCCGCTCGGCCTCGCCGTGCTCTACCAGGCCCACCACACGCGCCGGTGGCGCTGGTTCCTCGCGCTGGGGCTCACGCTCGCCAGCTGCGTGGTGGCCTGTTTCTACCACGGCCTTTTCCTCGCCCTCGCCGTGTCGACGTGGGCGCTGGTCACCCTGCGTCCATCGCTGAAGCTGCTCGGCGGCTACGCCCTCGCCGCCGGCCTCGGCCTCGCGCTCGCCGTGCCCACCCTCGAGAGCTTCTCCACCACCTACCGGGGCGACCCGCCGCCCGAGGTGCTCGAGGAACACGGGGCGGTCCGCCATGGTTATCGCCTGTCGGCCGCCCACCTCGACCACCTGGTCACCTGGCGCGAGGCGAGCCCGGAGCCCGACCACCGGCAGGAACGTGCGTACACCGGTGGACGCTACCTCGGCTGGGGCACGCTCTGCCTCGCCCTGATCGGCATCGGTGCCGCGCCGCGGAGGGCCTACCCCTGGGTGGCGGTGTCGGGCGTGGGCATCCTGCTCGCCCTCGGCAGCGTGATCTGGTGGAACGACCAGATCCTGAAGTTCGGCACCTTCACCCTAGTTCTTCCCTTCACATGGATGAACGCGGAGATGGCGAAGCACGCCGAGGCGATCAACTTCCCGGCACGCTTCCTGGCTCTGCCCGCGATCACGCTCCCCGTGCTCGCCTCGCTCGCGATGCGCTGGCGTTGGCTCGCGCTCCTCGTGCCGCTGGCCGTGTACGACATGCTGGCGCACGACCTTGTGCCCTGGCCCAGAGCCACGGTGGCCCTCCCGACGATGGCGGAGCTCAGCCCCAGCGCCCTCTCCGAGGCAGGCATCACCGGGCCGATCGCCGACCTGTCCCTCGCGGCTGAGAGCAACGAGGAGTCGCGACTGCGCGCCGTCGCCATGCAGATCGCCACCGGGCAGCCCTCGTCGGGCGTGCCCATCGAGCGTCTCGACAACTGGGCCACCTCCGGCCGCGAGTGGCTCGCACTGCACGAGCTCACGCGCCTCGGCAACCTCACTGATCGTCCCCAGCTGGCCGCACCCAGCTTGCCCACGCTGGCGGCGGATCTGCGAGCGCTCCGCGAGCGCGGCTACACGGCGGTCGCCGTCACCTTCCGCGAACGCTCACACGACGGGAGAGTGGAGGCGGTGCTCACGCCGGTTCTCGGCGAGCCCATCCGCGCCGACCACGCGCTCTTGTGGCCACTCGTCGCGCCCTAGCTTCGGCTAGACTACGCGCGCCATGAATAGCCTCCTCCTCCTCGCCGCCGTCGCGGCCGCCTACGAGTCCGAATCACAAGATGTTCGCCTCGTCGACGAGGCCGGCATCTTCGAGAACATCGAGTTCAGCACCGGCATGATCCCCGACGGCAGCCCCATCGGGGTGGAGTTCCGGGTGGAGTCGAACGGCGGCACCAGCGTCTTGATGGAGGGGTTCGCCGACCTCACGTGGCCCGACAACGTCACCTGGCTCGCCACCGGCGACCCCGACACCGGGCTCTTCTCGCTCTCCGCCTCGCTCGACGCGATCACCAGCGTGAAGGTCGACCTCTCCGAGTACGGGCTTGGCACCTATGAGAGCGAGCTCGACCATCGCACGCTCAACATGGACGGCAGCGAGCGCTTCGACCCCTTCGTCTTGCCCGGCGCGGTGCAAGAGTACGTCGAGATCGTCGACACCACCGACAGCACGCAGCTCATCCAGTACAGCTACGAGATCTTCGCGGGCGTCTCGCTCGACTTCTACGCCGACATGACACCCACCTTCACCGTCGGCTTCGCCGGCGTGCAGTGGATCGTCAACGAGGGCGTCGTCACGTCGGAAGACGAGGCGGTGGTGCTCACCCCGGAGCAGGCCGCCGAGTTCATCGTCGACTCGGTGTACCGGGGCGAGTACAGCGGCAGCATCGCGCTGGTTTTCGCGCCAACAATCAGTGTCTCGGCGCCGATCATCGGCACCATCCCCATCGTGAGCTTCGAGTACCCGCTGGAGCTGTTGAGCGACAGCTTCCTCCAGGACTTCGAGCCCACCGCCTACACCTTCCCGATGCCGATGCTGGTCCCTGGCTCCGACGCGGAAGACCTCGGCGAGGTGGAGCTCGGCGCGCTCGCCACCGTCAACATCCCGGTGCAGAACGCGGGCAACCTCAACTTGTACGGCAATGCCACCATCGAGGGCGACGCCGCCTTCACCGTCTACCCCACCACCTTCAACGCCGTCCCCGGCACCGAAGACGGCCTCGTCGTCACCTTCACGCCCACCACCGAGGGGGCCACGAGCGCCGAGCTGGTGCTCACCTCGAACGACCCCGCCTACCCCGACATCCGCGTGAGCCTCGCCGGCACCGGCGTGAGCACCGACGAGGGACAAGACGTGGGTGAAGACAAGGTGGTCACGGCGGAAACCACCAGCTGCGGCTGCCAGTCGCCGGGGATGGCGGTGCCGTCGTTGTTCGCGAGCCTGGCAGCCCTCTCGCTCGCGTGGCGCAGGCGGGCGTGAGGCACGTCCCGACGCTGCCCTACGCGGTGGGCGCGGCCTCCACGCGCACGGGGCCCAAGCACGCCGCGAACGAAGACCAGTACCGCATCCTCGACGTGAATCACCTCGCGGTGTCCTTCTTCCGCAAGGGCTCGATCTTCATGGTGGCCGACGGCGTGAGCACCGTCCCCCGCGGGCGCGAGGCCGCAGAAACCGTGTGCTCCCGAATCGACACCTTCTTCGACCGCTTCGCCGAGCCGAAGGTGAGCTCGCTCGCCCAGCTGGTGTCGGAGGTCGACTGGGAGCTGCGCGGTCTCGGTCATGCCCAGGCCGCCTGCACCTGCTCGGTGCTCTGGCTCGCCTACGGGCAGGCCAACGTGGTGCACGTGGGCGACTCGCAGCTCTACCGGGTGCGCCACGGCGAGTGCGTGCGCATCACCCAGTCTCACAAGGGCGGCCGGAGCCTCGGCGCCTACGTGGGCATGGGCCCGCACATCGCGGACGTCATGCAGATCTGGCAGGAGCCCTTGTTCGTGGGCGACCTCTACTTGATTGTCAGCGACGGGGTGACCGAGGTGATCCAGCCCGACGAGCTGCTCGACGCCTGGTGGGCCACGGGCGGCTCGCCCCAGCGCGCGGCCCACGCGATCATCGCCGAGGTGAATCGCCGCGGGGGTCGCGACGACGCCACCGCCGTGGTGGTCGACGTGCTCGCGGTGGAGACCGATCCCAACGACGAGACCACCTTCTCCGGGCGCACCGACTTCACGCGCAAGGCTTGATCCGTCAAGATTCCGCGGGGCCCCGGGAGTGGCGGGCCGTGTGAAACCGTTGTAGACGCCGGCCGCCATGCTTGCCCTTCTCGCGCTCAGTCTCGCCGCCCACGCCGAAGAACTCGCAGTGTCGAGCAACATCCGCGGGGCATCGATCCTCATCAACGGGGAAGACACCGGCTTCAAGACCCCCGCCGTGATCAGCGGCCTGTCACCGGGCACGGTCGTGGTCACCGTCCAGGACCAGTGCAGCCTGGGCACGGCCCAAGTCGAGGTGGCAGCGGCCAAGTCCAACAAGGTCACCATCGACGCGGCCGAGCAGCTCGCCACCCTCACCGTGCAAGTCACCCCGGCGCAGGCCGTCGTGGATGTGAACGACGGCAAGGTGAAGCTCTCCCCCAACGTGCCCGTGGGCCTGCCGTGTGGCACCTACGAGCTGAAGGCGGAACTGCAGGGCTACGCCCCCGTGAGTTACTCGCTCGAGCTCATGGGCGGGCAGAAGCTCGACCTGCCGATCGCGCTCGACCGCCTCGGCATGAGCACCGTGGAGATCTCGGTGGAGCCGCGTAGCGCCACCATCCTCTTCGACGGGAAAGACGTGGGCAAAGACGCCGTGTCGCTGCCCGCCGTGTACGAGGGCTTGCACACCATCGGCGCCTCGCTCAAGGGCTACACCGACGCCGAGGCCCCCATCGCCGTGGGCGACGGCGACGCGATGGTGTTCAAGGTGAAGCTCTTCCGAGGCGACGAGGGCGAGGTGGAGGGCGTGGGGGGCGCCGGCAAGCGCGCGCTCCAGGACGGCGCGAAGCAGAAGTCAGCGGCGGAACCCCAGATCGTGGAAGACGAGGGACCGCTCGAAGACGTGAAGGCCGACGACGAGGAAGCCCCGGTCGACGCGGAAGAGCCTGAGGAGCCCGAGGAGCCCGAGGAAATCGACGAGGGCTCGGCGTTGGACGAGGACTCGCTCGACGAGGAGCCGGAGGAAGACGCCGACCTCGCGCCGCAGAGCTTCGCCGAGCGCCACAGCGCCACCGCCGAGGAACCCAAGGCCACCACCACCAAGTCCAAGGCCTCGGTGGAGAAGAAGAACCCCAAGGCCGGCCTCGATATCGCCGGTGGCACGATGATCGCGCTCGGCGCGGTGATCGGGGGCGGCGCGGGCGGCTACCTCTACCTGCAAACGAACAACGCCTACGCCGAGTGGCAGACGCTCACCGACAAGGTCGACCAGGTGGAGGGCGAGGCTGCCAAGCAGCGCGCACAGGAAGAGGCCGACGACTACTGGAACAGCGCGGTGGCGCCCAGCGGCAACCTGTTCTACGGCACGTTGATCGCCGGCGGCCTCATCGGCGCCACGGGCCTCGTGCTGGTGCTGGTCGACGACAGCACGCCGTGGATCATGCCCGCTCCGGGCGGTGGCATGGTGGGATGGTCGGCTTCCTTCTAGCGATCAGCTGCGCCAAGTCGGCCGAGGGGCTCGACGGCAGCTGCGAGCCATCGGCGCTGGTGAGTGTCAACGGCCAGCGGGTGGTGGCCGACAACGAGATCGGCGATCGGCTGCTCTTCTACGACGACAACTTCCGCGCCACCGGGACGCAGGCGCTTCCCGTGCCGGTCGACGACATCGAGGCCCTCGCCGTGGACGGCGCCACCCTCTGGGTTGTGGGCAGTCACAGCACCAACAAGAAGGGCGAACGGCGCACGGACAGGGAGAAGATCCTCCGGCTCGACGCCAACCCCGTCGTGCTGACCCTGGACTTCGCGGCCTGTGCCGAGTGCGTGGCGGCGCGGGGGACGGCCCCCGACAAGGGCGGGCTCAACATCGAAGGGGCGGCCGTGACCAACGGGCGGCTCCTCCTCGGCCTGCGCGGCCCGATGCGGGGGGACAAGGCGCTCCTCCTGGTCGTGGACGGGACGACCGGCCGTGTGACAGAAACCCGCGAGGTGAACCTTGGCGGCGAGGCCTTCCGGGAGCTGGTGCCCTGGAAGTCCGGTTTCCTCGCGGTGAGTGGCCCGGTGGCCGACGGCGCCGGGGATCATCACCTGTGGTGGTGGCCGTCCCTCGAGTCCTCGCCAACCAAGCTCAACGTGACACTACCCGCGTCGACCGAGTCGATATTGCCGCTCGACGGCGAGGTGGTGTACCTGGTGGACGGCGATGGCAAGGACGGGAAGTGTGTCACGCCGGCGGGCGTGGGGCGGGTGAAGGTCGGGTTGCCCTGAGTGGG
>SXON01000190.1 GCA_005778355.1 Pseudomonadota bacterium | reverse complement strand
GCCGGCATCATCGTCCAGGACCGCACCATCTACGAGGATGCCGAGATCTTCGCGACCAACCTCCATCGCCAGGGGCACATGCAGGAGCGCGAGTATCGCACCTACATGGACCTCTACTCGGGCATGCGGCGCACCTTGCAGCCGCCCGACCTGATGATCTACCTGCGCTGCTCGGTGCGCGCGATCCGCCGCCGGATCAACAAGCGGGGTCGCACGAGCGAGCTTGCTATCCCGACGACGTATCTGCGCGGGCTCAACGATCTCTACGAGTCGTGGATGGACAACTACGACCTTTCACCCAAGATCGTGTGGGACAGCGAGCGCGCTGACTACCTCACCGATCTGGTTGATCGGATTGAATTCCGTCGGCGCCTCGCCCCCTTCATCAAGGGGTAGTCGCGCCCACACCGGGCGGCCCTGCCGTTGACGTTGTGCCGTCCCTCGACTATCACTCTCACGTTCACGTAAGAGTTGATGTCCACCGTGTCCGCCATCCTCCCGTCCACCATGCGCATCGGCGAGCTGGCCGAGCGCGCGGGGCGCACGCAGCGCACGCTGCACTTCTACGAGGAGCTCGGCCTGCTCACGCCGGTGGGTCGCACCAAGGGTGGTTTCCGCCTCTACGACGAGGAGTCGCTGGTCCGCATCCACTGGATCAGCCGCCTCCAGGAGATCGGCTTCTCCCTCCCTGAGATCAAGGACTTCCTCACCGAGCTGCGTTCGGCCCAGTCGGCGCCGGAGATGATGAAGTCGCTCGAAGACTTCTACGCGCAGAAACGCGAGGAAACACGCACCCAGTTGCTTCGTTTGCAGCAGCTCGACCACGAGTTCTCCGCCGCGCTGGACTACCTGCACGGCTGCCGTACGTGCGCGCCGCAGACCGAGAAGTCGGCCTGCGGCTGTTGCGTCGTCGAAGAACATGCCGAGTCGGAGGCCCCCGTGATGGTGGCCGCCGTGCGCGAGGCCCCGAACGCCCAACCGGAAGTGTAGCTCATGTCGGTACAGCTCCCTATCTACCTCGATAATCACGCTACCACGCGCCTCGATCCGCGCGTGCTCGACGCGATGATGCCGTACCTCACCGACGTTTTCGGCAACGCCGGCAGCCGCAACCACAGCTTCGGCTGGAAGGCCCAGGAGGGCGTCGAGCGCGCCCGCGAGCAGGTGGCCTCGCTCATCGGGGCCGACGCCAAGGAGATCGTGTTCACGTCGGGCGCGACCGAGTCCGACAACCTCGCGCTCTTCGGGGTGGCGCGGTTCTACAAGGACAAGGGCCGCCACATCGTCACCGGGCTCACCGAGCACAAGGCGATCCTCGACACCTGTCACGCGCTCGAGAAGGAAGGTTTCGAGGTCACGTACCTCCCGGTCGAGAAAGACGGCAGCATCAAGCCCGAGTCGGTGGCCGCCGCGCTCCGCGACGACACCATCCTGGTGTCGATCATGTGGGCCAACAACGAGGTCGGCACCGTCAACGACATCGCCGGGATCGGCAAGATCTGCCGGGAGCGCGGCGTGTTCTTCCACTCCGATGCGGTGCAGGGCATCGGCAAGATTCCCTTCGACGTGGCGGCGATGAACGTCGACCTCGTGAGCATCTCGGCGCACAAGATGTACGGTCCCAAGGGGATCGGCGCCTTGTACGTGCGTCGTGGACGCCCCCGCATCCGTCTCGAACCGCTGATCTTCGGCGGGGGACAGGAGCGCGGCATCCGCTCAGGCACCGCCGCCGTGCACCAGATCGTCGGCCTCGGCGCGGCCTGCGCCATCGCCCAGCAGGGCCTCGCCGAGGGCGAGAACGAGCACATCCGCGCGCTCCGTGACCGTCTCTGGGACGGCCTCCGGAAAAACCTCGACGAGCTCTACCTCAACGGCTCCTGGGAGCACCGTCTCCCCGGCAATCTCAACGTCAGCTTCGCCTTCTGCGAGGGCGAGGCGATGATGATGGCCATCAAGGATCTCGCGGTGTCGTCGGGCTCCGCCTGCACCTCCGCTTCGCTCGAGCCGTCGTATGTGCTCCGCGCCATGGGGGTCGACGTGGAGCTTGCGCACACCTCGATCCGCTTCGGCGTGGGTCGTTTCAACACCGAGGCGGAGATCGACTTCGCGATCAAGCTCGTCACCGAGAAGGTGGGCTGGTTGCGCGAGATGTCGCCGCTCTACGAGATGGTGAAAGAAGGCATCGATCTCAAGTCCATCGAGTGGGCCGCCCACTAGGTACAGGAGTTTCAAATGGCATACAGCAACAAGGTCGTCGACCACTACGAGAACCCGCGCAACGTGGGCTCACTCGACAAGAACGCTGAAGACGTCGGCACGGGCCTCGTGGGCGCGCCGGCCTGCGGCGACGTGATGAAGCTGCAGCTGAAGATCAATGACGACGGCATCATCGAAGATGCCAAGTTCAAGACCTTCGGTTGTGGCAGCGCGATCGCCAGTAGCTCGCTCGTCACCGAGCTCGTGAAGGGCAAGACGGTCGAGTACGCCATGTCGATCAACAACGCGCAGATCGCGGAGGAGCTCAAGCTTCCCCCGGTGAAGATCCACTGCTCGGTGCTGGCCGAAGACGCGATCAAGGCCGCTATTGCCGACTTCAAGAAGAAGCGCGAGGCCAAGCGCCAGCCGGTGGCGGAGTAGCCCATGGCAATCGAAGTGACCGACCGCGCCCGCAGCCGCATCCGCGAGCTGGCGATGAAGCGCCAGACGCCCGACCACGTGTTTCGCCTCGGCGTGCGTGGCGGGGGGTGCTCGGGGCTCAGCTACTACGTCGACTTCGCGCCGAAAGCCGAGGAGAAAGACAAGGTTTTCGAGCTCGGTCCCGATGGCGAGAAGGTGAAGATCGTGATCGACCGCAAGAGCTACCTGTTCCTGAACGGCACGATCGTGGACTGGAAGTCCGAGCTCTTGAAGACCGGCTTCGAGTTCACCAACCCGCTCGCCAAGACGAGCTGTTCATGCGGCGAGTCCTTCACCGTCTGAGCCATGAACTGCCACGCCTGTCACGAGCCCGTGGGGGGCCCGGTGTGCGTCGGCTGTGGCGCCCTGCAAGCTCCCCCCGCCGACCCTGATCCTTACGCGATCCTGGGCCTGGCGCGGCGTTACCACCTGGCCTCCGCCGAGGTGGAGTCCCGCTACCTGAAGGTGGCGCGCACCGTCCACCCGGACAAGTTCGTGTCGCGACCCTCGCGCGACAAGCAGGCGGCGCTCCAGTGGACAGCGGCGGTCAACGAGGCGCGTCGAACGCTGAAAGATCCCGTGGTCCGCGCGCGCTACCTCGCCACCGGCTCGGCCCGGCAAGACGAGCGGGGCCCGGCGCTCGACGCCGCGTTCCTGCAAGAGATGTTCGACTGGCGGGAGGCCGAGGAAGACGCACCCGGCTCGATGGCCTCGCGGGCCAGCGAGCGGCGAGCGGAGCTCGAGGCCGAGATCGACCAGATTTTCTCTCGCTGGGAAGCGGGCGAGGGCGCGCTCGACGCGGTGCCCGATCGTCTGGCCCGGCTCAAGTACATCACTGGGCTCGTGCGCCCAATCGGAGACTGAATCATGCCCAACATCGGCATCGACCTCGGCACTACGAACTCGCTGGTCGCGGTGGTCATGGACGGCAAGGCGCGTTGCTTGCTCGACGAGGAGGGCCAGTCGATGTTGCCCTCGGCGGTGCGCTACGAGGGCGACGCGGTGATTGTCGGCCGCGACGCGCGGGACGAGGCGCCGGCCCATGCCGGTTCGACCTTCACCAGCGTGAAGCGCTTCATGGGACGCGCGCCGACGGAGTGCCGCACCGACGCGGCGCTTTTCCGGTACCGGATGGACGAGACCGAGACCCGGTTCGTGCGCTTCCTGGTCGACGGGCACGCGCCCGTCACCCCGGTGGAGGTGAGCGCGGAGATCCTCCGGGCGCTCAAGCAGCGCGCGGTGGAGTGTCTGTTCGGCGAGCCCGGCGGCGCGGTCATCACCGTCCCCGCCTACTTCGACGACGCCCCGCGCCAGGCCACCAAGGACGCGGCTCGCGTGGCTGGCATCGTGGTGCTCCGCCTCTTGAATGAGCCGACGGCGGCGGCAATCGCCTACGGCCTCGACAAGCGCGGCGCCGGCACCTTCGCGGTGTACGACCTCTGCGGCGGCACTTTCGACATCAGCATCTTGCGTCTCGACGACGGCGTGTTCCAGGTGCTCGCGACGGCGGGCGACACGCACCTCGGCGGCGACGACTTCGACCGCGCCCTCGCGGAGCTGGCGTGGAAGCAGATCCAGGGGGACAAGGAGCACAAACCGGAAACGACGACGCTCGACGCCAGTCGTCACCGGGCGCTCTTGCATGCCGCGCGCCAAGCCAAGCACGAGCTCACCGACAAGGACGGCGCCTTTGTGGCCGTGGACTCCTTCGTCGTCACCAGCGTTTCCCGCAAGCAGTTCGAGAACGCGATCCGTCCCGTGGTGGAGCGAACCGGCGCCGCCTGCAAGCGGGCGCTGGCGGATGCGGGCCTCTCGCCCGGCGAGATCGACGCGGTCGTGCTCGTCGGCGGGTCGACCCGCGTGCCGCTGGTGCGGAAGTACGTGGCGGGATTGTTCGACCGCGAGCCCTACTGCGAGCTCGATCCCGACGCCGTGGTGGCGCTGGGCGCGGCCATGCAGGCAGACCTTTTGAGCGGCCAGTCGTCCCTCGGCGACGACATCCTCCTGCTCGACGTCATCCCGCTCTCGCTCGGGCTGGAAGTGATGGGCGGCGTGACCGAGAAGTTCATCCCCCGTTGTTCCACGATCCCGGTGAACGCCTCGCACACCTTCACCACCCACGTGGATGGCCAGACGGCGGTCGACCTGCACGTGGTCCAGGGCGACCGGGAGCTGGTGAAGGACAACCGCTCGCTGGGGCGTTTCGAGCTCCGTGGGCTGCCCCCGATGCCGGCCGGCGTGCCGCGCGTGAAGGTGGACTTCCTGGTCGACGCCGACGGTCTCCTCCGGGTGTCGGCCCGAGAAGAACACACGGGGATCGAGGCGCAGATCGAGGTGAAGCCGAGCTACGGCCTGTCGGAGGCGGACATCGAGCGCATGCTGGAAGACGCCATCGACCACGCGGAAACCGACGTGGACGAGCGCTTGCTCATCGAGGCCCGGGTGGAGGCGGAGGGCATCCTCGCCGCGCTCGACAAGGCGCTCGCGGCTGACCGCGCGCTCCTGGGTGACGATGAGTTCGCCGCCATCGGGACAGTGGCCAGCTCGCTCCGGGAGGCAATGGCGGGTCCGGATCGCGAGCGCATCTCGAGCCTGTCGAAAGACCTCGACGCGGTGAGCGCGCCCTTCGCCCAGCGACGCATCGAGCGCGACCTCACTCAGGCGCTATCGGGTCGCGACGCCGATGTGGTGGGCGCCGAGCTAGGCATGCGCTGATGGCGAAAAACCCCTTCATGAAGTCGGAAGCGCCGCCGCCGCCGACCCGCGCCTACACCATCACCGTGGTGGGTCTCCCGGAAACGATCCGCGTGGATCCCTCGCAGCTGCCCGACGAGCAGGGGCAGGAGGGTTCGCTCCTGTCGATCCTGATGGCGGCCGGCGTGGACATCGAGCACGTGTGTGGCGGGGTGTGCGCCTGCTCCACCTGCCACGTGTACGTGACGGCGGGCGGCGCCACGGCGAACGAGGCCACCGACGACGAGCTCGACATGCTCGACACGGCTCCGGCGCTCAAGCCCACCTCGCGACTGGCCTGCCAGTGCGTGCCGAGCGGTACCAGCGATGTGACCGTGGAGATCCCGAGCTGGAATCGGAACGCGGTGAAAGAGGGGCACTGACGGGCTGTGCGCCGTGGAGTCGTCAGGGCTTGTGCGGCGCTTGGCACAGGCCGCGGTAGTCCGCTACTCCGGCTTGGCCGCCTGTTCCCGGCCGAGTCGGCCGTGATCGGCCAGGGAGTAGTCCACGACCACCCGGAGCGCCTCATCAATCGGTCCCGCCATGCCGTCGAACCAGATTCGTTTCAGCACTGCCTCCCCGCCGGTCGCGAGCGACGCGTACAGCAGCGCATGGAGCGCGCTCTGTGTTGAAAAGCGGGCGCCGCCAAAGTCGACCAGGACGGTGCCGCCCGCGTCAAGCGTTTCCTGAAGCTCGAGACGATGCTGGATGTACCAGGATTTGTCCGACGCGAACCCCCCGGCATCCACCGGAGGACGAAGCGTCAGCCCTGGTGAGTCAACGCGCCCTTGCTGAATCCTCCCCCACTGCGTCGTGGAGGAGGATGGGGCGAAGGCGCCAAGTTGCGCCGGGTACAGCGTCACCATCACGGCGGTGCCGGGCCAGGCCTCGGGGGCCACGTCGGAGTGCACGACACGCTCCCCCTGCTCGATGTGCAGGCCCATACCACTCCAGATCACCAACTGCCCTCGACAAGACCGAACCCAGTCCCGGACCTGGGCGAGCCCCAGGCCGCCGTTGCGGAAGCCACGGTATGCGACCTCGCCCGCTGCTTTCGTCACCCCGCGTTCCATCGCCTTCTGAATTGACAAGTGCTCGGCCTCGTCGGCCGCCACGAGGCCGACATCGGCAAGTGACTTGCGAATGCCGATGCCGTTATCTGCGATGGCAATCGTCACGCGCCGCTGCGTTTCGAACCAGCCAGCCGCAAAGAAGGCGGCCGAATCTGGTCCAGCGTGTTCGTCTGCGTTGTTTGCGATTTCAGTTACGGCCCCGCCGACCACCATTTTCGCGCCGGGGGTGGTGAGGTGAAGCACCTTCGGCAGTTCGGCGTGCAGGCGAGAGGCATGCTGTTGCCGCATCCTGGACAGCGGAAACCAGTGGCTGGTCGCGCTCGCCTCGCCGGCCTCGACAACCGCCCCCCCGCCGAGAACACGCAGCAGGCCCGTGTTCCAGAGATACGGAGACTGCATTGACGGCAGGTCCAGCATCACCGCTCCGCCTCGTCGTCGCAACCGGTCGGCCCACGCGGCCAGCATGACCAAGGCGAGTGGCTCGACGTGCCGCGGGGGGCCGTCGGCCCCAGAAACCGTGACTTCGTCGAAGTCGGTCGACCATGGGACGACCGGCGGATGCGCCATCAGGGCCGACAGGTGGAGAGCCGAGGGCAGCCGCAGCGAGCCGGTCTTGGGCATCGATTCCTTGACGAAGGAGTCACGCGCACATATCATTCAACCACGGAGTCGGGTTGAACGCCCGCTCCGGGAGGCGCGCGCGGATAGCCACGTCTCACTTTTTTCTCAGCTGATTGTTTTTTGTGAGATTCAGATTTGATCACCACTGTTGTGATCGTTGAGAGGAGGACGGGGTACCAGTTGACGGTCCTTCGTCCTCCTGTGTTTTTCGGGCTTAGGACGCGGATATGACGAGTCTTGCCGACGTATTGCGCCAGATTCGCCAGGAACGAGGCGGAGCGGGTGCCGTGGTGCCGCTCACGACGTTGGGCTCGCTTGTCGCTGGCCGGTTGCGCGACTGGCCCCGACCGCTTTCGCAGTTTCTGGCGGGAATGCCCACGTTCTGCGAGGTGGAGGCAGGAAACGTCCGTTTCCGCGATGGCGAACCCGACGTGGAGGGCGCCCTTGCGGCGATGGCATCCGCGTCGTCACCGCAACCTCGCGTGCGGCAAGATCTATTCACGGCCATGATCGCCGCACGGGAAGACGAGGGCTGGTTTCTGGACCTTGAAACGCACTCTATTCTTCGCGTGGAGGCGCCCGGTGGTGTCCCCGGAGCACCGGTCGCCACCGAGCCGGTTCGCTATGTGCGGGTCCCGACCATCAGCACGAGCGAGCAGATCGCGTTCGCCGTGACTACGCTCGGCGCGGCCCTTCCGCCGGACCGGTGGGAGGCCGTCCGGGCGGCGGGCGCGGGTTGGGCGCGGGTGGTGGAGCGCACGGTGCCGCGCGACCTATGGATGGCATTCCTGGCCAAACGACAGGCGGAAATCGTCAAGCACGCGGCCGAGTGGGTCCAGAGGCACCAGTTGCGTCCCGAGAAGTTCCTCGCCGCCGACGGCCCCGGTCTACGGGCGGCCATTGGCGGTGATCGCGAACGACCGCAGGTCAGGTCTTCCACCTCACTGGGGCCCTCGCGGGACCGGGGCGATCCCTCCGCTGCGGACCCGACTGCGTTGCTTCGTCGTCGGCTGCACGGGTGCATCGAGCGGATGACGCTCGAGGAGTTGGCTGGTCTCCGGGTCCCTGCGCGCTTCCTCGTTGCGGATGACTGACATGGGCGCGGCGGATGGCGGCCGGTGCGGGCCAGCGCTGGCGCCATCCCCGCCACCGTGGACGAGCTCGACACCGCTCCGGCGCTCAAGCCCACCTCGCGACTGGCCTGCCAGTGCGTGCCGAGCGGTACCAGCGATGTGACCGTGGAGATCCCGAGCTGGAATCGGAACGCGGTGAAAGAGGGGCACTAGTGGCCGGGAGGGGGGCCGGATCCTAGACTCCACGGAGTGAAGGGCAGCCAGTCTGAAATTCGTCGCGAGTTGATCGGGCAGCACGCGCAGCTGGCGCGCTTCGACGCCTGGTGGAGCCCTCGCGGCGTGTCGGGCACGGGGGTGGTGCTCATCGAGGGGCCGGAGGGGGCCGGCAAGCGCACGCTCGCGCGGGCGCTGGCGGCGGGGATCGTCGCTGCCAGCGTCGCCGAGGTTCGTCCGCTCGCGGACTGGGGCCTCGCGGCGGGGGGTCGTGACCCCGGGATCCGAGCGATGGCCGGGGGTGTGGTGGCCGAGGTGGCGGCGACGGCCGTCGGCGTGCCTGGTGTCGCCTCGCTGGTCGTGGGCGTGGCCGCGGAGGCTGGGTTGGTCGCGCTCCGGCACCGTTCCACTCGCCCGGTGTTCCTCGCGCTCGCGTGGGATCGCGAGCCGGGTGGACTCGATCATCTCGATCGCGCCGTCCGCACCCGTCTCGCCGAGCGTGACGCGCTGCTCATCGCGACGGTGGATTCCGCCAACGTGCGCCTGCTCCGCGGGCTCGGGGTGACGGCCGGGGACGACGACGCGGGTCCCCTCCTCGTGCTGCACCTCTCGGGCGAGTGGACCCGGGCGCAGGTGCGCCTCTTCGCCGAGTGGCGCCTGTCGAGTCACCAAATTGATCGTCACCTGCACGACGAGCTCTGGGCCGCCTCGGGCACGGGAAACACCCGTCGACCAGCCCTTGTGGCCTCGGTGCTCGACAGGTGGGTGGCGGGCGGGGTCATCGACGACGAAAGGCCGGGGATGTGGACGCTGGTGGGGCGGATGTTCTCGCCGAGAGCGCCGCGCCCACCGGTGGACACCATTCTCGACGGGATGGTGGTGGACAAGGGCGAGCGCTCGGTGCTCGCCCTCGCGGCCTGGGCGGGGCCGCTACTGCCTCGGGCGGCCCTCGTGGACGCAGGGGGCGAGGTGGCCTCGCGGCTCGTCGAGCGCCTGGGGGGCGTGGTGCCTGCGGTCTGGGTTGTCGAGGGCGACAGTGTCCGCTGGCAGGACACCGCGCTCCGGGAGTGGGTGGACGCGCGGACCAACGTGGATGCTGCTCTTCGCAAGCAGGCTGCCTCTCTCGCTTGCGATGCATTGGCGTGGGTGTCCTCGCACTCGCGGGAGGAGCGAGTTCGATGGGCGAGTAGCGAGCGCGGATGGCGCGAGCGGTCTGGGATTGGGACGGCGGGGGGTAGCGTTCCTGATGAACGCGGGGAGTTGCTCGCGTACTTGTCTTGGCTCCGGTGGGGGCCGGTGGAGCCGGGGCGGGCGTTGGAG
>SXON01000189.1 GCA_005778355.1 Pseudomonadota bacterium | reverse complement strand
TGATGCTGGTCTTGCTCATCATCTTCATGGTCACCGCGCCCTTGATGGTCACCGGCGTGGAGATCGACCTCCCGAGCGGCGACACGCCACCGCTCGACGCCGCCAGCGACAACCTCGTGATCGGTATCGCCAGCGACGGGAGCTACTCGCTTGCGCGTGGCAGCGCCGAGGCTCGGGTGGTCACCCTGGAGCAGCTGGGCGCAAACCTGGTCGAAGAAGGGAAGCAACACCCCGGCCAGCCGGTTTTCGTGGCAGCAGATGGCACGCTCCCCTACCAGAAGGTGGTCGACGTGCTCGAGCTCGCGAAGGGCTCGGGCGTGCCGAAGGTGGGGCTCATGACCGAGCCCAAGGGGCAGTAGTTGGCGGGATTCCGTCCGCGCCATCCCCTCCCCTCCTGGGAGTGGCCTGCCGCGTTCATCGCGCACGGATTCGTGTTTCTCACCGTGGCGCTCGCACGCTGTGGCGAGGACGATGCCCTGTTCAAGCAGCCGGAGCCCATCATGGTGGAGCTCGTGGCGGCCTCTCAGGCCTCGCGCATGCCCCAGCGGGCGGAGCGCGCGCCCGACGTCAACCGGGGCACACAGAACCCCGACGCCGTGAAGCCGCCGCCCAACCCGAGCGAGCTGTCGTTGCCGACCGACCCGACCAAGGGCAGCCAGTCCGACACCCGCTCCTCGCTCCTCGACGAGCTCCGTCGCGAGGAGCTGTTGAAGGATCTGAGCGCCGACGTCGGCACGACCGACCGCGCCGCGTCGTCAGGGGAAACCACCGAGGGTGCTGGCAACATCTCCCGGGCGGGGGTGCGCGACCCGGCGCTCTCACGATGGGTGCAAGCGGCCCAGGCGCTGGTTGACAAGAGTTTCCACCCGCTGCCGGCCTTGTGCGCGGCCAACCGGTCGCTGATCGCGGAGGCGACGGTGTCGGTACTCGCCGACGGCACCATCGACGGCGACGCCACCGTGAGCAAGAGCAGCGGCACCGGCACCTTCGACGGCGCCTGCAAGCAGGCCTTCGCCAACACCGGTAGACTCCCGCCCACGCCTCCCAACCACCCCGACGGCCTCGACGCCGTCCTCACCTGCGTGTGCCCCAAATGACCCAGCGGACCGCCCTGCTGCTCGGCGCCTCCATCCTCGCCCTCGGGATCTTCGCGTCGCCCGGCGAGGCCCAGGAGCCTGCGCGCACCGTCGTTGGGCTCGTCGTCGGGCAAGGTCCGAGCCGCGACATCCCCATTGCCATCCCCGCGCCCGAGGGCAGCGGCGCCGCCAGCGACGAGTACCTGCGCGTCTTACGACGCGACCTCGAGCTCTCGGGATGGTTCAAGATCATCGACCCCAAGGCCTACGTGGAGCCCGCCGAGGCGGGGATCAAGCCCGGCGAGTTCGATTTCGCCGACTGGCGCACTCCCGGCGCGGCCGTGCTCGCCAAGACGATGCTCGCCGATCAGGGCGGCAGCCAGCGGGCCGAGGTGTGGGTGTACGACGTCAATGGTGGCGCGAAGCTCGGCGCGAAGGCCTTCTCAGGGCCGATCAGCGCCGCGCGACAGCTCGCCCACCGCACCGCCGACACCATCATCCAGCTGGTCACGCAGGAGAAGTCCTTCTTCGACACGCGGATCGCCTTCGCCGGGAACTTCTCGGGCAACAAGGAGATCTACGTGATGGACGTCGATGGCGGCGGCCGACGGCAGATCACCAAGAACAAGTCGATCAACCTCAAGCCCCGCTGGAACGGTTCGGGCAGCTCACTCTGCTTTACCAGCTACGCCGCAGGCAACCCCGACCTCTACATCGCCGACCTGATGAAGTCCGCGATCCGTCGCGTGTCGGCACGCACGGGGATCAACACCGGCTGTTCGTGGGCCCCGGGCGGCGACACCATCGCGCTCACCTTGTCGCCCGGCGGCGACAGCGAGATCGTCACCATCGACCCCCTCGCGGGCACGCAGATCGCGCGCCTCACTCAGAACCCTGGCATCGACGTCTCCCCCACCTACTCGCCGGATGGATCGAGGATCGCCTTCGTCTCCGAGCGCAGCGGCGGCCCTCAGATCTACGTGATGAACGCCGACGGCACCGGCGCGCGGCGCGTGAGCTTCCAGGGCAGCCACAACACCGATCCTTCATGGTCGCCTCGCGGCGACAAGATCGCGTTCGTCGGTCGCGACGGGAACTTCGACGTCTTCACCGTCAACGTCGACGGGACAGGGATGAGCAGAGTCACGCAGGGCAAGGGCGACAACGAGGATCCATCGTGGTCTCCCGACGGCAACTACCTCGTCTTCTCCTCCACGCGGACCGGATCCGCCCACGTGTGGCTCGCCAGCGCCGATGGGAACCACCAGGTGCAGCTCACCGAGGGCGGCGGTGGCTATACCAACCCGCACTGGTCAGGGCACCTCTCCTGGTAAGGTCGCGATGAACGCCTCCATCGACATCGGGTCCAACTCCATCCTGCTCCTGATCATGGACGGGGAGCGGGTGGTGCACGACGAGGCCCGCGTGGTGGGGCTGGGTCGGGGGATGGGCGATACCGGTGTCTTCCGGCCCGAGCGCATGGAGGCTGCCATCGCGGCGCTCCGCGACTATGCGGCCATCGCGACCACGCACGGCCTCGCGCCCTCGGCGGTGCGCGCCGTGGCCACCAGCGCCAGTCGACGCGCCCTCAACGCGACAACGTTCTACGCCAACGTGAGGCGTCAAACCGGGATCAACGTCGAGGTAATCACCGGCGAAGACGAGGCCCGGTTCACCTACCTCGGCGGGCTCACCGGTTTGACCCTCGCGGCCGGGCCGGTGCTGCTGTGCGATCCCGGCGGGGGCTCGACAGAGATCATCCTCGGAGAAGGAAGGAAGATCCTGTACCGCACCTCCCTCGAAATCGGCACCGTGCGTCTCACCGACGCCTTCCTCGGCTACGAGCGGGTGGAGCCCGCCGCGCTCGCCCGCTGTCGCGCCGCCGTCGATGCAGCCGTGGGCGGGGTGAGCCTGCCCGCGCGCCCTCGAGCCGCGGTGGCCGTCGCCGGGACCGCCACCTCGCTCGCCGCCGCGAGCCTCGATCTCGCCACGTACGACGCGGCACGGGTACACAACAGCGTGTTGCCGGCAACGCAGCTTCGCACATGGGGGGATCGCCTGCTGGCGGCCTCCCCCGGTGAGAGGCGGTCACTGATTGTTGCCAGCCCCGATCGCGCCGACACGCTGCTCGCCGGCGTCGTGATCTTGCTCGCGGTCCTCGGCCTTTCCGGTCGACAGTCCTACCGGATCTCAGACCGAGGACTCCGTTTTGGTGCCCTGAGGGATTGACACCTGATGTCGCCTGGCTGCGCGGCGCCCTAGACCAGACGAGACAATTCGTTGACGCCCCCCTGCGGCCGAGCTAAAGTCGGCACCCGGCCCTGCTATACCCGCTGTCGACGCCGTCTCCCCCAGACCAGCCCCAACGACCTTTCTCGAGGATCCCCATGGAACGCAACATCCTTGGCCTCTCCCTTGTTCTCTTCCTCATGGGCTGCCCCGGCGGCGGCACCGACGGCGAGAAGGACGACACCAGCACCACCCCGAGCGACTGCGTCGAAGAAGACAACGACGGCTACTGCGTTTCCGAGGACGACTGCGACGACAACGACGCCTCGGTCAACCCCGGTGCCGCCGAGATCTGCGACGGTATCGACAACAACTGCGACGGCGCCACCGACGAGGGCCTCACCGCCACGTTCTACCGCGACGTCGACGGCGACGGCTTCGGCAACGCCGCCGAGGGCACCACCGCCTGCGAGGCGCCCGAGGGCTACGTCTCCAACCCCGACGACTGCGACGACGCCGAGGCCAAGTCCTTCCCCGGCAACGCCGAGGTGTGCGACGGGATCGACAACGACTGCAACGGCGAGGTCGACGACGGCGTGGGCACCACCTACTTCGCCGACGCCGACAAGGATGGCTACGGCGATCCAGCCACCTCCTCGGTGTACTGCGAGGGCACCCAGCCGGAAGACTACGTCCTCGACAACACCGACTGCGACGACAGCACCGCCGACGCCTTCCCCGGCAACCAAGAAGTCTGCGACACCATCGACAACAACTGTGATGGCAACGTCGACGAGGGCGTCACCACCACCTACTACGCGGACACCGACGGCGACGGCTTCGGCGACGCCTCGATGACCACGCAGGAATGCTCGCTGCCCACGGGCTTCGCCGACAACCCCGCCGACTGCGACGACGACGACGCCAGCGTCAACCCGATCGCCACCGAGGTGTGCAACGGTATCGACGACAACTGCGACGGCAGCGTCGATGAAGACACGGCGTCCGACGCGAGCACCTGGTACGCGGATGGCGATGGCGACGGCTACGGCGACGCCGCCACCAGCGCCGTTTCTTGTAGCGCGCCGCGTGGCTACGTGGCCGACAACACCGACTGCAACGACGCCCGCTACGAGACCAACCCCGGCGCGGACGAGTACTGCAACGGGATCGACGACGACTGCGACACCGCCACCGACGAAGACAGTGCGGTCGATGCGAGCACCTGGTACGCCGACAGCGACGGCGACAGCTATGGCGACGCCGCCAACAGCGACATCGAGTGCTACCAGCCCGCCGGCTACGTGGCCGACAACACCGACTGCAACGACGCCACGGCCTCCGCCAACCCGGCCGCCACCGAGGTGTGCGACGGCATCGACAACGACTGCGATGGCACCGCCGACGAGCCCGACGCGACCGACGCCTCCACCTGGTACGCCGACACCGACACCGACGGCTACGGCGACGCGAGCTCCTCGCAAGTCGCCTGTGATCAGCCTGCCGGCTACGTCGCCGACAGCACCGACTGCGACGACGGCCGCAACTGGACCAACCCGGGCGCGACCGAGTACTGCAACGGCGAAGACGACGACTGCGACGGCACCTTCGACGAAGACGACGCGGCCGACGCCTCCACTTGGTACGCGGACACCGACGGCGACCTGTACGGCAACCCCGCCAGCACCGACGACGCCTGCTATCAGCCCACCGGGTACGTGGCCGACAACACCGACTGCGACGACGGCCGCGCCGCCACCAACCCGGGCGCGATGGAGTACTGCAATAGCATCGACGACGATTGCGACGGCACCATCGATGAGGACACCGCCGCCGACGCCGCCACCTGGTACCGCGACGCCGACAGCGACGGCTACGGCGACCTCGGCTACACCGACGTCGCCTGCACGCAGCCCTCTGGCTACGTCGCCGACAGCAACGACTGCGACGATCTCACCGCCACGACCTACCCGGGCGCAACCGAGTACTGCAACGGCGAGGACGACGACTGCGACGGCACCACCGACGAGCTCGGCGGCGTGGCCGACGGCACGACCTACTACGCCGACGACGACACCGACACCTACGGCGACGCGAGCGACACCGTCTCGGCCTGCTCGGTGCCGAGCGGCTACGTCGAGAACGCCTACGACTGCAACGACGGCGACAACAGCGAGCCCGTCACCGCCGACCCGATGGGCGGCTCCTCCTCGGGCGACGGCACGGCCGGCTTGCCCTTCGACCTCCTCCAGGACGCGATCGACGCGGCCGACCTGTGCGTGGTGGCCCTCGAGGGCACCTACGACGAGTACAACATCGACCTCGGCGGCAAGTCGATCGACGTGTGGGGCGTGGCCGGCTGGGAATCCACCGAGATCGACCCAGGCCTGAGCACCTGCGACTACAGCAACCCCGAGACCTGCGCCCCGGTGTTCATCATCGCCAGCGATAGTGGCGCGACGCCCACCATCCACGGCTTCACCGTTTCGGGCGGCACCGGCTACGGTTCGAGCGCGACCGCAACGACCACCTGCGCTGACTCGGCGCCGTCCACCGGAATGGGTGGCGGCGATGAGAGCTGCTCAGTCACCACCTGGGAGTTCTGCGGCGGCGGCGCCTACATCAACGGCGACGACCCCACCTTCTCCGAGATGGCGTTCCTGGACAACGACCTCCCGGACTTCGACGAGGTGTCCACCGGCTCGTGGTCGCAGACCTGGATCTACAGCTACGGCGGCGCCGTCTGCGCGATGAACTCGGTCACCTCGATTGAGGACAGCTGGTTCGTCGACAACAGCGCCGATCAGGGCGGCGGTGCCTACGCGGGCTCGAGCTCCACGCTCAGCGTCTCGGGCAGCTGGTTCGACGACAACGCCGCCACCGACGGCGCGGGTATCGCCGTCTCCGGCTCCGACTCGAGCATCACGAGCTCGGTGCTCGCGTGCAACAACGCCGCCACCGACGGCGGCGCGCTCTTCACCGACACCAGCGGCACGACCTCGGTGCTCAACTCGGTGATGTACGAGAACACGGCGTACACGTCCGTCAACAACGGCTCCGCGGTC
Source organism: Pseudomonadota bacterium (assembly GCA_005778355.1). GTDB lineage: Bacteria > Myxococcota_A > UBA796 > UBA796 > SXON01 > SXON01. Next base: position 5,464 of record SXON01000189.1, on the reverse strand, counting down.
TACGTCGGCAGCGGCGCCACGGTGGGCCTCACGTACACCATGGCCGAGGGCACCACCAGCTCGCCCTTGTTCTACGCGGTCGGCACCGGCTCCGTGTCCGACACCGACCTGTTCAACAATGGCTCGGGCGGCACCTACAGTGGCTCGTGGACCGTGGGCTCCGGCGTCACCTCGTCGGGCACCTTCGCCGGCAGCATCGGCTGCGACGGCAACCCCTGGAACGACACCGGCACGCTGCCGATGTAGCGGCGAGGCCTGAGCGTGGGGGTCGCCCACCCGGGTGGCCCCCGCTTCGCTTTTGGCAGCGCCCGTCCTCGGCGCCCCACCGGCCCTGGCGCGGGGGCCTTCGGCGAGGGCCTGCGGCGGGGCTGGCCTTAGGCTCGCTGGAGGCGAACCACCCCGTGCCCACCTCGGCGCACGACCTCGATCACGCGCCACGGCTGGCCGGCCACGGTCAACTCGCTGCCCCGGCCCACGCGCAACGGGCCCGCTGGCAGGAAGAGCACGCCGCTGTAGCCCTGGGCGGTGGTCCCACCCTCGACCACGTAGTCGCTGTCCCAGGCATTCCCGAACGGCACGGCCACCCCGTCGAGGTCACCCACCGTCGTTTCCTCGATTTCCACCACTGCGACGTTCACCGCGCCACGCGTCATTTGGCCGCCGCGCCGATGTAAACCGAGTGGTACAGCTTCTTGAAGCTCGAAAGCGGCAAGTCGTTCACCTGATAGCTGGCGCCCCAGGGGTTCTGCAGGGTGATGGTCTTCTTGTCCTTGTTGACCGAGATCGGGGCATAGGCGTGCTTACCCACCACGCTGGAGGGGGCGAGCTTGCGCACCTCCTCGCTCTCCTTCTCGAGATCCTTGGTGGCGCACGCCACGGGACGCTTCTCGGCGATGGCCTTGTCGATCGCCTCCGCCAGCTTCTCGTCGCTGTACGACGCCGGGGTGATGGTCTGGGCGCCCTGCCCGGTGAGCATCTCCATGGCGGCGCCGGTGTTGCCCCAGGCGATGTCCTTGTAGCTCCCCTTGCTCTTGGCGTAGGCCTTCTCCAGCAGCATCGCCCAAAGCTCCGGACCCTTCTCACCGGTGTCGCCCGTCTTGGCGTAGGCTGGGCTCGAGGATGACTTACCCGGGAAATAGTCATCGACGGTGTACACCTTGGGCGACGCTTTCCACGACCAGCCGCCACCGCTGATGTAGAGGGTCACGTCGAACGTGCCGTTGCCGTTGTCCTTGATGAGCTTGCGGATGGCCTCCGGGTTGGCCCGCGCCACCGCCTCCATCGCCGCGATGAAGTAGCAGTTCGCGAGCGAGCCCTGCACGGCGTCGTTGGGGTCGATGTCGTTGCCGTCGCTCGCCCCCTTCACGAAGGCGGTACCCTTGAATTGCGTGTCCGAGTAGCCCTTGCCCTTTTCCTCGTCGGTGACCGGCACGTCGGGGCCCGACACCAGAGCGCCCGAGATCATCGCGGCGAGGTCGGGCGTGATCGCGATCTGCTCACCTGCTCCCCCCTGCACCATGGCCTTCACCCGGTCGGCACGGAAGCCATTGCCCCGTCCACCGGCGGCTGGGCCGGTCGGCGCTTGAGCGGGCGCCTGTCTCTCCTGCGTGGGGGCCTGGGCGCGTGCGAGCATCGACACTCCGGGGAAGCGTCGAGACTAGCGCAAGACGGGCCGCTTCGTCCGGCGCGGGGCCAGTTTTTTCATGGGCCGTAGGCGTAGTCGGCGTCGATGGTCACGTCCTTGCCTCCGTGAACGCTCGACCAGTACGCGGTGGCGCTGTTGTTGTAGCCCCCGGAGATCGACGAGGCCCCGCCGGTGGCATCGTTGAGGTAGCCGCCGGACACCGTCGCGGCGATGGCCGTGGCCGTGTTGGCCGAACCGCCGCAGATCGATGCCTGCTTGCCCGTGGCGTCGTTTCTCTCGCCGCCCGACACTGAGCTGTAGAGCCCCGAGGCGATGTTGCGGTAGCCGCCGCTGACGACGGTGGCCTCCTCGCTGGCGGTGTTCTCGAATCCCCCGGCCACCGCCGCCGAGAGGGCTGTCGCCGCGTTCCGGTAGCCGCCCGCGACGGCGGCGAAGTCGCCGCTCGCGGTTCCGTAGGTGCCGCCCCCGGCCCACGCGCTGGTCCCGGAGGCCACGTGGTAGTGGCCACCCGACACCGCCGAGAACTCGCCACTGGCAACGCTGTGATCCCCGCCGGTGACACTGGACGAGGGCGCCGACACAGTGTTGGCGTGCCCGGCCACCAGCCCACCGTAGCTGGAATAGCCGTGCTCTGCTCCGATCACGACGTTGTGTGAACCGCTTCGGTCCATGGCGTCGGGGTTCTCGCCGTAGCCCACGACGAGGTTGCCCAGCCCGTTGGGTTCCGCGTCAGTGGCCCCTGCGCCGCTCCGGACATGCAGGTTCGCGCCGACCAGCGCCACCTCGGTGCCGCCGATCTCCAAGAGCGGCGCCAACTCCGCGAGCTCGCCGAGTTGGGCGCCCACGTCGGCGGTCGTGGCGTACCCGGCGCCTTCGACGGCCTCCAGGCGCGCGGTCAAGTCCTCGATCAAGGCGGCTTGTTGTTCAACAGTGTCGAGCAGCTCGTCCACCCGAGGGTCGGCGGACTCCGTGGCGGCAGGGCAGGCGAGAAAAAACGCGAGCATCGACACTCCGGGTCGCCCGCATCGTCACCCGTCTCGCCCCGGGGATCGAGCGGTTTCGCACGCATTGAGGTAGGATGCGGGGCCCCCTGACTCCCGAGGAACTGATGACGCGCACCTCCTTCCCCCTCGTCGCCCTGGTGCTCCTGGGCTGCCCCGGCGGCGGCGACGGCACATCGAAAGACACCGACTCGGGGTCCAGTGGCGCCTGCGAGGTCTCCGCAGCCGCGTGCGACGAAGACGGCGACGGTTTCCGGCCCTCCGACGGCGACTGCGACGACGGCGACAGCACTGTCAACCCGGGCGCCAGCGAGGTCTGCGACAACCTCGACAACGACTGCGACGGCACCATCGACGAGGACGTCGCGAGCACCTTCTACATGGACTACGACCAGGACGGCTTCGGCAACCCCGACCGCACCGAGTCGGCCTGCGAGGTGCCCGACGGCTACGTGACCAACGGCAACGACTGCGACGACGAGCAGCCCCGCGCGTACCCGGGCAACCCCGAAGTGTGCGATGGCATCGACAATAACTGCGACGGCACCATCGACGAAAATGTCACCGACACCTACTACGCCGACGCCGACAGCGACGGCTACGGCGACGCCGGCGCCCCGGAGGAGGCCTGCGAGGAACCAGAGGGTTTCGTCACCGACAACACCGACTGCGACGACAGCACCAACAAATCCTACCCGGGCAACAGCGAGGTTTGCGACACCCTCGACAACGACTGCGACGGCAGCGTCGACGAGGGCGTAACTACCAGCTACTACGCCGATATCGACGACGACGGCTACGGCGACGCCAGCTTCTCGCAACAGGCCTGCGCCCTACCCACGGGCTACGCCGAGAATGCCGACGATTGTGACGACCGCGACGACGAGGTGTTCCCCGGCGCGACTGAGTACTGCGACGGCGAAGACGACAACTGCGACGGCGACATCGACGAGGAAAGCGCTGCCGACGCCACGACCTGGTACGCCGACACCGACGGCGACGGCTACGGCGACCCGAGTGTCACCGACGTCGAATGTTACGCCCCGGTGGGCTACGTGGCAGACGATACCGATTGCGACGACAGTCGCGCCGCCACCAACCCAGCGGCCACCGAGTACTGCAACGGTCGCGACGACAACTGCAACGGGACGACCGACGAGGACACCGCCGCCGACGCGCTCACCTGGTACCTCGACGCCGACACCGACGGCTTCGGGAATGCCTCGGTGACCGACCTCGCGTGCACCCAACCGAGCGGCTACGTTACTGACGACACCGACTGCGACGACGGCGACCGTTCCAGCTACCCAGGCGGCACCGAGGTGTGCGACGGCGCCGACAACGACTGCAACGGCACCGTCGACGACAACCCGATCGACGGCAACACCTACTACGCCGACGACGACGGCGACAGCTTTGGCGACCCATCCAGTACCGACAGCGAGTGTTCACAACCCTCGGGCTATGTCGAGAACAGCTACGACTGCGACGATACCGACGCCGGCGAGCCGGTCGTCGCCGACGCCTACGGCGGTTCCTCCACCGGCAACGGCAGCGCCGCCAACCCCTACAGCTCGCTGCAGGACGCCGTCGATGACGCCTGGTCGTGCGTCATCGCCTACTCGGGTACCTACACCGAGGCCATCGACCTCGACGGCAAGTCGCTCGACCTGTGGGGCGTCGAGGGCAGCGAGCTCACGACGATCGACGCCGCGCTCACCCCTTGCGACTACACCAACCCCTACGACTGCTCGTCCGCGCTCACGATCGCCTCGGGCACGAGCGCCAGCCCCTACGTGCATGGCTTCACCATCTCCGGCGGCACCGGCGGGGTCGACGTCACCACCTCCTCCGCGGCGTGCGCCGATTCAAGCGCCTCCCACAATGGGACGACGACCTGCACCGTCTACACCTTCACATACTGCGGCGGTGGCGTGTACGTGGCTGGCGACGACCCCGTGCTCGACGACGTGATCCTCTACAACAACAGCCTTCCGGACTTCGACCAGGTGGTGGTGGGCTCATACGAGCAGTGGTGGCTCTACAGCTACGGCGGCGGCATTTGCGTGTCCGACGGCAACGTGACGATGGACTCGGTCTGGATGGTCACCAACGACGCCGACGCGGGCGGCGGCCTGTACGTGGGCGCCACGGCGAACGTCGAGTTCGAGCACGGCGTCGTCGCCGAGAACAACGCCACCGATGGCGGCGGCATCATGGTGAGCGGCGGCACGTTCTCCGGCACCAACGCGGTGGTGGCCTGCAACGAGGCCACGACCGACGGTGGCGGCGTGTTCGGTGACGACACCGCCGCGATGTTCCTCGAAAACATGTCACTCTACGGCAACGAGAGCGACACCAGCGGCACGGCCCGCGGCGCCGACGCCTGGGTCCCCTCCACCGCGACCTTCTGGATGGTGAACTCCATCGTCGAGAACGACGTCGACACCGCGCTCATGTACGGCGACGGCTCGGCCACGCTCGAGTACAACAACGTCTACAACGACAGCGCCGTGGGCACCAACTACGGGGGCAGTTGGTCGGCCGGTTCCGGGTCCATCAGCGCGGGCGGCAACTTCACGCGCGCCCGTTGCGACGGGAACCCGTACAACGACGACTGGACGCTCGACAGCTACTCCTCCTCCGTCGATGCCGGCGATGCCGACAGCGCCTACAACGACGCGGACGGCTCGCGGAACGATCAAGGGGCGTACGGCGGCCCCGGCGGCGGCGGCTGGTAAGCCGACGCCGAGGGCGCCGACGGACGCCGGGAGGCGCCCGGCGCGAGCGCTGCGAGCGCACCCGGCGACAAGCCGGG
>SXON01000188.1 GCA_005778355.1 Pseudomonadota bacterium | reverse complement strand
GGCACCTGGGCGTCGAGCGTGTCGCGCAATCAGATCCTCGCGGGCGCCATCGCCGCGGTGGGCACCGTGTTCTTCGTGGCCTGCTGGCTCCTCGCTCGGGTAACAGACCCGCCCTTCAAGGCGATCATTTCCTACGTCGCCTTCTTCGACAAGCAGTTCAAGCCTTTCCAGGAAGGCCGCGTGAACACCGAGGCCGTCTTCTTCTTCGCCTCGGTCACCTTCGCCTTCCTACTCCTCGCCACGCAGGCGCTGCGCGCCCGGAGGTGGGAATGAACGCCCCCACGATTCTCTACCTTGTCGGTAGCTTTGCCATCTTCCTCGCCGAGCGCATGTTCGACGGGAGCGACGCCGTTCGCTGGTCGCTCCTCGCGCTTGGCGCCTTGCTCGCCGTGCTCGCGGTGGGCGGCCGGCTCACGAGCTTCGAGCGTCACCCAGCGGCCACCAAGCTCGCGGTGTTGTTCTACGCGATCTCCATGTCGTCGGCGCTCTTCTACGCGCTCCAACTCAAAGACGTGGTGAGCAGCCTCGGCCTCGATGCGGATGGCGAGAAACACCTGCGTGTGGCGCTCCAATGTGCCATCCCGCTGGCGTGGCTCACCGGCGCCTTGCCTGCCTTCGGCCTGAATCGCACCCTCGCCGCGAGCCCGCACAGCGTGCACCCGCTGCGGGTAGCCGCCGCCTGGGAAGGCGGGCTCGGTGTGGCGCTCGGCCTCGGGATGCTCTTCCCCTTGAACTTTCTGGCCCACGAGACGAACGAACGTTTCGACTTCGGTTTCTTCAAGACCACCACGGTTGGCGAGGCCACCCACAAGGTGGTCGACTCGCTCACAGAGCCGGTGCGCGTGGTGCTCTTCTTCCCGCCCTCGAGCGACGTGCTCGGCGAGGTGCGGCCCTACTTCGACGATCTGGAGGGCGAGAACCTCTCCGTCGAGGTGATCGACCACGCCATGGACCCCGAGACGGCCAAGGAGTGGAAGATCAGGGACAACGGCAACATCGCGCTGGTGATGGGCGAGAAGGTGGAAACTATCAAGCTCACCGACAAGCTCGACAGCGCCAAGAAAGACCTCCGCAAGCTCGACAGCAAGGTGCACACGGGCCTTTTGAAGCTCGCGAAGGAGAAGCGCACGGTCTATTTCACGGTGGGACACGACGAGTTCTTCTGGAAGAACGCGGCGAACGACGAAGAGAACATCGACACCATGAAGAAGGCCCTAGAAGGGCTCAACCTCAAGGTGAAGGAGCTCGGCGTCGACGATGGCCTCGCGCAGGCCGTGCCCGACGACGCGGCGATCGTGTTCGTTGTCGGCCCCCGGAAGCCCTTCTTCCCGGAAGAAATCGCCGCCTTGAAAGCCTTCCGCGATCAGGGGGGCTCGCTGTTCTTCATGCTGGAGCCCACTGAAAATCCCGATCCGGCGCTCTACGCTCTCGCCGGCGTCGACTTCACCGCCACGCCGCTGTTGTCGGACAAGGCGTTCCTGAAGGTCACCGGCGGGCCCACCGACCGGGCCTACATCGGGACGAACAAGTTCTCTTCCCACGAGTCGGTGACCACCCTGTCCAAGCACAGCCAGGACGCGGTCTTCATCGCGCCCGGTGCGGGCTCGGTGAAGGAGGCCTCCGTACACGACGGCAAGGTGACGGTCACCGTCAAGGGCTCCTCCGAGTGGTTCCACGACGACAACGGGAACTACGAGTTCGACAAAGACATCGAGAAGCGCGGTGGCTACGACCTCGGCGTGGTGGCCAGCGGTCCCGCGAGCGGGGGCGACAAGGACGAGTGGCGCGCGGTCGTGATGGCCGACGCCACTTTCGCCTCGAACTTCGTGCTGCCCCGTAGCCCGGCCTCGTCGGTGTACCTGGCCGAGTCGATCGGCTGGCTCACCGCCGACCCCGCGATCGGCGGCGAGACCGAGTCTGAAGAAGACGTGAAGATCCAGCACACCAAGGAGGGTGAGGCCATGTGGTTCTACGGGATCACGGCTGGTTTCCCGGCGCTGGTGTTTACAGTGGGCGCGCTCCGCGTGTCGCGTCGTCGCAAGAAGGGGGCTGCATGATCCGGCCTTGGATGGTGTACGGTGTGGTCTTGGCGCTGGGCCTCGGCGCCTCGTGGCGGCACTACACGGCAGGCGAAGAAGCCGCCGAGAAAGAAGGTATCGTGCTCGTCGACGCCACGCGCGACGACGTCACGAAGATCATCTACGCCGCCCCCGAGCTCGAGGTGGCCTACGAGTTGAGCAAGGACGCGACGGGGGCCTGGGGCTGGGTGACCGTCACCGACAAGAAGCAGAAGAAGGTGAAGGAAGGGGAAACCCCGCCGCCTATCGAGGCCAAGATCACCGCCTTCAAGGCGGGGAGCGCGGGCAACAAGGTGGTGGAAGGCCTCGCGCCGCTCTACGCCATGCGCGAGCTCGTGGGCGTCGATGACTCGAAAATCGAGAGCTTCGGGCTCACGAATCCCGACACCACGCTCACCATTCTCACCACCGGCCGCACGGCCACGCTCGAACTGGGCGGGGAAACGTACGGCGCGAAGGACCGCTATGTTCGCCATCGTGAGTCGAGCAAGTACTACGTGGTGGACGACGAGCTGTTCAAGCCGTTGAAGTTCGCGGCCACGCGCCTGCCCGAGCGTGGGCTCACCAGCTTCGCCATCGAGGCCCTCGACAGCGTGACGCTGGGCAAGGGCGGCAAGATGGTGGAGTGGAAGCAGCACAACAAGGAAGACCGCAACGCCGACTGGTGGGAGCGCATCGCCGCCGCCGGATCGGGCGAGGTGGACAAGAAGGACGAGACCTTCGCCAACTGGCTGGAGAAAGCCATGAAGGTGAAGTCGCAGAGCTACGTGCAGGAGGCCGAGCGGCCCGCCGACCTGCAGCCGTCCTTCGACCTGACCTACCGCGTCCAGGGCAAGCCCGATGAGACCATCCGCTTCCAGACCTCGGGTGAGGACTGGTACGCCGCGAGCGAGTTCACCCACGGCCTCGTGAAGCTCACCCGCTCGGCCGCGCGCGACGCGGGCGACGAGGTGGACGACATCCTCGAGGGTCGCGAGCCACCACCCGACGAGAAGAAGCCCCCTGCGATGGCGCCCCCGGGCGCTCCGGGCGGCGACGCGAGCGAAGCGGGCGGGCCGCCCCCGCGGCCGCCAATGCCGGGCATGTCGCCCGGGATGCCTCCGGGGATGCCCCCGGGCATGCGCCCGCCGCCGTCGGCGCCAGCCGGGAAGTAGTTCAGCTCGCGAGCATCAGCCCAGGCGACCTCGACGACCCGCTGGCCGCAGGCATCACGATCCCCGGCGGGGCGGGGCTCTGGAGCTCGGCGAGCTGTCGCGACAGGCGCCGGTTCTCGTCCTCGAGGCGGCGCTGGCGAGCACTCAGCGTCCCGCGCAGCTCGCGCACACCCACGGCGAGGTCCGCCGTGTATTCGCCGGGCACAAGCTCGTGGTACGGGTCACCGTCGCGGAGCCGTTGAACCGCGCCCCGCACCTCGTCGAGCTCGGCGCGGAGGTCGTCAAAGGTCCGAGCGATCACGCGCCACGCGGCGAGGAGCCCGCCGCCGAGCGAGGCTGCGGTGGCCGCGAGCGTGGCGATCCCGAGGTCGGTGCCGGTGAGGGCCGCGAAGGCGGTGGAGCCCGCCACGGCGACCGCCGGCACCCCGGCGACGAGCGCCACGAGACCGAGTCCAATGGCGAGCTTCCTCGATTCCAGCGTCGGCATGGTTTGTTGCTCCTGCCCCGGTGCTATCGGCGACGGCGGCCGGGGCTTGAGGGCCAGGCAGCACCTGCAGAGGTGGACGGGCGCCTACGGCGCCCTCCCGAGCAACCACGCCGCCTCGCGATCCGGCAAGCCCACAGCAAGCTCCGCGGCCTCCGGGCGGGGGTGCCCTTCCAAGAGCGCGCGCATGGCGCTCGCCTCCCAGGCAAGGAGATCTAGGCGGTGCTCGGCGGCAAGCCCGGACAACTCCGCGACGATGCCGACGGCCGAGGCCGTGTCGCCCACGGCGATCGCCGCGCGACAGGCCTCGGCGAGTGTGCGCGCCCGCATCTCAAGGGGCGCGCTTGCCGCCCGGGCCCAGGCGCCGACCAGCGCCTCCCGGGCACGCGGGGCGTCGCCCGCGAAGGCCAGCGCCCGCGCGCGAACAGCGAGCAGGAGCGCGCCGAAGCCCTCGGGGTCGGGCGACGGGGGAACCACCGGCAAGAGGCGATCCAGCGCGACCGCTGCAGCCGTCGCCTCGCCAGGACGCGTGTCGAGCGCGGCGCGAGCGCGGAGGACCACGATGGCTACCCGCTCCTCCTCGATGCCGGCCGCCCGCGCCAGTGCGGCAGCGTCCGCCAGCACACGCTCCGCCTCGGCCGGGGCGCCGAGGTCGAGCCAAACCTGCCCCAGCGCCCGGCCGGCCTTGGCCTCGAGCGCCCGGTCCCTCAGTGCGCGGGCGTGATCGAGGGCCCGGCGGGCGCTTCGAAGCGCATCGGCCATCTGTCCGCGGAGGGCCCGCGCCTCGGCGAGATCGAGGCCCGCGAGCGCGGCCGTGCGGAGGTCGCCCACGAGTTCGGCGTCTACCAGCGCGGCGGAGAGGGCGTCGAGCGCCTCGTCCAGCTGCCCAGCTTGCAGCGCCACCACACCTAGGCCCACGCCCGCGCGCGCCCGGTGCCGCGGGTCGCGCGACGTGTCCCGCACTTCCCGCCATGCCCTCGACGCCCCTGGGCCGTCCCCCATGAACCAGTGAAGGCTCGCCAACAAGAGTCGTCGTTCCTCGCTAACATCCTCGGGGGGCTGGTCGGCATCGACCGCCTCGAGCAGGGCGGCAATGGCGTCCGCATGGCGATTCGCCTCGATGGCCACGCGCGCCCGCCCCAAGACCGGGTCCTCAGCCCACTTTGGTCGCGACACCTCCCTCGCCCGCGCGACGAGGCTGTCGGGGTCGGGTGCGGTGGCGAGCAGCGGTGCCCGAAAACACTCGGCCGCGAGGCGCCACCGGTCCCCCGCGCGCACCGAGACGCCGAGGCGCTCCAGCTCGGGCAAGACCTCGGCGGCCGCCACGCGCGAGACCTCGCCCACCTGCTCGGCGGTGGCCGCGTCCTGCAGCGCCGCCAGCGCCTGGGCTGCGCTCGCGGTGTCGAGGTCGAGCAGGTCGACCCAGGGCGACACGTCGAGCGCCGGCGGCGGGTCGACCCGGAGCACCCCCTCGGCGGCGTTCTCGCGCAGGAGGGCCTCCACCAGCCGGGCGTGACCGCCCGTCCACGCGTGCACCCGTTCCGCCACCATCGCGAGCGAGGGCGTGCGCGGTGCCGCGGCGAAGACCGACCGGCGGATGTCGCCCACACCGAGCGGCAAGAGCTCGATCACCTCGGCGCCGTCGAACGGGAGCGAGGTGACGAGGAGCAAGGCCTCGCCGTCATCGATCCGCGTGCGGTGACGCACCAGCGCGGCCTCGTCGTCGGCCACGACGCAGCTGATCGCCCGACGTGACGCGCTCGCCCGGGCCAGCGTGCCCAGCCAGTCCTGGCCTGCACCCACCTGTCCGCGCAGCGACAGCACCACGCCCTCGCCGGCGGCGACACGATCGAGCGCGGCGGCCACCTGGTCGGCCGCGCCCTGCCGCCCGGCGAGGATCGGGGCCTCCGAAGGCAAGACGGCGGAGAGCGAGGCCCGCACCTCGTCCATCGAGCGGAAGCGCCGAGCAGGCCGCGGCTCCAGCAGGCGTTGCACCACCGCCTCGAGGTCGGCGGGCACGGTGGGATCCACCTCGCTCGGTGGCCGGGGACGGGCCCCGGCGGCGCGGGCCCGCGCATCGGCAAACGGCCGTCGCCCGGCGAGGAGGAAATACATCACGAGGCCGAGGGCGTACTGGTCGGCACGGGCATCGACCTTGCCGCCGGCAAGCTGCTCCGGGGCCGCCCAGGCCGGCGTCCCCACCAGCGCGTCGGCTTGCCCGGGCGGCCCGGCCACGCCAAAGTCGACGAGCACTGCCCGGGCACCCACCAGCACGTTGGACGGCTTCACGTCGCGATGCACGATGCCCTGGGCGTGCACGTAGGCCAGGGTCGTGGCGAGCTCGTCGGCGATGAGCCGGGCGCGGGCATGACGCTCCGCCACCGGACGCGCGCGAAGCTTCTCGCCGAGGGTCAGCAGGTCGGGACCGTCCACCAGAGTCATCGCGAACCAGGCGCGTCCCGCAGTTTCCCCCCGGTCGAGCAGCGCCGCGATGCCGGGGTGCGCCAGGCTCCGGAGCTGCTCGATCTCCGCCTCGAAGCGGCGGCGATCCGCCTCCGGGCGCAGCACTTTCAGCGCCACACGGGCCTCGCCGTCGCGGGCCGCCCACACCTCCGCCATCGCACCCTCGCCAAGAGGGCGGTCCAGCGTCCAGCGTCCGAGACGATCGCCCGGCGCGAGGCTCCTGGCTGTCAGGCGCCGCCCCCGCGGCCGCGGAAGCTCGCCTGCCATGCGCTAGGCAGTCGCGACATGATCGCCGCGTAGCCTGCCTGAGCTTCGCGGGCGAGCCGGTTGGACTCCGCCGCGTCGGCGCACACACGGGCCGCGAGCGCGGTCGCGTCGAGGCTCAGCATCCGGAAGCCTCGGGAAGCGGCGAGACGCGACGCCGCCTGCGCGAGCGGGAGCGCCGCCGCCGCATCGCCGAGGCGCTCGAGCGCGCGCGCGAGGTCGAGAGAGGTTTCCACTCGCCGCTGCGGGGGCAGGGCTCCCACCTCCGCCTCGGCCTTCACCACCGACTCCCTCGCGGCGGAGGCGTCGCGCAGGGCGGCGAGGGCCCGCGCCCGGAGCGCGTGGACACTGGGAACAAAGCGCTCAGGGTCGCCGCCCTCCGCGAGCGACTCGGCGTCCTGCAGCGCCTCGAGCGCCGCCTTCGGGTCGCCGGTGGCCAGCCGCGTGCGCGCGATGTGGGCGGCGCAGGCGAGCCGTTCCTGCCGGATGTCCATGACCTCGGCTTTGGCGCGCGCCGCCGTGAGCTCCGCCGCCGCCTCGGTCCAAGCACCCAGCTCCAAGGCGGCGAGCCCTCGGATGCGGTGGGCCGCGACCGACGGCGGGCCCGTGGTGCCCGCGCCCTCGGCCTCGGTCTCCGCGATGGCGTCGGCGCCATGCTCCCACGCGCTCACGGGGTCGCCCTGCCCGAGCTCCACCTCGGCCAGGTTGGCGAGCGCAGCGGCCCGCATGCCGTGCATGCGCAGGTCGCGATAGAGATTCTGTGCTTCCATCAAGCCGCTGGCGGCCGAGGCGAGCTGTCCCCGGGAACATTGCACGGCAGTGAGCGCGAGCAGCAGGTCAGCTCGGGCGCGCGGGGAGTGACCGGCCGAGGCCTGGATGAGCCCCTCCTGGGCGTACTTCTCCACCCCGTCGAGCTCGCCGCGGCTCCACGCGATGTGGGCGCGCACGAGCAGGCCCTCGGCGATCGACTCGCGCTCCCCGAGGTCGCGCGCGCGGGCAAGGTTCGACACCACCATCGCCTCGGCGTCGTCGATCTTCCCGCTGGTCCGGAGCACGCGCGACAGGCGCATCCGGGCGCGCACGGCGCCGCGATCGTCGCCCACTCGGTCGGCCAGGGCCGCCGCCATCTCCAGTGCTTCGCGTGCCTCGTTCCAGCGCCCGCGCAGGTACCAGACCTCGGCCCGAACCCCGAGCAAAGCTTGCCGGGCGCGCGCGAACTCGTTGACCTCGAGGTCGACCCGGGCCGTGTCCTCGATCTGCAAGGCCCGCTCGGAGAGCTCCCAGGCCTCGGCGTTGAGGCCGCGCTCGCGCATCTTCTTCGCGCCCTCCGCCACCTGCAGATAGGCCGGGCCCACCTCGCCGGCGGCCGTCCAGTGCTCGGCCACACGTTCGATACTGGTGACGGTCTGCCCGAAGCGCTGCTCCAGCGCGCGTGCAAACGCCCGGTGCAACTCGGCGCGACGGTCGTCACCGAGCGAGCGGTACAGCACCGTGCGCAGAAGCGGTCGAGCGATCACCGCGAAGCTGTGCGGGCCGGCGCTGCGTACGCGCACGAGCCCGTCCTGGTCGAGCCGGTAGAGCGATTCGTTGGCCGCTTCCTCGCCGATGGAGAGCACCTCGAGCAAGACCTCGAGCTCCGCCTCGTGGCCGTACACCGCGAGCGCGTCGGCGAGCGCGCGATCGGCGAGGTCGAGGGCCTCGATCCGCGGGCGAATCCGGGCGATCACCGGCGGCGGCACGTCGAGGTGGCCATCGGCGATCTCCTCGGGCTCCACGACGAGCCGCCAGCCGCGCGCATGCCGCTCCACGAGGCCGGCGCCGACCAGCCACAAGAGCCAGTCTACCGTCGCTCCGGGATTGCCCCCCGTCTCGGCGTGCAAGCGTTTGCCCACCACCCCAGCGGCGCGCGTGTTGCCAAGCAAGGAGGCTGCGAGTTGCGCGGACTCCTCCTCGCTCAGCCCCGGCAGGTTGATTGTCTGCCCGAGCGCCCGCATCGCGTCGAGCCGCGGCGAGTGCACGGAGGAGTCGAGGCCCAGCACGAGGAGCACGGGCTCGGTGGCGAGCGCGCGGACCACCTGGAGGATGCCGTCGAGAGAGGGCAAGAGGGCGGCGTGCACGTCGTCAACGATGACGACCTGCGGGATGTGTCGCGACAGGCGCGCGAGACCCTCGGCGAGCGCTGCGTACAGGCGGGTGCGCGCACTTCCGCCACCCGCCGCCTCCACCGCCTCCCGCGCGGCGTCGCCGAGCGCGGGTGCATGGGCCTCGCCGAGGTCGGCGCGTACCGACTCGGCTAGGCGGAGGATCACGCCGAGGGCACCGTCGGGCCGCGTCACCCGGACGCGATGGATGCCGAGCCCCACGACCCGCGCGGCGTCGGCGGCGGCCTGGAGCATGGTGCTTCGTCCGCCGCCTTCCTCGCCTTCAACCGCCACCACCCCGCCTTCCTTGCGCGTGAGCGCGGCCACCGCGTCGGCCAGCGCGTCGATCACCGTCTGCCGGCCGACCGCGGGCGGTGTCCAGCGGTTCGACGCAGGCGTGTTGTCCGCCGAGACGTCGAGCCGGAACAGGATCTCCTGCGCGCCGCGCGGGCGTCGCCGGGGGTCACGCGCCATCAGGCGACGGCAGATCTCGTCGAGGTGGGCGGGCACGTCGGGCTCGACGTCGGCCGGGGCCGGCGGCACGTGCGTTCGATGCAATTCCACGTAGCCGGCGAGGTCTTTCGCCACGAAGGGACGACGACCAGTGAGCATGGCGAAGAGGATCACGCCGAGGCTGAAGAGATCGCTCCGGTGGTCGATGGGTTGCCCGTTCACCTGCTCGGGGGAGGCGTAGGCCCAGGTGCCCACCAGCGTGGTGGAGGCCTGGCTCTCGTTCTCGGGGCCGAGGTCTTTCACGATGCCGAAGTCGGTGAGCTTGCAGCGGCCCGAGGCATCGATGAGCACGTTGCTGGGCTTCAGATCGCGGTGCACCAGCCCGCGCGCGTGAATGTAGACCAGGGCGCGCGCCACGTCGGCCAGCACCTGCTCGCAGCGGTGGTACCGCACCTCGGGCGGGTCGTTGCGCATCGCGTGGATGAGCTGGTGGAGGTCGGTGCCCTCGACGTACTCCATCGCGATGTAGGGGTGACCGTGGAGATCCCCGTACGCGTCTACCCGGATGACGTTGGGGTGGCGCAGCTTGGACAACGCACGAAACTCACGACGGAAGCGTTGCGCCCCACTGGTAACGCGCCCCGTCTTGAGGATCTTGAGCGCCACCGGCTGCCCGTCGGGATCGGTCGCGAGCACCACGTGGGCCATGCCGCCCTTCCCGGCCACGCGGCGGTACACGTACTGGCCGATGCGGTCGCCCGGCGCAATCGTGAGCCCGCCGATCTGCAACGGCTGGTCGACGGGCTCGGGTGCGTCGGTGCTCATCCTGGCCAGGGATATCCAGGCCAGCGGCGCGGTCTACCCCTCGCCGCCTTCCTCGGGCACGTAGATCTCTACCCGGCGGTCCGCGCCCTCGCCGATGCTCCGGCTGGCGACGCCACCGACCTCGGCCACCTCGAGGTGAACCAGGCGCCGGTCGAAGCTGTTGAGCTCGCGGCGGATGGTCTCGGGGCTACCGGTGTCGCGCACCTTGAGCGCGAGCTTCCGCGACAGGCGCTTGAGCTCCTCGGGATCCTGGCGACGAGGGCCGCGGTCGTCGCGATCCCCCCGGTCGAAGCTACGCGGACCACGGTCCTCGCGGGGCCGATCATCACGAGGCCGATCATCGCGAGGCCGGTCGTCGCGAGGCCGATCATCGCGGGGCCGGTCGTCGCGCCGCGGACCACGGTCGCCACGGTCGAAGCTGCGGGGGCCACGATCGTCTCGGCGGTCGTCACGACGCGGGCCACGGTCATCGCCCCGGCGATCGTCGCGCCGGTCATCACGCCGCGGGCCGCCGTCGCGGCCGCCACCGTCGTCCGGTCGCGACACGTCGAGCCGGAAGTTCACGCCGGGGAACTCGCTGGCAACGTTGCGCTCGAGGAGGTGCTGGATGGCCCGGAGGGTGGTGCCCTGCCGACCCACGAGGTGGCCAGCGCCTTCCTTCACGTCGATGTACACCACGGCCGAGTCTCCGCGAAGCTCGGAGCGCACGGTGCCTTCGCGACCCATGGCGGCAAGGAGACCGCGCACCCATTCCTCGGCGGCAAGAGCCGGCGCGAGAGCGGCGACGTCGCGGGCCCACGCGAAGATCCGGACGCTGTCGACACCGGCGGATCCGCTGGCCCGCATGTGGGCGAAGTCGAGCTTGTGCTCCACGGCCGTCGTCGGCACGCCGAGCTGGCCGGCCGCGGCCTCGACGGCGGCGCGCAGGTTGCGGCCCTCGGCCACGACGTGATTTTCAGGGACTGACATGAGAGACTCCCGGTGCGGGGTGGGGAATTGACCGCGTGTTGTACCATTGCTGCACGATCGCGAGCACGGTGTTGAGGGTGTAGTAGAGCGAGAGACCGGCCGGCATCGAGAACATCATGAAGCCGAAGAACAGCGGCATCAGCTTCATCATCTGCTGCTGGGCGGGATCCATGCCGGTCATGGGCGTCATCGACTGCTGGGCATACATCCCGAGCACGATGAGCACGCCGAGCAGGCCGTAGGGATCAGGGGAGGACAGGTCCTGCAAGTATAGGAAGTCCGCGTGGAACAGCGCCGGCTCGTACGAGATGGCCGCGTACAAGGCGAAGAAGACGGGCATTTGCACGAAGATGGGGAAGCAGCCGCCGAGCGGGTTCACACCGTGCTTCGCGAAGAGCGCCATCGTCTCCCGGTTGAGCGACTCCTTGTCGTCGGCGAAGCGTTCCTGGAGCGCCTTCATCTCCGGTTGGAGCACCTGCATCTTGCGCCCAGCCACCACCGCCTTCCGGGTGAGCGGGTAGAGCGACAGCCGCACAAGGAAGGTGAGCGCGAGGATCGAGAGGCCCCAGTTCGAGAGCACGCCCTGGAACAGGTGCAGCGTGAAGAGCAGGATCTTGGCGAAGAGTCCGAAGATGCCGAGCGACGCCGCCTCGTCGAGTGAGTGCCCGAACTCGGCGAGCCGGTCGAGTTCCTTGGGGCCGGTGTAGAGCGCGAACGCGAGCTCCACCGGCTGCCCGGGCACGAGCTCCGCGCCAGGGGCCACGAAAAAGGCACCCATGAGGCCTTCGGCGGGTCGCGACAGCTCCAGCGTCCCCGTGGTGCCGTCGAGCGGTGCCAGCGCGGCGAGGAAGTAGTGGTCGCCGATGCCGACCCAGTCCACGGGGTCGCTCCAAACCTGGGGCAGCGGTCCGCTGAACATCGAGCCGCAGCCGGCTTCAGGATCGTCGAGCGCCTCGAGACTACCGTCGACGGCCGCGCTGAGCTTGCGCACGTTCATCGTCGCCGCGCCCGGGACGATCTCGTCGACCATGCCCACCCACACCGGGCCCGCCACGGCCTGGCTGGCCTCGACCCGTACCTTCACGTTCCACGCGTCGGGCTTCTCGCCCGGGGTGATCGTCCGGGTGATGGTGTAGCCCTCGGGGGCACGGCGCTCTTGCACGAGCGGGCTCTGGCTCTTGACGGTCCAGGCCACGCCCGCAGGGTCGAGCTTACGCTCGCCCACGCCAACCGCCAGCGCTTGTCCCTTGTCGCCCAGCAGCGACTCCGGGCCCTCGCCCGCCTCGTACGGGGCCCAGGCGCCCGTGGAGCCGCCATCGAGCTTCCCGAGCAACCAGCCCCACCAGGTGTTTGCCTTGGCGGCCGACGGCACATCGGGGAAGGTGATCCCGGCGAGGCCGCCGCAATCAGTGGCCACGAGTTCCACCTCGCTCGACGCGAGCACCGTGCGCTCGCCGGTGCACGCCGTGACCGCAGGCGCCGCGTGAGGCAACACAGCGACCGGCGCCGACTCGGCGGGCAACGCGCTGGCGGCCGACTCGGCGGGCGGCACCGGTGGCGGCGCGAAGAAGGCCGACCAGATCCAGATGACCGCCATGCTCAAGACGAGCACGGTCAGCGTGCGTTTCTCGTTGGGATCTTTCACGAACGCTCCGCGGGCGGCGGCAGGGGTACGGGATCGTGGCCGCCCGGGTTGTAGGGATGGCAGCGACAGATGCGCTTGACCCCCATCCAGGAGCCTCGCCAGGGCCCCCAGGCGGTGATCGCCTCGGCGGTGTAGGCGCTACACGAGGGGTAGAACCGGCAGATGGGGGGCATGAAACGCGAGATGGCGAGTCGCCATCCCCGGATCATGGTGAGCAAGAACCACGTCATCGCGACATCCGGTCGAGCGCCACCGCGAGCTCCTCGCGGAGGGCGAAGAGTCCGGCGGTGGCCGCAGACGGCTGGGCGATAAGCACGACATCGCGCCCCGGCGGGAATGCTCCTGCCAGGAATCGTAGCGACTCGCGCAGCCAGCGCTTCACCCGGTTGCGAACCACGGCGTTGCCCACCTTGCGACTGACCGCCAGGCCTGCACGACCTCCCGTTTCCGGGCCAGCGGCCGACACCACCACGAGGAACTTCCCGCGGATGCGACGGCCCTTGCCCTGGACGCTGGAGAAGTCGGCCGACCGGCGGAGCCGTGCCGGGGACTTACCCGCGCTTGGTGGCAACGGTGACGACGAGGCGCTTGCGGCCCTTCGCGCGGCGACGCGCGAGCAAGGCGCGACCAGCGCTCGTGGCCATGCGGGCCCGGAACCCGTGGGTGCGCTTGCGGCGCTTGTTGTGAGGCTGGAAGGTGCGCTTCATGTCCGACTCCGATTCGAGCCGCGGCGGCTAACGCGCGGGGCGCTTTCGGCCAAGGGCAATGGCACCCGTCACCCGCCGGCTGGCGCATCCGCAGCTTCCCAGGCGCACAAATCACAGGTTTGACACGCGGCTGAAACTTTGTGGAAAACTGCCCTTGCCCTGAGGCTATCCACCAGAACTCTCACGGTGCTCCGCGGACTTGCGCGCGCCCGCCCCCCTTGAGCGCCCCTGAGACCTGCGCTACACCAGGGAGGCGGGCACGGAGCCCGGCTGCCGCTTTCCCCGGGAGAAGTGGCGACCGGGCTGTACGAGGTGTGCCCGCACCGTAGACCCCTGGGCCCGAGCATGAGCATCGACGCGAACTGGCTAGCTTTCTGCGACGCACTCGAAAAGCGCATTGGCGCCCAGGAGGCGGATATTTGGACGCGCACCGGCGCGCTCAAGGCCGAGTACATCAACGGCTCCGTGGTGCGGCTCCGCGCCGAGAATCGCTACAGCTACGAGTGGATCCGCGACAACCTGATGCCGCAGATCGTCGCGGCCTGGGGCGAGGTCTACGGCCAGCCGATCGACGTGCAGCTCACGTGGGACGGCGCCAACGCCGAGCCGGAGGCCCCCACCCGCAGCAAGGGTCACAAGGCGAGCGGTCTCAACCGCGAGATGACCTTCGAGAACTTCGTCGTCGGCAAGTGCAACGACTTCGCCCACGGGGTCGCCAGCGCCGTGGCCGACGCCCCCGGCAACGCCTACAACCCGCTCTTCGTCTACGGCGCCAGTGGTCTCGGCAAGTCCCACCTGGTGCAAGCCATCGGCAACCGGGTGGAGAAGCGGCTCGGCGGCGGCGTGCTCTACCTCAGCGGCCAGCAGTTCCTCGAGCAGATGGTCACCGCCATCCAGAACAACGCCGTGGCGCCCTTCCGCGACGGTTTCCGCCGCGACATCGACCTCTTGATCATCGACGACATCCAGGTGATCGCGGGCCGTGAGCGCACCGAGGAGGAGATCTTCCTCCTCTTCGAGCACATGCTTGGTGGCAAGAAACAGATCGTGCTCGCGGCCGACCAGCCGCCCCAGGAGATCGGCAAGCTCACGCCACGGCTGCGCACCCGCTTCGCCGCGGGACTCATCGCCGACGTGCAACCGCCCGACGTCGAGACCATGATGGCAATCCTCGGGCAAAAAGCCAGAGTACTTCGCCTCGAGTTGCCTTCCGACGTGCAGTACCTGATCGCACAGCGCGCGCGCAACAGCGTGCGCGAGGCCGAGGGTGTTCTCAACCGCCTCAATGCGATGCACGCCTTCTACGGTCGTCCCATCACCATGGCCTTCGTGCAGGAGAAGCTCGCCACGCTCCTGCCCCCGGAGGCGCCGCCGCCGTCGCCGGAGGTGATCATCAAGAAGGTAGCGGAGAACTATCATATTCTCCCGAACGACATCAAAGGCGAACGTCGCCCGGCCAACATCGCGCGCCCTCGCCAGCTGGCGATGTACCTGTGTCGTTCCGTAGCCAACTTGAGCTTCCCCGAGATCGGCCGCGTCTTCGGGCGCGACAACTCCACCGTGCAGTACGCCTGCAAGAAAGTGGCCGTCGAGGCCAAGAAAGACGCGAATCTCCGCGCCGAACTCGACCACCTCGAGAAGATCGTCCGCGGTCGCTAGTCACACGAACGGCAACGACGCCGTGTGGACAACGCTATCGACAAGCTGGGAGTGGGCCATGGGCAAGGCGCCGGCAAGTGGCCGAGTTGCCCACAGGGGTGGGATCGCGTTCCCAGTTGCGAGGGACAAGTGGTCGACTTCCGCGGTCTCGAGCAAGGACTTGTCCAGGCCCTCGACACAGGTAGAAGCTGCGTGTTCACGGATATCCACACTCTCCACAGGGCACATCAAGCATCAACAGGATCATCTTCAACAGAATAGTCTTTGTCGTTTCTACGGTGCCCCCTCATGGACCTCCTGATCCACCGCGAAGAGCTCGTCCGCGCCCTGGCCCGTGCCCAGGGCATCGCGGAGAAGCGCTCCACCTCGCCCGTGCTGTCCTCCGTGCTCCTGCAGGCCAGCGGCGAGACCCTCCGCGCCACCGCCACCGACAAGGCGATCACCCTCATCGCCGACTACGCGGCGACCATCAAGACGCCGGGTGAGGTCGCGGTGGATGCCACCAACTTCTTCCAGGCCGCGAAGGTGCTCCGGGGCGACATCGTCACCCTGAGGCTGCTCGACAACGGTCGCCTCGAGGTGCGCTCCGGCTCGGCGGTCTACAACCTGACCACCTTCCCGGCCACGGAGTTCCCGGTCACCCCGGCGCTCGATCAGGCGCGCACCATGACGGTCGACGCGGGTGGACTCCGGCGCACGATCGACCGGGTGCACTTCTCTGTCGCGGGCGACGACAACCGCTACGGTCTCAACGGCGCCCACGTGGAAGACACCAGCACCACCGACGGCGCGGTGGTGCGCTTCGTGGGCACCGACGGCAATCGCCTGTCCTGGGCGCAGGTGCCCTACCGTGGCGAGCTCGGGATCGGCCGAAAGATGCTCCTGCCCCGCAAGGGACTTGGAGAAGTCCGCAAGTTGCTGGATGGCTATGAGGGCGAGGTCGGGATCAGCTTTGGCGAGCGCGCGGCGCTCGTGCAGTGGCCAGGGGTGCTGGTGCACGTGCGGCTGCTCGAGGCCGATTTTCCCGACTACCGGCAGGTCTTGCCCACGAGTTTCAAGCGCCGGGCGATCATCGAGAAAGACGCCTTCCGCGAGGCGCTCAAGAGCGTGTCGATCCTCGCCACCGATGCCAGCAACTCGGTGAAGTTCCAGTTCAGTCCCGAGGGCCTAGTGCTCAGCGCTCGCAAGCTCGACGCCGGCGACTCGCGCGACGAGGTGGCGATGGAGTACAGCGGCGAGCCCATCGCGATGGGCTTCAACGCCCGCTTCGTGGGCGAGGTGCTCTCGGTGCTCGACGGCACGCGGGTGTCGGTCGAGCTTGGCGACGCGTTGTCTCCCTGTATCCTCCGGGACATGGACGATGACGGCGCGCTTTTCGTCGTGATGCCGGTCCGCCTCGACTAGGCGCGGCGCGTGCGCTTGCTCCGGGTTGGCGTCACGGGCTTCCGCAACCTCGCGTCGGCCGTGGTCGATGTCGACGCGCCCATCGTTGCCTTCTGTGGGCCCAATGGGCAGGGCAAGACCAACTGGCTCGAGGCGGTGGGCGTGCTCGGCACGCTGCGCAGCTTTCGCACCGCCCGCCCGGCCGAGATGCTGCGGCATGGTGCGCTCGAGGCCTCGGTGGAGGGCTACGCCGAGTCGGAGGGCTTCAGCCGGCGATTCACCTGGGGCTGGGGCGACACCGGGCGGAGCCTGCGCCGAGAGGACCGCGCCGTCGACGCGGTGGCCTGGTTGCGGAGCCTCCGGGCCAGCTACTTTGTCCCCGCCGACGTGGGCATCGTGCGCGGCGAGCCCGCCTTGCGAAGGGCCCTGCTCGACCGGGCCTCGCTCACGCTGGAGCCGAGCTACCTCTCGCTCTCGCAGCAGTGCCGCCGAGCGCTGGAGCAGAAGGCGGCGCTGGTGCGGGGGGGGCGAGCCGACGGGCCCACGCTCGACGCCATCGACGAGCAGCTCGCCGCGCTGATCGTGCGCGTGGTGTCGCGACGGTCCGACACCGTGGCGGCAATGGCGGGTCGCATGCGTGACTTCCACGCCGCGTTTGGCGCGGGCGAGAGCTCTGCCGTGCGCTACCGTCCGAACGTGTCGGGCGATGCCGAGGCCGTGCTGCGCGCCCTGCACGCGGCACGTCCCAACGAGCGCGAGGCGCGGCGGCTGCTCGTGGGCCCGCAGCGCGACGACCTCGAGCTCCTCGTGGATGGCAAGCCGGCCCGCGCCTACGCCTCGCAGGGGCAAGCACGTTCGCTGGTCCTCGCCTGGAAGCTCGCGGAACTGGCGAGCGCCCGGGCCGACGGGGAGACGCCGCTTTTCCTCGTGGACGACGTGGGGAGCGAGCTCGACCCCGGCCGAACGTCGCGACTGGTGCACACGCTCGGAACGCTCGGCGCTCAGGTGTTTCTCACCACCACGGATCGCCGCTTTCTCCCCGAGGGCATCGCGGGGATGCGGGTGCTCGAGGTGGAGGCCGGCGCGGTGCGTCCCGCGGGAGGCTAGGCCGCAGTCGACGGGATAGCTTTCGCGCGCGCGCCTGCCCGCGCGGAGGCCCCTTGCCCGATCCGAAAGACGACACCGCGACCACCCCTTCCCCGGGGGTGCCCGCCGACGCCGAGAGCGCGATGGATTCGCCGGTTCAGGGCGACTACTCCGCCTCGAGCATCACCGTCATGGAGGGGCTGGAGGCGGTGCGCGTGCGCCCCTCGATGTACATCGGCGACGTCGGCAGTCGCGGCCTTCACCACCTGGTGTACGAGGTGGTCGACAACTCGGTCGACGAGGCGCTCGCTGGCCATTGCAAGGTCATCTCCGTGATGCTCCACGAAGACGGCAGCTGCTCGGTGGAAGACGACGGCCGCGGCATCCCGGTCGACATCATCGAGAAGGAGGGTCGCCCCGCCGCCGAGGTCGTGCTCACCAAGCTGCACGCAGGCGGCAAGTTCGGCGGCGGTGGCTACAAGGTGTCGGGTGGCCTCCACGGCGTGGGCGTGAGCTGCGTCAACGCCCTCTCCGAGGTGCTTTTTCTCGACATCTGGCGCGGCGGCTTCCACCACGCCGAGCGCTTCGAGCGGGGTGTTCCCGTCACCGACCTCGAGAAGAAGGGCGCCAGCGAGAAGCGCGGCACCCGGGTGCGCTTCCTCCCCGACCCCACCATCTTCACCGAAACCACCGACTTCCAGTACGAGATCCTTGCCAATCGCCTGCGCGAGCTCGCGTTCCTCAACCGGGGGCTGCGCATCGTCCTCCTGGACAAACGCAACGAGCGCACCGACGACTTCGTCTACGAGGGTGGCATCCGGAGCTTCGTCGAGTATCTCAACAGCGGTCGCGAGGCGGTGCACCCGCCGGTGTACCTCAAGGGCGGGAAAGAGGGCCTCGAGGTGGAGATCGCCTTGCAGTGGAACGGCTCCTACAACGAGACGGTCTGCAGCTTCGCCAACAACATCAACACCATCGAGGGCGGCACCCACGTGGCCGGCTTCCGCGCCGCGCTCACTCGTACGGTCAACGCCTACGCGCAGGCGCAGAACCTGCTGAAGAACGCCAAGGGCGACGTGGCGGTGTCGGGCGAAGACATCCGCGAGGGCCTCACGGCCGTGGTGTCTGTGAAGATCAGCCACCCGCAATTCGAGGGGCAGACCAAGACCAAGCTCGGCAACAGCGACGCCAAGGGCCTCACCGAGGCCATCGTCAACGAGCAGCTCGCGGTGTGGATGGACGAGCATCCCGCCATCGCCAAGTCCATCGTCAACAAGGCGATCGACGCCTCACGCGCTCGAGAGGCGGCCCGCCGGGCGCGCGACCTCGCTCGTCGCAAGACGGCATTCGACGGGGGCGGCCTGCCGGGCCAGCTGGCCGACTGCCCGGAGCGCG